>DJWH01000100.1 GCA_002441525.1 Acholeplasmataceae bacterium UBA6235 | reverse complement strand
ATTTTTGTCTTTGTTAGCGTCTCTACGCGATTTCATTTCATTTTCTAACTCAATCCTTAAACGTTCCTTTTCAGCTTTAATCCAAGCCTCTTTTTCAATTTCATGTTTCTCTAGCATTTTCGCTTCTTGGGTTTCACGAACCATCTTTAAGAAGTTGATCAATTCGTGTACTAAAATGAATAACAAGAGCACAATGATGACCAGGAATACGATGTGTCTATAGTTGAGTGTAATATTACCGATATCGAATAACATGAAGTGTGACACCACTACCCCAATAAAGTTCTCTTCAGTCACGAAACCATCATCCGCTGCTGGGTTATTATCACCTTTAGTAATCAGTCCATCCGGGGTCGCTTCAATGGCTCTATGGACAATGTTTTTATCGGTTCGAAATGCGATAATCGGTGTTTCCCCATCTAATACAGATTGGTAAATCTTATCATAGGATTCATATCGAATGATGATGAATTCACCGGTCATAATGGTGGGTTCCATCGAACCTGATCCAACCACCGAATAGGTATGATTAAAGACCTTTAAGTAACGATTTTCCTGTAAAGAAAGTGTCCCTAATAACAACAAAAGGACGGATGCTAGAAAGAAAAATACTGTGAATACCGTCATCGATATTTTTATGATTTTTTTCATCTAGTTCCCTCCTTAATTTTTATTCTACTTCACTATCGGTTTTAGGCGTTTTGGACTCTTTTGGAAGGCCTTCTTTTTTAAGCTTTTCAATGTCTTTTTCAGATTGTTTTTGAATGTCTAACAGTGCTTTTTCTTGTTTCTTAGCCATCGATAATTTGAGTTTTTCAAATTCTTTCAACAGCTTTTCTTGTTCCTTTTGACGTTGAAGTTTGAGTTTTTTCATCAAACGATCGTGCTCAATCTTCGCTTTTTTACGTAGATTGGATACGACCAAACGATATTCAGCTTTGGCTTTCTTTTGTGCCTCTGCAATCGCGTTCTTTTCCTCACGTTCCAACTTTTTAAGTTGTTTCGCTTGTTCTTTTTCAATCGCTTCACGTTCCGCATTGAAATGTTTGTCTAGTGTCGCAATCTTTTGATCCAATTGGTTTTGGAGTGTTTGTTTTAGATTATTGATGAGTGTGTTGTTTTCTTCAATCGCTTTTTGAGTTTCAGAAGCGATGGTTTCATCCACTTGTTTTTTCTCTAACAATAGTGTTTCACGGTTTTGATTGACGAGTTCAAGGTTGTCAGAAAGCATTTGTGCTTCTTTCGCAGCGATGTCTTTTTGTTCCTTTAACGCAGCTTCAATCTTAATGCGTTCGGCTTCATCTTCGGTTTTCTTTCGATTCATCAGAATGAGGCGTTGATTGGCTCCTTCGATGTCTTTCATCAACTTGCGTTCTAAACGAATGGCGTTGTTATAATCGACTTCTTTGGTTTCTCGAATGATTCTCGCAATCTTGGCTTTTTCCTTGGATACTTCTAAGTTTTTCTCAACGTCATCGTCTTTGACCATGCGTGAGAAATAGTCATCATTTTCTTCCAACTCAAAATGATGTTTAAAAATCGCATTCGAAATGGATATCGTATCACGCAAAGCACGCTTCAAACCAACTTCATAGGTTGAACTGCGTTCGACTTCTTCTTCTACACGTTTTTTAAATATTTTAATGTTTTCTTGTAAGAAGTATTGATTGATACGTTCATCTTCAACCACAATCGGTTCAGGAGTATCAACGATATCATTCACATGGATATTCGCAATCTTAAATGCTTTTTTGATGATTTCTTTTTCAACTATTTCATCATAAGATGGCTTTCTAACGCCTTGGTTAAAAGCGACCATGGTAAATGTGTTGAGTGCCAATCTTTCGACTGCATCCTGATAAGAACGGTCAAATGTCATGTCTTTTTCTTTAACAGTGACGTCATACGCCAAAGTATTATAGCGGTCTAAGAATAGCCACAAGACATAACAGTTTCTAAAATCCACGTTCTTTAAAATGACGTTGGTTTGCATGATGGGTGGCATAACTTTCTTTTCACCAGCCATCAAAGTCATGAATGGGGAGTTACGAATGGATGTGACACGCTTTGAAAGGTATTCTACACGTTCGAGAATCCCTTTGTTGTATATATTGATGGATTTATCTTCTAAGTCTTCTTTAAAGACGACATCGAGGTTCATATCGACTTCTAAGTCAGATATATGGAATGTCGATGTGTAGTTAAAATGTTTCTTTTGATAGGAGATAATATTATCTTTAATGAGTTCATGACGGCTTCTGACGAAGTTAAAAAGCCGTTCTATGAGGGTCATCACAAATCGGTTTTCATAAGTACCATAGTCGATATCGGTTTCAGTCGTCATGATCTTCTTTGGCATCACGACTTCATCACGAATTTCACGGATGAAGTGGGTGTGAGAAGCTAAATGACGAATGGAATTGCTACGAATCTTTTTGGCTTTTTCAATCGGAACGATTTCTTCTAAGTATTTTAAACCTGATTTAGGGTTAAGAATAATCTTTTCAATGCTTGGAAAATAGGATTCAATGGTCTTAATCCACGTTTCATCAAAGGTTTTGGTTTCTGACATTGCCTTTTGATATAACGTGTTTTTACCTGACATTAAAGCACTATAAAAAGTCTTTGGAAAAGTATGGGACTTTTCCAAATCTTTAAAAGTTTGATCGTATGAATAATAGAACTGACTTAATTTGTCGGTTTGTCTTTTTTTCATTTAAAAACTCACCTAGTTCATCTTCTTAAGATCTGTTAGGAATGAAATACATTCTTTAAATACGTTCTTACCAAATAATTTATCGAGCAATACGATCAGTTCGCTCAGTTCATCTTGTAAGAATGGTAAGTTCAAGACTTCAAACTTTCTTAAGATCTTTCTCGCAACCATATAATCGAGTGCTTCATATTCAGAACCACCACAGCCAACGTAAATTGGTGTGAATAGTTTAATTTGTTTCATAATACGGTTACCAAATGTGATTTTAAACTTTTGGGCGATAAAATCATCGAGTTTACCTAAGTTATCGAGTGCTTTTGGCGAAATCGGATGTGCTTTCCAAGCAGCGTCAAACAAGGTCTTTAAATATTCATAGCTCATGGTGACACCTTCAGTATATGGGGCGTCAACAAATTCAGCTTTTGTATTCATAATAATAGAGGATGCACGGTCATAAACTTTGTCGGTAATGGTGAATGTGGAGTCATCTTTATTCGCTGTACCAACGAACCATACATTTTGAGGGACTAAAATCTTACCATCCATGAAGTGCTTAGGGTCGGTAGGTTGACGGTCTGATACAACGTCAATCTTCCATTCTGCTTCATTCGGCATTTCCATGATGGATAGGAATTCTGCGAAATAGTACTCAATACGCGCTAAGTTTAATTCGTCTAGGACGATAAAGTTTAAATCTTCACGGTAAGTCGTTTCGTAGAGTTCTTTTAAGAAGTCAGTTTCATTGAACTTCTTGGTAAATTCGTTTAAGTAACCGATCATTTCGGCTCTATCACGCCAAGATGGTTGAACGGAAATAATCGCGGAATCGTGTCCGAAGAATTTCCCCATCGCGTAAGGTAAACTGGTTTTACCGGTACCGGAGATACCTTCAAGAATTAAAATCTTGGAGGAAGCCATACCTGCAAAAAAGGTACGGATGATTTTTTCATTGTAGTATAAGTTTAATCTAGATGCTGAGAAGTTGATGAAACGGTTGATTAATTCTGGTAAACCAACGGTATCTTCAGGTGTCATTTGGATAGAGGTAATGACATTTCTATACGCCTCATCCACTTGAGTAAGTTTAGCAAATCTAGTAGGACCGATGGCTTGAGGTGTGTTCTTATCTTGTTTTTCGTTTTCCTTACCTGGTAATGAGGAGGATGCAGAGGCACCACCCAATTTAAGCATCAGAATCTTGTTCTTTTCATCCGCAAGTTCAACTGTTTTTTGGGTTAGTAAAGCGACTTCCTCTAATAATTCATCCTTATCCATTTCGGTTTTAATAAAGCGAATATAGACACGTAACATTTGATATATTTTCAAAATGAAGAAAACAATAAAAACCATATTGATCCCCAAGATCAAGATGGCAATTAGCCAATCTAGGAAGCCGAATAATGTACTGGCTTGAACTAAATCTTCAAAATATTGTCCCACGTCATTAAAAAATAAATCGGCAAATGCACCAATGATTGCATTGAAAAATTTGCCGATATTACCGAAGAAATCTCTAATGAACTGGATGTAAAAACGAGCAAAGTTAACCATCGTCTTACCTCTCTAAATCGAAGAAAAACTATTTGTTGGATTCTTCCTTCTTAAGTTCTTCTAATAATTCTTTACGAATTCTTTCTTTTTCAGCTTCAAGTAGTTGTTCTTTATCAACTGCATGCTTAGCTTCCATTTTTTCTTTGTTAACAGCAAGTAATGTCTTAGTTAAGACATATCCTTGATATGCTAGTAATAATACAACTGGAGCAATAACGAAGATTGCGAAACCGGTTGGGGTTTGTAAATAAGATACTGCGCTACCAACGCCACCGATATCTCCAGTGCGGATTGCTTTAATGTTATCATATGTGACGATTTCATATTGAACGCCCGTGTTGTCTCCACCAATGACATAAGGTGCAGATGCTGCGGCTTTATCCCCTTGAGTAACAATGTAACTTGGTGTTACATAAACAACTCTGTGGGTATTTAATGCCGTTAAATTCAAATCATAGAATGTGACAATGTCGCCAATTTCTAGGTTTTCTTTATCGCTATCATTGAGAAGTTTTACAAAGACAAGTGATCCTTTATCAAATGAGTCAGATTTATTACCTTCCATGGAGTCTGAAATGACGGGTAAGAAACCACGACCAAAGACATTTGCGATATCTTTATTAGATCTTACACTGAGATTTGAAATTGAAAATAACAACAATAAAACAATTATTGTGTAAAACAATGTGTTACCACCGATTTTTAACGCTTTTATAATATTAACTTTAGATTGACTCACTAGACACATCTCCTTTTAAACAACGTTTTCACTAATACAATTATATTATATTATTTGTCTAAAATCTAGTATCAATGAGATTATCTTAAAATACATCATATTAAAGATAAGGTTTGCATGTCGCCATGCAAACCTTTTAAAATAGATTCACTAATTATTCTTGTACAGCAAATCCAAGTTGAACAGATAGTGTTGAGTTGAAGATGGCGTCAAATGCATCAGCATCAAAACCTTCAATCCATACTCTAACTGTAACATTACCAGTGTAGTATCCACTTGTAGGACCAGCTAATGTTAAAATGGCTACAGGAGTTGAGTTAACATTAGAAGTTGAATGAATTGTAGGTAACACAGCACCATATGTTGTGGTTTTCCCTGCTTCAATACCATATGCAGCTGCACCATAAGGAGCACCAGTACCTGCACCCACAGTAAATGCGCCAGAAACATCAGCTAAATCATAAGATTCTACGCCTGCGTTTGAGTTGTATACACCACCTACTGTGCCAGCAGGTGCTTGATATGTATAAGTTGATGAACCTGCAATAGATACTCTTGCAGCAGTCCAAGCAGATACTTGTTGAGTAGTGTTAATTGCCCAAGTAGTTAAGTTGTCAGATGCTAAGAATGATGGAACGTTAACAACCCATGGTTGTGCTAATCCAGATAGGGATGCTGAATTCCAAGTAATTGTCTTTTCAGCTGTTGATCTAAAATAAAGTACGAATTCAATATATTTTGCAGATCTTGAGTATGTAACAGTATTAAATGCTTCATTTTTAATTGTTGACCCATCAGCTGATGTTAAGTTATCAAATCTGAACGAATCATACATATTTGTAACATAATCTTGAATAACTGCTGAAGGTAATACTGTATACCAAACAGTGGATGCTACCGGAGCTGTGTATTCTAATGCTTGATCATCCCAATCACCTAGTGTGATTTCAATACCTTCACCGGCTGTTACTTGAGCAGTGAATGCACCAACAGAAGCTTTGTTTGTCAATGTGAACCATGCGAATGTCGATGTACCTAGTGCGATTACGACTAAAGCCATCGTTACTACTGATAAAACTAATTTTTGAGTTAATTTTCTCATTTTGTTTTTTCCCCTTTTTCCTTTGTTTTTTATGTCTTTTTTATTTCATATCAATTACGATTGTAACTGATTTATGACTAAATTACAATACTTTCAGCCGATTGAAACTCGAAACTAAATAATAATGTATCTTCGTAAATCGCGTCAAACGAATCTGCGTCCCAACCCTCAATCCAGATATTCAATCTGAATTTACCCATGTAATAGGTTTTATCCTCTTCATTTACTTGATCCGTAGCGATGAGTGTGGCTACTTTTGAATTTTCATCTAGTGGAATGTATGGGTTATCTGGTGTAAAATTTGATAATCGTTCGATGACGGGTTGTGGTGAACTCGGAAGTTCGATATATACAAACTTCGATTTTTTCAAGTAATCCACACCACCATAGTTCTTTCCATACCCACGTTCAGGATTTTCTGTTGGGTCATAGATGAAACTTTTTAATTCACTGTTATCTCTTGTATCCAAGGGATTGTCTGTTTTGAGTTCGGTTAATGAAA
>DJWH01000006.1 GCA_002441525.1 Acholeplasmataceae bacterium UBA6235 | reverse complement strand
ACGTTCGAATCGACTTGTATTTTGTCTATTTTAAATCCCATCTTTATAACAACCTTTCCATAGTATTGTATCATAACAGCGTCATTATTCAACAAAGTTGACACTTGTGGTAAAATGATTCACGAGGTGTATTCATATGAAAGATTATTGTTTAATTTCAACAGCCTATCACGGGGAAGCCCGCATCTATGTGTCTTATAGTCAAGCTTTGGTTGAAAAAGCCCGTACCACGCATGGTACTTGGCCAACCGCATCCGCAGCACTAGGTCGTTTTTTAACCGTATCGGCGATGATGGGTTTAATGGTTAAAGATGGCGAGTCCATTACATTAAAAATCGAAGGGGATGGCCCAATCGAATATATGTTGGTAGAGACCAATGCGAAAGGCGAAGTCCGTGGCGATATTAAAAATCCTGAAGTCTATTTAACTTACAATAGCGGTCCAAAAGCAGGCAAACTCGCTGTGGGTAAAGCCGTTGGTAATGGCTACTTACATGTCACCAAAGATTTGAACATGCGTCACAACTTCACATCGAGTATCGCATTAGAAACCGGTGAAATAGGTGATGACTTTACCTATTATTTCACATCCTCCGAACAAACGCCTTCTGCGGTTGGTTTAGGGGTATTGGTCAACCCAGACCAATCGATTAAACACGCTGGTGGTTTCATCATCCAATTGTTACCAAACGCATCTGAACAAACCATCACACAGATTGAAAAAGTACTATCCAATATCCAAGCGGTCACTGAACTATTCGAACAAGGGTTATCGGTGGAAGACATCACCGATATTCTATCGAGTGGTACCGCTAAAAAACTATCTGAACATGACATCGCTTATGTCTGTCATTGTTCTAAAGAAAAGTTTGCGAAATCGTTGGAAAAATTGGATGTCAAAACCCTTCAAACCTTCATCGAAGAAGACCATGGTGCAGAAGTTGTCTGTCACTTTTGTAAGTCTAAATATCACTTTGATGAGGATGAACTCAAAAAAATCCACACAAACAAGCACTAAAAGCCATCCATTGATGGTTTTTTTTAAGCCTTTTGTAAGATTTCAATCTTTTAGCCTTGTTGAAAAGTGATGAAGTGATATAATATTACAAAAGATTGGGAGATGGTCTTATGAAAAAGACCCGATTATGGTGGTTTTTATTGATCTTCTTCCTTACAGGCTGTCAAGCTTTACCGCCTTCATCAGAGGTTCCGTTCGAGTTCACATTCGAAACCGTAGATGAACAAGTATACATCACAGGATATGTCGGGAAGATACCTAAAAATCTAACGCTACCTGCGAAAATGGACGACGATCCCGTCTACGGCATCAAAAAAGATGCCTTTAGACTCGCAAAAGTAGAAAGCATTTTCGTACCGGCTTCAATTGAAGTCATTGAATCCGGGGCCTTTTACGCGGCCAAACTCCATGAGATTACATTCCATAAAGACAGTAAGTTAAGACTCATTCAAAGTTACGCATTCGCTTATACAGAACTCATCGAAATCGAAATCCCAGCATCAGTTGTTTCACTTGGTGACTACGCCTTCACCCACAGTACCTTAGAAGAAATTCAATTCAAATCCAACGCACAATTAAAGACTATTGGCAAATATGCCTTTTACAATAACGTTTTATTGAATTTCATCGTCTTACCTGAAGGTGTAACCAGCATTGGTGATTACGCTTTTTACGCAGCATTCAAATTGGATTTCGTCACCATTCCAGCCTCTGTCACATCCATTGGTGTGGATGCGTTCGGTTTTACAAGACTGTTAACCCGTATTGAAGTAGATGGAGATAATCTACAGTACAAAGATATTAACGGGGTCCTTTTAAGCAAGGACGGCAAATTACTTATCCATTATCCATCCAATCATCTAGAACGAATTTATACTTTACCTGATTCTGTCACCTTCATTGAAGACCACGCTTTTATGGGTTCTAGAATCGAATCGATAGTATTCTCACCCAACACCCAGTTAAGAACCATCGGTAAAATGGCTTTTAAACAAACCCGGCTTAAAGGTAACATCCATATCCCATCTGGGGTAACCGCCATCTATGAAGAAGCTTTTTTTACCAAAGACATCAAGTCCATTTTCATACCTGATACGGTAACCTCAATTGGTGAGGATGCGTTTGACAAATTCTACATTCAAAATATATTTGTTGAGTTTGAGGAAAATACCATCAATAAAACCAACGCTTTGAATTTTGTCCTCGGGAATGTCTTTTACGAGGCTACTTATGGTGAAACAGCTCAGTTTTCATACATTCAATTCCCAACTGAGGTCTATGTCTATGAATACATCAACACCCCAGTCACCTATGAAATAACCATTCCAGATACCATCAATGGTTTACCAGTCACCCGTATTTTGACCAGTGCCTTCATGAATACCTTCATCACCAAAGTAACCATTGGTATGAATGTTGAAGTCATCCATAGCCGTGCCTTTCTAAACGCTGAAAAACTCCAAACCGTTGAGTTTGTCAGTGGATCTAAAATCCAATCGATCAATGGATTCTCATTCTATGGTACCGATGCACTAGATAGTCTCACTTTACCGACTGGTTTGACCACCATTCAGTTTGGGGCGTTTATGAGTAGCGGATTAGAATATATCTATATCCCTAACACCGTGAATAACATCGCAATGAATGTCTTCTTGGATAACCCAACCCTCACGATATATACTGAGTTCAAGTCCATACCTACAACTTGGGACGCTTCATTTAACCCCGATAATGTGCCACTTGTATATGAATCCACCCCTTAATCCGGGTGGATTTTTTAAAAAAAGAAGCCTTATTCGGCTTCTTCAAAACGTTTTAATTCCTGTAAAAGCGATTTGAGCGGTAACCCTACAATGGTAAAGAAATCACCACTATAGTGATCAACAAACTGTTCGCCTAACCCTTGAATGGCATAGGAACCCGCTTTATCCATCGGCTCACCTGTTTTGATATACTCATAGATTTGTAAGTCATTATAGTTTTTCATCCAAACTTCTGACATGGTGAAAAAAACAACTTCTTTTTGACTATTTAGGATACAAACCCCTGTGTATACTTCATGCATGTCGTTGTCTAAGAGTTTGAGCATTCGATAAGCATCGGCTTCATCTTTTGGTTTGCCCAATACTTCACCATCTTTAACAACGATGGTGTCAGCAGCGATGATGATGTCATCGGGATATTGATCGAAAACTGCCTGTGCTTTCTTTTTAGCAAGCGTCATGACGATTTTCTCTGGCTTCATTTTTTCTAAAACTGTTTCGTCTACATCAGGCACGACTACCTTAAAAGGTACCCCCGCATCTTCTAGTAGTTTCTTACGTCTGGGTGAATTACTGGCTAATATATACATGTTAACCCTCCAGTTAATCCATTATAGCATATTTTGAAAAACCATAATCCTAAAAATTAATCCAAGCGATTATGATATAATAATGAGTTGAAAAGAGGGGTCTTATGTTAAAAGCCATTCAAGAAAAACTCCAGCCTTTTTTAGACCACCCATGGGTTGTATCGGTTTCGACCGGTGTTGATTCCATGGTTCTTTTGGATTTGGTCCGAAGACTCAACCACCCCATCGTGGTGGTACACTTCAACCATCAAAAGCGTATTGAATCCAATACCGAAGCCGAATTCATCCAAAGTTATTGTGAAACGCACCACTTGGATTTACAATACATCAAACTCGAAATCCCTAGTGGTAACTTCCAGGATGAAGCACATCATTTGAGAAAGCAACATCTTGAGGGGGTTGCGAGAACGTATCAAACCCCTTATATTCTCACCGCACATCACGCCAATGACTTGGCTGAGACCGTTTTAATGCGTCTATCGAGGGGATCCAATTTACTTGGTTATGCTGGTCTTCAACCGGTATCTGCTCAAGGCGATTTTATTTATCTAAAGCCATTATTGAGTTTTTCAAAAGGAGATTTATACACTTACGCAAAAAACCATCAAATTCACTTTTTTGAAGACGCTTCGAACCATGAAAATCTGTATACCAGAAACCGTTATAGAAAACTGATCGTCCCACAAATGATTGAAGAAAACCCGCAGTTCTTAAACAAGGTGATTCAATACAGTAATCACCTCAATGAAGCCTTTTCCTATATTAGAAAACAATCTAAAAAGTACTTAAGTGCTCATGAAAATCATCTTCTATTATCGACATTTTTTTTAGAAGATGTTCTTATTCAGAAAGACATCATCGCCTGCTTATTAGAATCCAATCAAATCGAATTTAATCAGTTGAAATTAGACAGTATCTTAAGCTTTTTGACCCACAGTGGACCTAACCAATCATTTCAACTCGATGATACCTTGATTTTACAACGCGTTTATCAAAAAGTATCGATCGTTGAAGCCACCCCAAGTAGGCCATTCAACCAAGTCTTGGATTTAGAAGCTTTTAATGTCTTAGAAACTATGGGCTTTGTCACATTTTTAGACGCCCCTAGCAATTCATCTTTTTATGAAATAAAACTATGTTATAATAAATTAGCGTTACCTTTGGTAGCGAGACAACGTCAACCTGGCGATATATTGGAGTTTCCTTACGGTAAAAAGAAACTCAAAGATTACTACATTGACCATAAAATTCCGATGCATATTCGCGATCGAGACATCGTCATTACGGATCAAACCGGGCGCATTTTATCGGTATTAGGTAGGTATTACAACACGTCAAAAGACTTAGATAGCGTCATCAAGCTAAGATATAAGAGGGGGTATTAGTGATGAGTATTTATAATGACATTGAAAGAGTATTGGTTAGCCAAGAAGAGATTAAAGCCATTTGTGAACGCCTTGGGAAGCAAATTACAGCAGATTATCAAGGTAAAGAAAGACCCATCTTACTAGGTTTGTTAAAGGGTTGTGTGCCATTTATGTCTGATTTATCCAAACACATCGATTTGCCAATTGAAATCGAATATATGGATGTATCAAGTTACCACGGAAACATCACTTCTTCAGGGGATGTGAAGATTCGTAAAGACATGAACACATCGGTTATGGACCGTGACATCTTGATTGCTGAAGACATCGTCGATACCGGCAAAACCTTAGACACCATCGTTAAATTACTAAGACACCGTGGTGCGAAATCTGTTGAAGTCGTCACGTTACTCGATAAACCCGCAGGACGTGTCATCCCATTTACACCGAAATACATCGGTACCGTTGTCCCTAAAGAATTCGTTGTTGGTTATGGTTTGGATTACAACGAACTGTATCGTAACATCCCATATGTTGGGGTATTAAAACCAGAAATATATAAGAAATAGTGAGGCATTTTCATGCAAGATCCTAAAAACCCGAAAAATATGAAGAAAGCCCCGATGAACTATGGCATCTATATTATTGCCATCATTGTTCTATTCGGTTCGTTCTTCTTCATCCAAAATTTATTTAAACCAAGTGCACCTGACCCACTCACCCCTTCTGAGTTTGTCGAAAAACTCGATGCTGGTGACTTCGCTGGTATGACCATCAAGTATACCCCAATTGGTGGGGAAGATAACAACGTTTATCGAGTCACCATATCAGATGCTGAAGGTCCACAATATGTCTTTGAAATCTTCATGCCAACCTTGAATGACATTCTATTAACGATTGAACCTACCGACAACATCACATTGGATTACGTGGAAAAATCCACGGTTACCATTTGGGCTGTCTTAGGTAACATTGTGATTCCTGTCATCTTGGTTATTGGTCTGATCATCTTCTTATACCGCACCATGAGTGGTGGCGGTAACAACAAAGCCTTTGAATTCTCAAAATCTCGTGCTCGTCTTTCCAACAGTAAAGCTGTTACTTTTAAAGATGTTGCCGGCTGTGATGAAGAAAAGACCGAGTTGGTTGAAGTCATCGACTTCTTAAAATTCCCTAGAAAATATAAAGAAATGGGTGCTCGTATCCCTAAAGGTATCCTTTTGGTTGGTTCACCAGGTACTGGTAAAACCTTATTAGCGAAAGCCGTTGCCGGTGAAGCAAGCGTTCCATTCTTCTCCATTTCTGGTTCTGACTTCGTCGAAATGTTCGTCGGTGTCGGTGCTTC
>DJWH01000051.1 GCA_002441525.1 Acholeplasmataceae bacterium UBA6235 | reverse complement strand
AATATCTCAGCATTAACCCCAGTCTCAGGTATTCATACTGGACCACAAATGTTCGCTTATGTAGCGAGAAGAGTCAAAGAACAAAGAGGTGAATAAATCACCCTTTACAGAATGACTTATGATATATACCTCTTAACGATTTAACTCGTCTTATTTAAAGCGACTACACACCAAATAGGTATGTACGCTTAGGTGTGTTCACACCTTTATTCCCTATCCATATGGCATCGGGATTACCTTTTCGAATCATATTTAATGAGGCATTTTGGTCCGCGTTGATCAAAGTGCCTTTTTGACTCTTATATAAACCTCTTTTGATTCTTACTCCAGAGAAATCACCTTTAACGAATTCATCTTGGTCGAGATATGAAGCTTTTGAAGTGTATGCTTCATTGATGACTTTAGTCTCAATACCTATTTGTTCTGCTAGATAGATGATTCGATCTCTTAGTTTAGCTACTGGTATACTCTTGGTCCATTGATTGTAGTTGTCTGATAGTCTTTCATCTTTGAAGGTATCGTTATAACCAATGATGATTTGTTTCACTTTGTTTTCTATTGCGTGATGGATAATGAGTTTAGCTGCTTTATAGATTCCATAATCCATTTGATGGTTACGTTTATCCATTAGACGAATCATTTGTTTCGTTAAGACATTTTGATTGGGTCTAATGCTCGCTAGTTTCGCGATTCGTTTATGATAAAACTGATTCATACTCTTTAATCTTTTCCCGTCTAACAATAAGTGCTCATTATTCGTGACTGAACAAAAAGCTAGGTTGTTATACCCAAAATCAATCCCCATGATTTCTGTATAATCTTTGGTTTCTATTTTAGGAGTTTCATCTAGATAGACATAAATCACTTCAATGTACTTTCCATCATAGTAGGACTTGATGGTGATTTCTTTGATTGGTTTGGTTTGTATACATTCAGGTGTTTTGATGTCTAAAGATAACGAATCTACTTCATTTAACTCATTCGTATGTTTATGAAGCTGTTTTGAATCTAGTTCTAATGATTTTGATACTTTCTTAATGAAGTTACTTCTAGGTAAGGTATAGACTTTATCATCAGGTTTATAGACCATTCGGTCATAAAGTGGATAATAGGTATCTTTCTTTAAATACCTAGGTAGTCTAATGGTTTGTTTAACCTTAGACTTCAAAGATCCAAAGAATCCTTTCATCGCTTCATCGACCTTACGAATGACCATTTGACCTTGAGTCGTACTTAAGTAACGATAATGTTCACTGTCTTTAAGTAATTGGTAATTATCGTTATAGGATAAATACCCATTGGTGTTGATAAAATGTTGTCTCACATTATAGAGCGCTTGATTGTAAAGACTTCTCGAAGCACGCATTAATGATAATAGAAACTGATGTTGATTTGGATTAAGATAGAGTCTTGTTTTTAGGGCTTTATAAGGCATTATTGATGTCCTCCTTTCTTACCTAAATTATACCACAAATAGTCGATAAAATATATATTTTATACGTATATTTAATTATATAGAAAGTCATTAAAAGAGGGTGTTTTAAACGGAGTAATCTAGGAAATTTTATAAAAGTCACAAATCAATTGTTATCGGATAGAACAATAAAAGACGAACTTTCCTGGCATTGCTTATACAACCGGTGCGATTATTCTCGCTGAAATCGGCGATATTCATCGCTTCAAAACCGATGATCAACTTCTTGCATATGCTGGTTTGGATCCGTCGGTTTATCAGTCAGGAAACTTTGAAGGTAGTTATAAAATATCCAAACGAGGTTCATCCATTTTAAGATGGGCGATTTATCAAGCTGCACAGGCAGTTGTTAAATTTGATCCAGTTTTTAAAGCTTACTACCTCAAAAAGAAATCGGAGGGTAAACGCCATCGCGTCATTATTGGTCACGTTACGAAAAAACTTTTAAGAGTTATTCGTTCTATCTTGAAGAATAACATTACTTATTCATTGAATACTCATTAACATATTTAAATTCCAAAGACCTAGATGTGCCATTGAGCATTCTTTTTAGTATGCCATAGTATCCTAACCACTATTTATTTCTTTTATCTTGACTAATCTTAAATAGTTGGCTAGTAAATAAAAAACGAACCCCTAGAACAAACTAGGGGCTTCATTTATTTTGATGGGTGAAATGCATTCCATGGTGTTAAAAGCGGGTGATCCAATCGCGTTGGTAACTGGGTAAATCGATAAATCTAAGGCTTCATTGGTGTTTAGTAGCTTTTTCAATTGATTTAAATCGACATTGTCAGGATTTAACCAAACCTTTTCGGCTTTTTTATCCAAAATCACAGGCATACGTTCGTGTATTTTAGACATTTGTTTATTCGCAGCGGTGGTAATAATCGTGCATGTATATAGTTTTGAACCATCGGGTTTGGTCCAGGTAGTCCATAGCCCTGCCATCGAGAATATTTTTTGATTTTTAACGGTAATTCGCATCGCTTGTTTGAGTCGCTCATTTTGAGCCCACTCAAAAAAGCCATCCGCGATGATGACGCAGCGTTTGGTTTCAAATGAAGGCTTAAAGGCCTTTTTTTCATGCAGGGTTTCAGACTTCGCATTGATCATCATATAACCCACTTTTTCATCGGTTGAAAACGGTGGGACAAAACCCCACTTGATTAAACCCACACGATACTTTACACGATCCGATAGCACCACAATGATGTCTTGACCTGGTGCAACGTTGTATCTAGGGGATGTGATTTGATCAGAAATATCTTCGATGTCATAGGTTTCATGTAAATAATCTTTTAAATCATCTAAGGATACAGCAATCGTAAATCGACCACACATGCTATCACTTCCTTAGGGATATTATAACATGGTGAAACGGTTTCCGATGATTTATTGGTCTATCTAAATAGCGACCATTCCGCTATAATAGAATTAAGGAGAGATACTATGGCAAAAGATACAAAAGTGAGTTTAAGAAGTTTAAACTTTTATCAAGTTTTTTTAAGACAACACACCCAAGAAGGGACATTTATAAGTTTAATTAAAGACCTTCCAAGAATCAAAACCTTGGGTATGGACTTCGTTTATTTATTACCGATTCATCCGATTGGCAAAGCCCATCGTAAAGGGTCTGTTGGTAGCCCTTATTCCATTCAAGACTATTACGCAGTTAACCCTGAATTTGGCACAGAGGCGGATTTTAAAACACTGTTAGACGCGGCACACCAAGAAGGGTTAAAGGTCATGATCGATGTCGTCTATAACCATACCTCTCATGACGCTGTTTTATTGAATGAACACCCTGAATGGTACTATCGCAAAGAAGGTAAACTCGCAGGCAAAGTAGGCGATTGGTGGGATATTACCGATTTAGATTTCTCACATCCAGGCTTATGGGATTATCTCATTAACGCATTAAAGAAGTGGTCCATATTAGGTGTCGACGGTTTCCGATGTGATGTCGCACCAGTCGTACCACAAGCATTTTGGTTAAAAGCGCGTCAAGAAATTTCTAAAATCAATCCAGATACCGTTTGGTTAGCTGAATCCATTCATGGTGAATTTTGTAAATACATCCGTGACATGGGATTCGAAAGCATGTCAGATTCTGAAACCTTTGAAGCGTTCGACATTTGTTATGACTACGATATCCATGGCGATTTCTTGAGCTATGTTCAAGGAAAATCACCACTCAATGACTGGCTCAAAGCCATGTTTAAACAAGAGTATATTTTCCCTAAAAACTATATCAAACTTAGAAATTTAGAAAACCATGACCAAGAACGTATCGCCCATTGGATTAAAGACCCAGTGCGCTTACTCAACATCACAGGCTTATTATTCTTCCTTAAAGGTGCAACCCTCATTTATGCGGGTCAAGAATATGGGGTAGACCATCGACCTGATCTATTTGAAGTCGATAAAGTAGACATGTCGATTAAGCATGTGGAAATCCGTAACTTAATCCACCGTATGTCGCATTTAAAGAAGGACTCATTATTCCAAGTCGGTGTATATCAAATCCATATGCAAGACAAAGAAGCAGCGGTCATCAGTTATGAAAACAAAAACTCCTTAACTGTGGGTATATTCAATGTTGGAAATACCCAAGGTGAAGTTAAAGTCAACGTTCCAGATGGTACTTATCAAAATATTTTATATCCAAACCAAGTTGTTGTTAAAGATGGTAAACTCATCCTACAAGAAAAACCAATCGTATTATTCGCCATCAAACAAACCGTATAAGACAGCACTCGCTGTCTTTTTTTATAAAAAAACAACTCCGTTAAGAGTTGTCATGTGTTCTTGGTAAACCACATTCAAGACAGACTTTATGGGTGGCTTTATTTTCTTTGCCACACTTACAAGTCCATGGGGCTGTAGTTGAAAATACCCGATTCGGTCTTTCCTTAAATGATAAACTAGCGGCTTTATAAGCCTCCGCTTTTTCATCTTCCTCTTGACGATCAATGAGGTAACCAATCGACATCAATGCGATACCAACGGCTGGACCGAAAATGATGTAAAAGAATAATTGAAATATGAGTCCACCAATTTCTCCACCATCGTTTGTACTGAATATCATCGAAAACAGGAAGAAAATTCCAATGAAATAGCCAATCAAAGCCAATGCACCAACGAGTTTTAAGTATTTAGAAACGAATGCCATAGATATCACCTCATGAAAGTATTATACCAAAGATAACAAGGCTTTTAAAGATTATTTTAGGAAATTTATTCAATCTATTCAATGGTAAGCAGGGCTTAAAAATTGAACATTCAATTGAAAATAAAAAAAAACAACTTTTGAGGTAAAGTTGGTTTTTATTTAGATGGCAGGGCTAGCTGGATTTGA
>DJWH01000052.1 GCA_002441525.1 Acholeplasmataceae bacterium UBA6235 | reverse complement strand
AGCGGACTTTGTCGGCTTGTTCATAGAAGCGAATCCACACTTGATTGACACGTTTTGAATAGAGGTCCTTCATGACTTTGTAATAGCCATCTTCGACCAAGAGTTTGTAAGATTTGGAGTCACTGGTCCACACGGCGAATTGTCCTTTGCCTGCGAATCGTGATAAATAACGGGTATTGTTCATGGAATGGATTTCCACAGTTTTCCCTTCAGCTTGTTGGGTTTCTTTCGGTTCGTTGAGTTGTTTAAATATTGCGTATTGTAATTTCATGGTATACGTCCTCCAAATTTAATTATACCACATATATTCATATGTAATCGAAAAAAAACGAAGATAAAAGCCCTATGATGGGCTTTTATTGAATAAAATTCATAAACGGATTTTTAGGTTCATAGTAGTGAACAGGTTGTAAAATGATGATCTCATTCACCAAATCAAATGGGAATGGTTCAATGTCCCTAATCATTTCTTGTCGTGCAGATGGGGTACCCCAAATGAGTTGTGCGAACTCAGGATGATCAATGAATGGATTACGGTTGTTAACATAAGAATAAATGACGTTGTTACGATTGATTTCAAAATCATCGACAGGGTCTTCCATATGCCATCTTAGGAACATATTCAAATCACCAATAACACCGGATGAAATGCTGAGTCCATGTCTAACATGCATGTATAAGATGATTCTCGCGACATCACCTTTATGTGTGTCACCTGGATACCAACCTGAACCCACACGCCCATAGGAACCTGAACCCTCAACGAAGGCTAAGTTACCACGTGAACTATTGACTGATACCGTGGAAGCTCTTAAGTTATGAGGTTCACCGGTTGGTGCACTGCCTAATTTGGAATCTGGCCAAACGTGCTCGCGATTCCATGTGGCTGCACCATCCCAAACTGCGTTGGTTGTTTTTGAATCATAGATAAGGTATAAGCGTGATGGGTTACTTGGAACCACATCGGCTTTAGATAGAATGGTTTTCGCTGCGTCATAGGATGAAGATTTTGCATTAGAGATGATACGATTCAGTTCACTCTTGAGTGCAGACCCTGATAATCCTTGAGCCGAAATATAATAATTCGATAAGGTAGGTGCCCCTTCCGCAACCACAACAATGATGCCTTGTAAATCGAAGGTTGGGAAGTCGATGGTGAATGTGAGTGTAAGTTCGGTTCTTTCACTTGGTTTTGTAAAAACACCTGTATTTGAAACCACATTCGGATGGCTCGATACCCATGAAATCGGCACATTGAATAAGGGTTCGATGGTTGGTAATTCCATGTCTTTGGTTACGGTTTGAGGTGATAATAAGCCTAACACGTCGACGATGAAGTCAAATAACAAGTCTTCATCGTATGGTCGAATTTCAGTATCTAAAACGTCGGTTACCCAAACAATGTATTGATTATTCTCTTTGACCACATTACCGATGATGACGATTTCTTGTCCAAGTTTCGCATTGATCCATGGGGAGGTTTGAGCTGTTTTATTGATTACTGGTATGACACCAGATTCAGTCACTACATAAAGTAAACCTGTGGTGTAATCTTTTTGCACCAACCCAACAAATACCACTAAACTGGATTCTAACGAAGATAAGTCTTCATAAGTTACTTCGGTAACATAAATGGTTTTAACCCCATTGGATACGAGGCTTGTAACTTCAGATAAAACACCTTGGTTCATAGTGCCTTTGATGATGATTTCTTCACCTGGGGTCACGGTAAAGCCTTGTTTTGGTAACAATACTTGAATGGCGTCGGTGTTGTCTTCTAAAAATACTCGAATGTAATTGGTTTCGACCACAACAGCAGAAACGATGCCTTTGGTTTTGACCAAACCAGTGACTGATTTGGCTTCAAAGACTGTGATTGGATCACCTTCACCTACTTTGATTTGGAAGGTCTTTTCTAACGTATACGTCGATAAGGTTAAAGTCGCTTTGATACCGACGGTGACTTGTCCTGAACTTGGCATATTCACTTGACCAGTGGTCAAATTGATGAGCGAATTGTTCGGATTGTTTTGTGCATAGCCGTATGTAATGGATGAGTTATTTAACCCTTGTGTCGGCAGAATCAAAGTACCAGCGGATAAAAAGGATGCTGTCAGTTGTAAAGCGTCTGCGTCTTGTTGTAAGAGACGTAGTTCAGGGGCTGCATTATTAGGTGTTATCGATAAATCATCGATTATCACACGTAAGCCACCGGTGTTTCGCAACTCAAATGTATAAGTGCCTGAGACATTCAAACCAGTCACTTGATACGTTGGTTGAGCCGATGTTACTGCGAATGTTTCAACCAATACATCGTTGATATATAAAGCGATGTTGCGGGGTTCCGCACCACTAAATACAGGTTTAGCTGACATGCTAAATCCTGCAATACCGCCAGAAATAGTTGCTTTTAATGCATTGTTGGCGTTCGCACCAAAGGTAAATGCTTTGCCATTTAAAGTTTGGTCTGTTCGACCGCCAATATATGTCCAAGCAATGTTATTTACACCAGTAAAACCATCATTTAAATACGATGATTCCAGTGCACCGATATTATCAAATGTTTCAACAATAGCGGTTTGAACAGGCTTAGACAAAACCGTTACTGTGACATTGACTGTGGTGAGATTTTGAGCTTCGTCTAATGCGCGGTAAGTCAATGTATAACTGCCTTCAACCGTATAATTAATCAGTTGATCCGATACTGTTACATTGACATCCCCAGAAACATCATCTACAGCATAAACCAAAGCCAAGTAATTTGGAATTGGGTCGCCAATATAGTATGTAAATGGGCTAGTACCATAAATAGTAGGTCCAGTAGTATCAGGAATCACAGTCAGTTCAAATTTCGCATATAAAACCAAGTCTGTGGTTAATACGTGATTAAATAGATAGGCAATAGTTAGGTCTGGGTCTGTATACCAACCAACAAAATCATAACCTTCTTTGATGGGTTCTGTAGGTTCTAAGAGCGGTTCTCTTTCAGTAAGTGTTTGTGTGATTAGCGTAGATTCACCATCTTTAAAGGTGACTTCAAACACTTCTAATGCCAACACATGTACACCAATCTTAACTCTAGTTTCATTGTTTAATGCGTCTTTTGCGACAATATAAAGTTCATAAGTACCTGGTGTATTGTAGTCTACAGTACTATCATCGATGGACAACGTAGAGGGGTTTGAGAACGCATCTTCCACTGTAATGCCTTCTAAATAGTCTGGTTTTGGATCCCCTATAACCATTTGATAATAGTTATGAAATCCAGATACGATCGGGCCTAAATCATCGGGTCTTTGAGCAACCACAAAGGTGAATGTCTTGGTTTCGATGGTGCCTTCATAGGTGAAAGTTGCAGTAATCGTAACAGTATTACTTTCTAGGTATGAACGTGTAATTTCAATCAATGATCCCTTGATGGTGGCTACCTCTGGATTAGAGGATTGCCACTCAATTTCAAAAGCTTTCGAAATCTTTTCATCCACGATAATTGTAATATGATCGGTGACGCTATTATAATCGTCTCCAGAAGTGAATGATAATGCGATTCCATCTTTGATTTCTTCCAGTTTGATGGTTTGAGTTTCACAGCCTAGTAAAGCGATAAAAAGAAATAATGCAATAAAACTTAAATAGAATCTTTTCATTTAATAAAATCCCCACTTATTTTTTTTGTCAGTAAAGTCATTATAGCACTCTTGTAACGGTTTTCATAGACGAACAATGAGGTGAATAAATCACCCTTTACAGAATGATTCTCCTCTTAACGATTTAACTCGTCTTATTTAAAGCGACTACACACCAAATAGGTATGTACGCTTAGGTGTGTTCACACCCTTATTCCCTATCCATAAGGCATCGGGATTACCTTTTCTTATCATATTTAATGAGGCATTTTGGTCAGCGTTGATCAAAGTGCCTTTTTGACTCTTATATAAACCTCTTTTGATTCTTACTCCAGAGAAATCACCTTTTACGAATTCATCTTGGTCCAGATATGAAGCTTTTGACGTGTAGGCTTCATTGATTACTTTGGTTTCAATACCTATTTGTTCTGCTAAATAGA
>DJWH01000107.1 GCA_002441525.1 Acholeplasmataceae bacterium UBA6235 | reverse complement strand
TTAAAACACGTAAATAAAGCGATTATCTGGTGTTAATATTAGTGAAAGTGTTATGAAAACATTTTCAAATTTGACGAAAACGTTTACCAGTTTAGAAAGATTGCTTTCGTGAAAATGATTTGAGAGAATAAGGGTAAAGAACACGAAAGGAAATTGAATATTGTGGAAAAAGACATCCAAAACACACAGTCACCTGTGGGTAGTCTTGTCCTAAACGCTCAAGAAGCGCTTGAGGCTTTTTATACATACACTCAAGAGCAAATTGACCACATCATTGCGAAAGTATCGGTTGCTGCATTAGAAGCACATGGTAAGCTCGCTATGATGGCTGTTCAAGAAACAAAACGAGGCGTTTTTGAAGACAAAGCTACGAAGAATTTATTTGCAGTAGAGTATGTAGTGAATCACATCCGTCATCTAAAGACAGTTGGCGTGATTAGTGAAGATGAGGTCAGCGGTATTACCCAAATTGCTGACCCTGTGGGGGTTATATGCGGTATTGTACCAGTAACCAATCCAACCTCCACGACCATCTTTAAAAGTATTATCGCTTTAAAAACAAGAAACCCGATCATTTTTGCTTTTCATCCAAGTGCACAACAATGCTCTGCAGAAGCAGCACGCATTGTCAAAGAAGCAGCGATTGCTGCAGGTGCACCTAAACATGCCATTCAATGGATTGAAACCCCATCGATGGAAAATACGTTAGAACTCATGAAACATGAAGGCACCAGTCTCATTCTCGCTACAGGCGGTAACGCTATGGTGAAAACCGCTTATTCTTGTGGGAAACCTGCCCTTGGGGTTGGTGCCGGTAATGTGCCAGCGTATATCCACAAATCAGCCAATATCAAACAGGCTGTTAATGACATCGTGATGTCTAAAGCGTTTGATAACGGGATGGTTTGTGCTTCTGAACAAGGTTGTTTCATTGACCATGACATCTATCATGAAACCATCGAACGATTTAAACAATTCGGCACGCACTTTTTGACAGAAGCCGAAAAACTCAAACTGATGAAATTAGCGTTTGGTGTAGAAAGCTATGAAGACTATGCCAAAGCGAAACTCAATCCAAATATCGTTGGACAATCCGCTTTATGGTTGGCCAAAGAGGTTGGTATTGAGGTCCCAGCCAACACGGTTATTTTAGGTGTTCACTGTCAAGAAGTTGGACCAAAAGAACCATTCAGCAGGGAAAAACTCTCTCCTATCCTTGCCTTCTATGAGGTGATGGATGATGTGGATGGCATCGATAAAGCCAAGAAAATGGTTGAATTCGATGGACTCGGACACAGCGCATGTATTCATGCCAATGATAACAGCGTTGTGAAACGATTTGGTACCGTCACCAAAGCCATCCGCATCATTCACAATTCACCTACGACCTTTGGAGGGATTGGTCAAGTATACAATCAATTTATTCCTTCTTTAACATTGGGCTGTGGGTCCTATGGTAGAAACAGCGTTGGTGATAATGTCAGCGCGAATCATTTACTCAACATTAAGAAGATTGGACGAAGAAAAAACAATATGCAATGGTTTAAGATTCCATCGAAGATCTATTTTGAAAGGGACGCGATCGAGTATCTAAGACAGATGCATGATGTGTCCAAAGTATTCATTGTTACCGACCGTGTGATGGTCGATTTAGGGTATGTTCAAAAGGTTACTGACCAATTAAATTTAAGACGTAACAAAGTCCAAGTTCAACTCTTCTGTGATGTAGAACCAGATCCTTCGATTGATACCGTTCAAAAGGGGTATCAAATCATGAAGAGCTTTGAACCTGACACGATTATCGCGATTGGTGGCGGTTCTCCAATGGACGCGGCTAAAGCGATGTGGCTATTCTATGAACACCCAGAAGTGAACTTTAATGATTTAAAACAAAAATTTATGGACATCCGTAAGCGTGCGTTCAGATACCCAGAATTGGGTAAAAAGAGCAGTTTGGTCTGTATCCCAACCACTTCAGGTACAGGTAGTGAAGTGACACCATTCGCGGTTATTACGGATAAAAAAGACAATAAAAAGTATCCTTTGGCGGACTATTCATTGACACCGACAGTCGCGATTGTTGACCCTGCTTTGGTACTGACACAACCTAAAACAGTTACTGCAGATACCGGTATGGACGTATTGACTCATGCCATTGAAGCCTACGTTTCTACTCTAGCGAATGACTATACCGACGCACTCGCGTTATCAGCGATTGAGATGGTATTCAAATATTTGAAACGTGCTTGGGACAATGGTCAAGATTTTGAAGCCAGAGAAAAAATGCACAATGCATCCACCATGGCTGGTATGGCATTTGGTAATGCTTTCTTGGGGATATCACACTCTATGGCGCATAAGATTGGTGGATTATTCCATGTACCTCATGGTCGCTTAAATGCAATCTTATTACCTGAAGTCATTAGATATAATGGACAAAAACCATCTAAGTTATCCACTTGGCCAAAATACAATTACTATCAAGCTGATGAGAAGTATCAAAAGATTGCGACCGTATTAGGGCTTAAAGCGAATACACCAGCTGAGGGTGTAGAATCCCTCGCACAAGCTGTCTATGATTTAGGTGAAAGTATTGGAATTCAAATGAGTTTACATGCACAAAAAGTCAACGAAAAGACATTCATGGCGAATGTTGAAGGTTTGGCCTATGCTGCCTATGAAGATCAATGTACACCTGCCAATCCAAGACTGGCACTTGTAGAAGATATGAAACAAATCATGATCAAGGTATTTCGATAAAAATAAAGGACATCCGTGAGGGTGTCCTTTTTCTTTAAATGGCTTTTTTATAACAACGTCTACGCTTGTGATTGATATAATCAAAGTCTTTCCACTGGGCTTGTATCGCGATGTTATTTTCAAGTTCTGGTCCAGTTTCAGCGAATTGAATGTTTCGTTTCATGGCTTTTTGAATACCATCATTTAACATGAGGGCTGGTAAGCCTTTACCATGGTGTTTAGGGTCTACGGCGATGAAATACAAGTCTACAACATCATGTTTCTTTAATGCTTTTAAGATTCTAAAAATACCAAATGGGAATAAATGACCATTGCTCTTTTTATTGGCCATCGCTAATGATGGCATCATCAATCCGAATCCAGCCACCTGATCTTCATTATCCAATACGAACCATAGATAATCCAGTTTAACGATGGTAATCATTTGCTTGATGTAATAATCCATGACTTTATCACTAATTGGGTGAAAGCCATAAAGTTCATTGAAAGCTATGTTATACATTTTAAATGCAGGATAGATGTACTTAAAGACTTCTTTCTTTTTCTTACAAACAACCAATTTAAAACCATATCGACGTTGGGTGATATCTGCAACCTTACTGATCTTTTCCGGAATGGAGGTCATCATAATACGTTTTTCTATCCAGTCGACATCTTTCACAAATCCCAATTGTTCTAAGTGCTCACTATAATATTTAGGGTTCCATATGGTGATGAACATGTTTAAGTACTCAAAACCATCTACCAACATACCCATACGGTCCAAATCGGTAAATCCAATGGGTCCAATCAACGTATCCATCCCTTTGGATTTATTCCACTCAGTCACCGCAGCCATTAAGGCTTTGGTCACTTCAATATCATCAATCATATCAATTCTAGAGAAACGACCAATTTTGGTTTGTTTAGCCTCATTCCATTGATGGTTAATGATACCGGCCACACGACCCACAATTTGATTGTCTTTATAGGCTAAAAAACACTGTGAATCACAATATTCGTGGGCAGGGTTTTTCTTTTTATCGAAGACATGCATTTCATCGATGGATAAGGCTGGTACGAAACTGGGTTCATTTTTAAAGAGTTTATTTGGAAATTCTGTGAAGCGCTTTAAGTCTCTTTTATTCTGTACTGGTTTAATCGTAATCATAGGGTTACCTCGCACGCAATTACCCTTATTTTAGCACAAATCAAATTGCTTGATTCTTTTTTTTGTGTTATCATAATGGCGCGTGCCGAAATAGCTCAGTCGGTAGAGCAGCTGTCTCGTAATCAGCAGGTCGTAGGTTCGATTCCTATTTTCGGCACCATAATTAAGATAATTCATTTTTGAGATAGATCATTGATGTTCAATGGTCTTTTATATTTATGGTCAAGAAGAGTGAT
>DJWH01000045.1 GCA_002441525.1 Acholeplasmataceae bacterium UBA6235 | reverse complement strand
TCGGCTGGATTATCGGTATTGTTACACAGTGTTTTGGGCGACTATTTTGTCGATATCGAATTTGATTTAACCGCTTTAGCCATTTTCATCACGGTTTTAGGTCTCTCTTTTTCAAAGCGATTAACCCCAATTCATCTGGTTTTAATCAGTGCGATTTTAGGAATGACACTATATTTATTATAGAATATAAATATGAATAATGTTTCAGGTTATTTTTGATTGACTATAGTCGATGTGTAAGGTATAATGAAACTGACAAAAACAAAGACTTTTTTCGGAAAGTCTTTTATCATGTCTATTATAAGGAGAACAATATGAAAACAGAATTGAAATTGGCCAATCCAGGACCGTTGGGCTTACTTGGATTTGGGATGACGACGATTTTATTGAACCTTCACAACGCGGGATTGATTCCGTTATCGATGGTCATCATTGGGATGGGTTTCGCTTTGGGTGGTTTGGCACAAATCATCGCTGGGATTTTTGAATTAAAACAAGGCAACACCTTTGGTGGTACCGCCTTTACCGCGTATGGATTCTTTTGGATCAGTTTGGTCGGTATTTGGTATTTTCCAAAAGCAGGTTTTGAAGCGGATAAAGTATCGATGGGTTATTATCTATTGGTCTGGGGCTTATTCACCAGCTTTATGTTCATTGGTACGTTGAAACACTCCAAAACCACTCAAGTGATTTTTGGCTCATTGGCTGTACTATTCTTTTTACTCGCTTTAGGGGATTTCACTTTGAATGAAACCATCACCACTATCGCAGGCTATGTCGGTATTTTCTGTGGTCTATCTGCATTCTATGGCGCGGTTGCACAAGTGGTCAATGGTGAGTTTAACAAAACCATTTTCCCATTATAACTAAACATAAAAATCAAAACCCAGGTGTGCATCTTTTCAAACGGATGCGTCTGGGTTTTATTTTTTATTGTATAATGAGGATGAGAGGTGGCTAGCATGTTAAAACCCTATTTTATCTATTCAGTCAAATTTATTTTATTGATGTTTACCTTTGGATTTTCGATGTATGGCACATTTTATAGTTATGTTGAATTCGGGTTATGGAACATCCATTATTTCACCAATCAAAGTAACCTACTGGTCTTCATCGTCACCTTTTTGATGGTGTTTGGTTGGGATAAACACCGCTTTTTTAAAGCCATCGCCCTCGTCGCGTTATTAGACATACTCTTAACCGGTGCGGTTTATAACCTGTTACTCAGGGATTTGGTTGTGGGTTTTTCTGAAACCAAACTATTCATCATGTTGGTGACACATACGATTGTTCCGATTTTATATACGATATTGTATCTGGTTTATGTTCAAGATAAACCAGCGATTAAATCGCTTAAATTATTATTGATTCACCCGTTTCTATATTTTATGGTGTTTCAAATCACGGGTCTGTTTACGAACTATTATCCTTATCCATTTATGGATCCAAATGGTGGGTTGATTAAGATGCTCATCACGGTATTTCTCGTCATGACACCCTTATTGATCCTCACAGGGTATGGTTTAATCCGATTGAAAAGATATGTTTATGATACCCTCAAATTAGAAGCTTAACAGGCCATATGTATCGGGTTTTAGACAAGAAAAATCCAATCAAGGGGTCAATCCATGTTATAATAAACAACCGAAAGAAGGTGCTTTATGAGAAAACCTTGGCTATACGATGAAAGACTTAAAAACCCAAACATGGGACGAATTGTCTATCAAGTCATCGTCGACCGATTTGTGCCAGCAGAAAACCTGGCCGACAAACAATCACTTTATGCATACCCGCGGACATTAAAACAATGGCACGAACAACCCAAAGGTGGGTCGTTTATGGCGGATGCGAAATACTGGAGTCATGAACTTGAGTTTTGGGGTGGGGATATAAAGAGTTTGATGACAAAATTGGATTATTTGAAAGAACTCGATATCGATATGCTCTATCTAAATCCAATCTTTGATTCCTTATCCAACCACAAATACGACGCTTCCGATTATTTAAAAATATCCCCTGAATATGGTGATATGCAAGATTTAAAAGCGTTGGCGGATGCGTTACACCAACAAAATCAACGATTGATTTTGGATGGTGTATTCAACCACATGGGTGTGAACTCCCCTTACTTCCAAAGCGCTTTGGATGAGTCTTCGCCTTACCGTCAGTGGTTTTATTTTGGACAATCTTATCCTGAAGGGGTTAGACTTTGGGCGGATGCGAAAAGCTTACCAGAGCTCAATTTGGAAAATGAAGCGGTGAAGGACTATATTTATAAAAAAGAATCCTCAGTCATTCGTAGTTATTTAAAACAAGGCGTGGATGGCTTCCGTTTAGATGTGGCTTTTGACATTGGTTATGATATTTTAAAAGACTTGACCAACCATGCCCACCAAGAAAAAGATACCGCTCTGATTGTCGGTGAAACTTGGAACTACCCAAAGCGTTGGTTAAACGCGATGGATGGGGTCATGAATTTCACGCTAAGAGAAATCATATTCCATACCGTAGAACAAACCTTCTCACCGAAGAAAACCAATACCCTATTAGAAAAAATGGTGATCGATTGTGGCGTGGATGCGTTACTCAAATCCTGGAACATCTTGGATAACCACGATACCGTTAGACTCAACCATCGTTTAAAACAACCAGACCAAATTTTGGCAGAAGTGATGCAGTTTACATTCCCAGGCTCGCCAAATCTGTATTATGGTTCTGAACTCGGTATGACCGGTGGGAACGACCCTGAAAACAGAGCGCCGATGGCGTGGGACTTATACGATGAAACCTCTGAAAGACTTGCTTGGGTTAAACGCTTGATTCAAGTTCACAAACAAGAAAAAGCCCTCATGGTAGGGGATTACTTACCGTTATTATCAGAATCGTTCATTGCTTATGAAAGACATACCGATGATGTTTCGGATACAGTCTTAGTCATCATCAACCCATCCGAGAAAACTCAAGAAGAACATATCTTGGTGCCGGATTCCTCTTTAATGAACTTCTCCAAGTTTGATATTTTATTGGGTGATACCAAAGAAGTATCGATGGTTGCGGGATTGTTAAAGGTCAAACTCGAGCAGAAATCGTTTGTATTGTTAAAACCAAGCACACAACCAGAAAAGAGTTATACCCCATATAAACGCGTTTGATCCAAGAAAAAACACTGTCGCCAGTGTTTTTTTTGATTTATTGAATGGTCAATTGATCCTGTTCAACCGATACCATATACGATTGATGTGGCTGGATGAAACCTTCGATGATACGGGTCGCGATGAACGTTTCTAATTCTTTTTGAATGAAACGTTTGATCGGTCTCGCCCCATATTCTAAGGAATACCCATTTTTCAAAATGTATTTTTTAATTTCTTCATCGAATAAAACTTTGATGTCGCGATCCATCAAACGACGTTGTAAGTCTTTTAACATTTTTTCAACAATTTGAATTTGAACTTGGAAACCCAGTGGATTGAAGATGATGATTTCATCGATACGGTTTAAGAATTCAGGTTTAAAGGTATCTTTCACCAAGTTCATGACTTCTTGTCTACCCTTTTCCAAGTCCTTTAACAGAAATTCACTACCCAAGTTAGAGGTCATGATGATGATGGTATTCTTAAAGTCGATGGTTCGACCTTGGTTATCGGTCAAACGACCATCATCGAGGATCTGTAAAAGGATATTAAAGACTTCTGGGTGGGCTTTTTCAATTTCATCGAATAAGACGATAGAATACGGTTTACGTCTCACCGCTTCGGTGAGTTGTCCACCTTCATCGTACCCGACATACCCTGGGGGTGCCCCCACCAAACGCGAGACACTGTGTCTTTCCATGTATTCGGACATATCGATTCGCACGATGTGAGATTCATCGTCAAATAGGTTTTCTGCGAGGCTTCTCGCAACTTCGGTTTTACCAACGCCAGTAGGCCCTAAAAACATGAATGAACCAATCGGTTTGTTCGCGTCCTTAATCCCTGCACGTTGACGAATGATGGCGTCACTGATGAGTTTAAGTGCGTGGTCTTGTCCGATGACTCGAAGCGACATTTGTTCTTTCAGGTGTAATAATTTATCTCTGTCTGCTTGAACGAGTTTTTCCACTGGAATGTGGGTCCATTTAGAGATGATTTCCGCGATGTTGTCTTCGCTAACAACCTCTGAAATCATCCGTTCTTGGGTATTGTTGGTTTTTTCTTCGATTTGTTTTTCCAGTTTTGGAATCTTCGAATATTGTAGTTCAGCGGCTTTGCTATAATCGGATTGATTGAATGCATTTTGAAGTTGGTTCTTGAGGTTTTCTAAATCTTGTTTGAGTTGTTTGACCTCTTGAAGTTCGGCTTTTTCTTTTTCCCATTGGGATTTGTATTGTTGTTCAATGGTGCGTTGTTCTTTGAGTTCATCTTCAATCTTTTTCAATCGTTCTTTGGATAACGCGTCCGATTCTTTCGATAACGCGCTCTTTTCAATTTCTAGCTGCATAATCTTACGCATCACACTGTCGAGTTCTACCGGCATCGAGTCGATTTCCATACGAATCGAAGCGCACGCTTCATCGATCAAGTCAATCGCCTTATCCGGTAAGAAGCGGTCGGTGATGTAGCGGTTGGATAAGGTCGCAGCTGAAACGATGGCGTTATCTGAAATGTGCACACCATGGTGGGCTTCAAAACGGTCTTTAAGCCCTCTTAAAATAGAGATCGTATCTAATACGGTAGGTTCTTCAATTTGAATTTTTTGGAAACGACGTTCTAAGGCTGTATCTTTCTCGATATACTTACGATACTCATTGAGGGTGGTCGCACCTATACAGTGGAGTTCCCCTCGCGCCAGCATCGGTTTTAACATATTTGACGCGTCCATCGCACCATCGGCGCGACCCGCACCAACAATCGTATGGATTTCATCGATGAATAAGATGATATCGCCATCAGACGACTTGATCTTATTCAAAACAGCTTTAAGTCGTTCTTCAAACTCACCTCGGAATTTTGCCCCGGCAACGAGCGCTGCTAAGTCGAGTTCATAGATGGTTTTGTTTTGTAAACCCAGTGGCACGTCCTTATCGACAATACGTCTGGCTAAGCCTTCCACGATGGCGGTTTTCCCTACCCCTGGTTCCCCGATTAAAACGGGGTTATTTTTGGTTTTTCTGGATAATATTTTGATCATTCGACGGATTTCATCTTCACGCCCTATGACCGGATCTATTTTGCCTTTTTTGACTTCTTCAACGATGTTTCGACCGAATTTCTCCAAAACATTCGGGTCTTTTTCATAGTTTTCCATTTGTGGCATCATCGGTATCAACTCCTCATATTGGCACTCAAATATATAGAGTGCTAATTCAAGTTTATTATAATCCTAAGTTTGGGCATTGTCAACCAAAAATGCTCAAAAGAATATCACTTTTTTTGTGTGCGTTTTCATGTTATAATAAAATGCTAAATGTATAAGGAGTTTTGTCATATGAAAAAAGTTTTACTGCTTTTATTTTCCGTTTTATTAGGTTTGTCATTGACCGCTTGTGTGGAAAACAAACCAGAACCATTTGATTACAATGCATTCTTATTAGAAGCGGCTGGGTCTTTATCCTTGCCCAACGAAACCGATACGCATTTAACTTTACCAGTATCATTAAATTATCAAGAAAAGATCATCGGACTGACCTGGTATACCAACAAACCCAATGTGATTTCAACCTTAGGTGCGGTTGTTAGACCTGTGTTTGAAGCAGGTGATACAGTCGTCACCCTCACTGTGGTTTTAAATTTAGATGGCAATCAGTTTTCAAGAAACTTCAATGTCAAAGTCTTAAAATTGGCAGAAGTCATTTATTATACCGTGACATTTGATACCCAAGGGGGCACCACTGTGAACCCTTCACAAGTCGAAGCCAATCAAAAAGTATCGACACCCACCAACCCAACCCGTGTTGGACATACGTTTGTTGCGTGGCGTGTGGATAACTTAAATGGCGCTGTATTCGATTTTAACACCCCAATCACACAAGACATCACTTTATACGCTGAATGGTCTAAAGATGTGGTAGAAGTGAATTATTTGGATATTCTTTATTTGAATGACTTCCATGGTTCAATCGAAAAAGGTACCGATGAACTCGGGCTCGCTTATATCGCGAACTATGTGAATTATTACCGTGATAATAACCCTGATGGCGTGGTCTTACTTGCTGGTGGGGATATGTTCCAAGGGTCTGCCTTATCGAATTATTATTTAGGACGTTCAACCCTAGAGATGATGAATGCTATGGGATTTGACGCGATGGTTTTAGGTAACCACGAGTTTGACTGGGGCATTGATGTGGTCACAAGCTATTTTGATGGAAATGCCGAAAATGGGGAGGCAACTTTCCCACTCTTAGGCGCGAATGTATATTATGAATCGACTCAAAATATCGTACAACACATCGAACCTTATACCATCATTGAACGTGGTGACATCAAGATAGGTGTCATCGGTACGATGGGCTATGGCTTAGAATCCTCCATCGCACAAAGTCGAATTACAGGGTATGTCTTCGCTTCCCCTGTCGATATCATCGAATATTATGCAGAATACTTAAGAACAGAAGCAGATGTCGATTATGTCTTCGCTTTGGCACATGACTCTGGGAATATCAATACACAAGTCTCCCAATTTACAGGCAATAAAAAAGTGGATATCATTTTCAATGCCCACTCACATTCTAGATATGTTCAAACCATCGGATCGACAACCATCATCCAAAGTAGTTCCAATGGTAAATATGTCGGTAACATCCGAATCGACTTAAATACTCAAACCATTTCCGCGAATAACGTCAAAACACATTCGTCCTTAAATACACCTGACCCGACAGTTAAAGCTTTAATCGATGGGTATAAAGCCGAAACAGACGTGCTTTTCAATACCGAAATCTTAACAGCTGAAAGGTATATTCCAAGTTCAACCTTATCGGATTGGTTGGCAGACTTGATGAGAATCGTTACCGATTCAGACATCGCTTTCCATAACTATGGTGGTACCAGAGACTCGATGGCAAGTGGAGAATCCATTACTTTGGGTAAACTCTATAAAATATTCCCGTTTGACAATACGATTAAGACAGTCTATCTTGACGGGGCAGTGATTCAAAATTTCTTGAACCGATCAAGTGACGCCTATAGTACCACCGTGTCTAACTTCGTGCCAGGTACACTTTATAAAGTCGCGACCAACGATTATATCTTTGATAAGACCGATAACCCATTCATATATGGGTCTAATCCAAACTTTGATGGCACCTTATTGAGAGATATGGTCTTATCAGAATTACAACTTCAAAAGAATGTATATTCGACCTTTGACACCACCAATACCATCTTATCTGGTCAAGTACCAAACGCTCGAAATCGTTTTACTGCATTAACCCTAAACACCTAATTGACAAACGTGCTATTTACCGTTTATAATGTAATAGCACGTTTTAAATGGCCCTGTAGCCAAGTGGTAAGGCACGGCACTGCAACTGCCTGATCGTCGGTTCAAATCCGGTCGGGGCCTCCATCTTAATATTGTATTGGTCG
>DJWH01000098.1:12495-19118 GCA_002441525.1 Acholeplasmataceae bacterium UBA6235 | reverse complement strand
CATAACGTTTCGCAATCGAAACGACCAAACGATAATTGGCTTCAACCAATCTATTTTTCGCATAAATCGCGTCTTCTACCATGTTTTCAAGTTGGAGTCTTTCTTCTTCAGGGATATCGACTTGATCATTTTTCATGTCATCCAACTGTTCTTGTGCAAAACGACCATTATTGACACGGACAGCCAAATCGACTTCTTCATCGCTGGTTAACAGTGGAATACGACCGATTTCTTTTAAGTACATGCGCACTGGGTCATCGACCTTAATCGATGATGGTAAAGACTCGATGTTGAGCAGTTCTTCTTCTTTGATGTCTTCAATTTCAAGTGAAGATAAAGACAATTGATCGAAGTCAATGTCTTCATCCAAATCTTCTTCCTCTTCATCGAGTTCATCCACAACCACTGGGGCAGGGGTTTCAATCTCATCAATGATGTCTTCTTCGACTTCAAGATTCATGATATCGATGTCTTCATCAAGCAACGCCGCTTCGATTGCCAAATAATCTGGCGACCCAAATGGGGCGTGTTTGATGACATCGCTGTAATTAACTTCATTGTTATTCTTTTTACCGAGTTTGATTAAATCGGCAATGACTTTTTCTAAGTTCATGTGTAACTCCTTATTATTTGAGCAATTTGTGGGTTTGACGAAGGGTTGCCAAACTTTTTGAAATGATTTGTCTAATGCGTTCGCGGGTGAGTCCCATGAGGTAACCAATTTCTTCAAGGGTGTAATACTTCCCATCATGAAGACCAAAACGGTAACGCATGACTTGTTCATCTCTTGGTCCTAGTTGTTTCAATAGCGATGAAATGTGCTCTTTTTCTTTCATTGCCATGTAGGACTCTTCAGGATTCATGACATTGGAAGCGATAAAATCAGCCAATGTTGCATCCTCCTCAGTACCGACGGATTTATCTAATGATACCACTTCTTGAGATAACTGTTCGTAACTGGACAGTTTTTCAAGGGTGATACCTAATGCTTCCGCTACTTCCTCATCCGAAGGGTTTCGATTGAGTTTCGATCTGAGTTCATTTTTAATCCTGACCATTCGATTTAAATTTTCTACCAGATGCACAGGAATGCGAATGGTTTTCGATTGTTTGGCAATCGCACGTGAAATCGATTGTTTGATCCACCACGTTGCGTAAGTAGAGAATCGATTGCCCATGCGATAATCAAATTTGTCTGCGGCTTTCATCAAGCCCATGGTGCCCTCTTGAATGAGGTCTAACATTTCCATTTTCCCATCGGACTTCTTCGCAATCGACACGACCAAGCGAAGGTTCGATAGAATGAGTCTATTTTTGGCTTCAACAGCGATGCCAATTGTTTGTTGGCGTGCCTGTTCAGCCACTGGATCAGATTGGACACCTAGTGCCATGGCTTCATGACCCATAAACACTTTTTTGGTGATGTCCTTTTCTTCCTCAGGTGTTAATAGTTTGATTTCGCCCATCTCTTTAAGATAGCGATGATAATTGTCCGTTGGTTTATCTACGGAGGTATCAATCAGAGGGAAATTTTCCTCTTCATAGGTAATCTCATAACCAGCTTGATCCAAGGCACGTTTGATTTCATCAAATTCGTGGTCCTCAAGTTCAGTCATTTCTAAGACATCATTGAGTGGCACTTTTTTGGTTTCTTTGTAGGTGTTTAACAAGTTTTCAATCCATTCGTAGTTTGGGTTCATGAGTTCACCTTGCCTTTAAGTTTGGAGTTTTTAAGCTGTTTAAACTGTTCTGCATAGTTCGCTTTGGTAAACGCCTCTGGTTCATTTAAAATGTTTTCTCGCAACTGTATCATCCCTTTTTCAATGGTGATGGTTTGCATCACACTTAAGAGTTCAGTCACCGCTTCTTCTTTATAAATCGGCGCGATTTTCCAAGTTAATGAACTGAGTACTTTTGTTTCGAAAGCTTCCAATAAATCTGGATTTAATATATCTTTAAAGGTGTCTATATCGAATACTGCATGGTTTGGATAATAACCCAACATCAGGCTACCTCGTAATTTAAACAGATCCATATCGGCGACAAATTGGGTACCAAGCGCTTGTTCAATGCGAAGTGCTTGATCGTAATCTTGGGTCATCGCGATGAAAAGCTGGATTTCCGCACCATAGTATTTTTTTAAAGACTTATTGGTCACTGGTTTGGGTTTTGGTAACACCGGTTTTTGATCAGGTGTGCCAAACGGGGTATCCTTTGGCATCACCGAATCATAACTAGACCCGATGTCTTTAGCCAGTTTTCGATAATAAATCTCTCTAATACTTTGATCTTTAAATTTAAGCATTTTTTTAATGCGAGTCTTAAATTCTTGAATGTCATTGGAGTTATTCAAATCCAATCCCTTTTTGTGGTAGTCATAACTGAATACCAATGGGTCTATGGTCTCTTTAAACGCGGCTTGATATGCAGGGACGCCATACTTCTTTAAAAAGTCATCAGGATCTAAACCATCTTTAAGACTCACGATATCGCAACGTAAACGAACTTCTTCTAAAATTGGAATGGCTTTCATGGTGGCGGATTGACCGGCTTTATCGCCATCATAAGCGATAATGACATCTGAAGTGACTTGCTTAATCAGTTCTGCATGCTTCTTCGTTAAGGCAGTCCCCATGGTTGCGACAGCGTTGCCTAAACCACTTTTATAGGAGGCGATGACATCGAAGAACCCTTCATATAAAATGACTCTTTTTTGCATACGAATGTCTTTAGATGCTTGAAACAAATGATACAAGACTTCCCCTTTTTTAAAAATCTTGGTTTCAGGGGTATTTAAGTATTTTACAGGGTCATCTTCTAAAGCACGGCCAGAGAATCCAACGACGCGGCCATGAGTATCATGGATCGGGAAGGTAATGCGTTTAATCATTAAATCATAATACGAACCATCTTCTCGTTGCTTGACCAAGCCTAAATCCACCATCATGGTAGGGTCAAACCCCTTATTTTTAAGGATTTGAAACAAGGCATCTTTTTCTTTTGGGGCTAACCCAATCGAAAAATGCTTCAGATCATCACTTGTTAAACCACGTTTTTCCAAATAACTCAGTGCGGTTTTTCCATAAGCAGAATTATTCAGATAATACATGTAGAAGTTGGCTGCTTCTTGCATGAGTTCATGTTCTTTGAGGGTCGGGTTTTCAACAATTTCCACATCGACTTTGATACCGAGTGGGGTTGCTAAAGCTTTAACTGCTTCAGGAAAAGAGACATTTTTGATTTTTTGATAAAAGGTGATGGGTGAACCCCCTTCACCACAAGCCATGCACTTCGCTAAATGTTTTTCTGGTGAAACCGAGAAAGATGGACTTTTATCGTCGTGAAATGGACATTGTCCCATGTAGTTTTTCCCTTTTTTAACCAGGTTCACGTAGGGACTGACTAACGCTACGATGTCGGTCTTTTCATTGATTTCATCGATTATATGACGGTCTATCGGCATAAAAAGACCTCCTTTGTCGTATTATAAAGTCGTTTTATCTAAAATGAATGCTTTGAGTTCGGATACAGGTATTCTGGTTTGAGCCATAGAATCACGTTCACGGATGGTAACGGTATGGTTTTCCAATGTTTCATCATCAATCGTTACACAGAATGGGGTACCGATTTGGTCTTGACGACGATAACGTTTACCAATGTTTTGTGTTTCATCATAAATCGCTTGGGTAAATTTCGATACCGTATCCAATAAATCTAAGGCATATTGGTCATGTTTCTTTTTAATCAGTGGCAATATCGCTACTTGATAAGGGGCCAACGCTGGATGGATGTGTAAAACTTCTCTAATTTGTCCATCGGAAAGCACTTCTTCTTCATAACTTTCGGTTAAGATGGCCATCAATAGACGTTCCACCCCAAGGGATGGTTCAATGACGTATGGTAAATACTTTTCATTGGTATCTGGGTCTAAGTATTCTAAGTTTTCTTTGGATTGTGTTTGGTGCGCATTGAGGTCAAAGTCAGTTCTTGATGCAATCCCCCAAAGTTCATCAAATCCCCATGGGAAGCGATATAAAACGTCGGTGGTTGCGTTTGAGTAATGGGACAATTCTTCTTGCTCATGGTCATGTAACTCTAAGTTTTCACGCTTTAAACCTAAGGTTTGTAAAAACTCGATCGCGTAACTACGCCAGTAATTGAACCATTCGATTTCAGTGCCTGGTTTGCAGAAGAATTCCAATTCCATTTGTTCGAATTCACGGGTTCTAAAAATGAAGTTACCTGGGGTGATTTCATTTCTAAAGGATTTACCGACTTGGCATACGCCAAATGGGACTTTACGACGGGTGGTTCTTTGGATATTCTTGAAGTTGATGAATATACCTTGGGCTGTTTCTGGTCGTAAATAGACGGTATTACCCGCACTTTCAGTGACCCCTTGGGTGGTTTTAAACATCAGGTTGAACGATTTGATTTCTGTCCAGTTGACTTTACCACAGTTTGGACAAGCGACTTTTTCGCTCATCATATAGCTGTGGAGCTGTTCGTGTGACCAAGCGCTTGGATTCACTGTGTTTTTGCTGTGATCTTCAATGAGCTTGTCGGCTCTGTGACGTGTATTACAGCTCTTACATTCGGTGAGTGGGTCGGAGAATCCACCGACGTGACCACTGGCTACCCATACTTGTGAATTCATCAAAATCGATGAATCTAACAAGACGTTGTAGCGATTCTCATCATGGAATTTTTTAAGCCATGCCTTTTTAATGTTGTTTTTTAATAAACTGCCTAATGGGCCGTAATCCCAAGTATTCGCTAACCCACCATAGAGTTCTGAACCTTGGAAAATAAAACCGGTAGCTTTTGCATAAGTGACTAACTTCTCTAAACTGATCATAAGGACCCTCTCTATTCTTTTAACCCTTTGATATCGTATTCCATGTGGTATCGATAAAAGGTTTTGATGAAATGTTCAATGTGTTTGATTTGTGGTGGCGTTAATGTGATATCATCGCCTGTTTTGTAAAAATATAAAGATGCCATCAAGGTGGTAGTCTCCAAATCGATATCGGCGTATTCACCGTCTTTTTTGGTCGTTACAGCGGCATTTTTAATGGAAAACCCGGTGGGCTCATCACCGACGAAATTGAGTCGATAACCGAACCCATACAAGAGTTTTAATGCGAAAATCAAGTACCCATAGGGGTGTTTTAATAACTCAATCATGAGTGGATAAACCTTATCATGGTCAATGTCATCGGTGATTAAATGGTCTACAATCTCTAAGATAACGGCTTGTTTTGACAATTGTGCATAATCTTTCTTCAATGCATCAAATCCATCGATATACTTCGCCTTTGCAAGTGCAAACATCTCTTTGTCTTGGTAGGCAAATTCGATTTCTGTCAAGTATTGTGACAATACCCGAAACTCATGTTTATAACTTTTCACACCATTCGCAACCAATGTAACCTTGCCAAAAGATGAGTATACAAAAAGCAATTTGCTCGACTCTTTGTAGTCTTGGGTTTTATAGATTAACCCATTAGTCGTGGTTGTCATAGCCGAATGATTTCAAGTCAGAAGGTCGATTTCGCCAATCCTTTTTGACTTTTACCCATAAAATGAGGTGAATTCTGGTATTCAATATCTTATTGATTTCTTTTCTGGCTTCGGTTCCGATTTGTTTCAACATATCGCCACCTTTGCCAATCAAGATTTGTTTTTGTGTGTTTCGTTCAACCACGATGGTGGCGTGAACCTCATAGACGTCTTCGTTCATTTCTGTATGCTCGATTACCACAGCCACAGCGTGTGGCACTTCTTCTTGGGTATGATAAAGCACTTTTTCGCGAATGATTTCAGACATCAACTGGAAATCACTTTGGTCGGTGATTTCAGACGATTCAAACAAAGGATAACCCACAGGCAAGCGACCCACGAGTTCTTCGATTAGATGATCGATGTTTGTATGGTCTTTCGCGGAAATCGGAAAGAATCCAGCAAACGGATATACATTCATATAACTGATGATAATCTTATCAATTTGAATTTTGGATTTAAGCAAATCCACTTTATTAATGACCAAATAGACAGGGGATGAAATGCCTTGAAATAACTTGATGACGTGGTCTTCAGCCAACCCTTTTTCAGCATCTACCATAAACAATACAGCGTCCATGCCTTCAATCGATGATTGTGCGGTTTGATCTAACAAACGGCCCAATTCGTGTTTGGGTTTATGAATGCCTGGGGTATCCACAAATACCATTTGGTAGTCTTCTGTGGTTTTGATCCCTAAAATTCGGTTGCGTGTGGTTTGAGGTTTTGGTGATGTGATCGCAATCTTTTGTCCGATGATGGCATTGAGTAAGGTCGATTTACCGACATTTGGACGACCTACAATGCTGATAAAACCGCTTCTAAAGTTTGTCTTCATGGTGTTCAATTTCATCAAATGAATATGGCAACAATTCTTTGAGTGATGTCTCTTTGATTTTACCTGTCAAATTGGATAAATAAATCGGTGTGTTTTTAGGCAACAATTCATTCATCACTTGACGACAAGCCCCACATGGGCTGATTGGATTTAAGGTATCCCCTGTGATTGCCATCATGACAATATCGTCTTTACGATAGCCTAAACTATAAGCTTGAAATAA
>DJWH01000098.1:0-12481 GCA_002441525.1 Acholeplasmataceae bacterium UBA6235 | reverse complement strand
GAATAAGGTGAATAGGTTTGTTTTCTTGCGATGATGGCTTCTTGAACCAATTGTTCTTTTGTCATGATGATTTCCTTTCGAGCGAAGCCTTTTTAAGGATTTCTTCTTGCTTCGCAAACATAATCTTTTCTTCTGCTTCGGTATGGTGGTCGTAGCCGAGTAAATGTAAGTAGCCATGAACGGCTAAAAATCCGATTTCACGTTCGATTGAATGCCCGTAGTCTACAGCCTGTTCTCTGGCTCGGTCTAAACAAATAAAGATATCGCCAATGTAGTTTTCATCTTGATCTGGAAAACTGATGACATCGGTCACTTTATCGATATTTCGATAGTTTCGATTCATTTCTTGTATTTGATCTTTAGATAAAAATACGATGTTCATTTCATGGGGTTCCGATATGAAATCAAAAATCTCCGTAATCAACCGTTCTGCACTTGTGGTTTCTTCTGTGGTTTGATTGAAAAATTGAATATCCATTAGTCATCGTACCTTTCTAATATCTTTTGAACGAGTGGGTTTCGAACCACATCTAAGCGTTTGAAGTGTATTACTTTAATCGCATCGATGTCATGGAGCTTTTGAATCGCTTCATTTAGCCCAGAAGGTACCCCTTTAGGTAAGTCTGCTTGTGAAGGGTCACCTGTGATGACCATTTTAGATGAGAATCCCAAGCGGGTTAGAAACATCTTCATTTGGGTATGTGTCGTATTTTGTGCTTCATCTAAAATGATGAATGCATTTTCAAGGGTTCTTCCTCTCATATAAGCGAGTGGTGCGATTTCAATGACCCCTTTTTCTAATAATGAATTGGTCATTTCAACCCCTAAAAACTCATATAAGGCATCATATAAAGGAATTAAATAAGGGTCTACTTTTTCTTTTAAATCCCCTGGTAAAAATCCTAACGATTCCCCGGCTTCAACGGCTGGTCTCGTTAAAATTAGTTTTTTAACCTTATTCTCTTTTAGATAGCTGACCGCTAATGCGACAGCCAAATAGGTTTTACCAGTCCCCGCAGGTCCAACCCCAAAGACCATGTCCGATTGCGTGATGGCATCGGCATAAATCGCTTGGGTGAATGTTTTCGGATAGATGGGTTTACCTTGTTGATTGATGATGATTTGTTTTCTTCTTAGAAACAAGTCAGCTGCATGTTCAAGCTCATTGGCTTCAGCTAATTTAATCAAATAGATGACGTCACGTTCTGTAATGGTTACTTTTGGTGCAATCGCCATCATCACTGATAATACCGACTCCATCATCGAAATCACTTTAGGATCTGTCGCATCCGTGTGAAATTCATCCCCATTTAACACCAACATATAGTCAAAATAGGTCTTAAAGACCTCTAAGTTCTTGTCAAATGCCCCCACGATGTTATAACTGAGTTGTGGGTCCTTCAGTTGAATGCTTAATTTCATTTAACCACTCCTACGGTTTATTATATCATAATAAAGTTAAATAATTATGGTTTTATCAAAGAAAAAAGCACAATTTGATGTGCTTATTTTTTATTGCTTCTAGCTGCTTGGCGCTTCATTTTACGATCCACACTTGGTTTCACATAAAATTCGCGTTTACGTGCTTCTGCGAGGGTACCGGATCTGGATACGTCACGTTTAAAACGACGCAATGCATCTTCAATTGATTCGGATTCACGTACTACGATTTTAGGCATGTCTGCCCTCCTTCCGCACTTTAAAATCTAAAGCCGTAATCATTATATCGAATTCATATAGATTTGTAAAGCCTTTTAATGGAAAACATCATCTTTTTCTTTCTAAAACACCATCGATGATGGCCAGTCCATAGAGACAAGCAACTTCGGTTTGTAGGATGCGATTTCCGAGTCCCACGGAAATGAAGCCCTTATCTTTTAGTAAAGCCATTTCCAATTCATCGATACCACCTTCGGGACCTATCAATAATGCAATCGAATCGACATTTTTTATCCCTTCAATTTTATCTAAAAATACGGCTTTACGATCATTTTCATAAGCAACGAACGCATGTGAAAAATCACCATTCAAAGCCTTAATATTGGGTAAAAAGTCAATGGTAGGGACCGTATTTCGATGGGCAAGTCGTGCACTTTCTAACGCAATCTTGTCATAACGGTCTTTCTTTTTATGCCAAGTTTGGTCATCCATTTTCGAAATGCTGCGCTTCATTTCTATGAAAATAATTTGATCTACACCAAATTGAGTCGCGTACTTTACAACGAATTCATTCTTATCGCCTTTACCAATCCCTTGAATGAGGGTTATCTTTCCTGTGTTGTCCGCACTATCCAAAAGTTTAATGATTTCATATTTAAGTGATGAATTGTCTATCGCTAGTTTTGCTAAAAAACAGTCACCAGTTGTGGTGCACAATTCAATCTCATCCCCTGATTGCATACGCATTACAGTTAAGATGTGGTGCCAATCATCCTTTTTGATTTCTTGTTGGTCATCTAAAAAATATCTTTGCATAAGTATCACCTAAATTCATAAATATACTATCATATTTGACTCAAAATCAAACACTAAAATCAATTTAATCTGACTTCTCAATAATTTGTTTTATAATGGTATCAAAGCAGGTGATGATATGATTAAGCAAAACCGAATGAACAATTTATTATACACAATCGATGGGATATTCGCTTTGATTCTTCTATCCATCGCTGGGATCTATCTCATTCAAAACCCCATTTGGGATGTCCAAAATTGGTATGTGATTGCTTTTTCAAATGCGATTGTGACGTTGATCGTCATTCAACTGCCTTGGGTGCTTTACAAGTGGTTTCATTTGTCCTTCAGTAAATTGATTACGGTGACTTATTACGTTTTCATCATGCTAACATTGCTGATTGGTGAAGCTGTGGGAGTTTATCGCGTAGTAACCGCATATGATTCATTTATCCATGCCATTGGTGGGTTTGTTCTAGCACTCACAGGTTATTATATATACCACTTGCTATCTAAAGAAACAAACAAACCATTGTTGATTGTCTTTATTCTAGGATTTCAAGCGTTGTTTGGTACAATTTGGGAAATCTTTGAATATGGCTTAGATGTATGGATTGGTTCAAACACTCAAAGCTATTTTAATGATATAACACAAACTTTATTCATCGGTCAAGCAGCGTTACGTGATACCATGTTGGATTTTATATTCAATACACTCGGTGCTATCATCTTTATTTTGATTTTACCTTATATCAAAAATGAATGGTTAATAGAAAAAAAATGAACTTGAAGTTCATTTTTTTATCGATCTTTATTGTCACGTCCTGGGTGGTCATCATCCGAATCTTCATCATCGTCATCATCTTTATCTTTGCCATAATCGTGATGACCTCGATTGCCCATGAAATCATCCTTTTCACCTTTTGAATTGGTAATTTCATAACGGTATTCATTGGTATTAAGGATTGGATCTATTTCTACAGATACCAAAATGTTGCCCTTTTCTTCAAAATCGTCGCCTTGATATTCATATTCAGCACGAATCTTAGCGATTCCATTGTCAAGAACACGCATGGCTTTGATATCAACTTCGATGTCATCTATTTCATGTTCATAAGTTAATCGAATACGAAGGTTTTCACCGATGGTTTCTAATCGAACTTCAGCACTTTCGATTTGATCACCGTTGATATAAACACCATAATCAAACCATTGTGTATTCGCGACTTCTGTGGAGATGAATTCGACATATTGAAGGTCTTTCAACAAAGGATTGTTATAAGTCTTTGTCGTAATGATGGTTTTTTCACCAATGACGACTTTAGTACCTTCAAGGTAAAAGGATTGTTGTTCCAATACCAGCACCCCTTCAGTCAATGTTTCATTACCAGATTGGGTTTCGTTGTAATGGAAAACATAAGTGGCAGTTTCATTATTCAAACTCACGATTTCATACGATACTTGGTAGGTATATCCCGATAACGTTGATGCAACCGGGTCTGAAAAAGTCAAGGATTCGTCACTGCTGATGAACAGTTCGATCATATTGAAATAAGGATTTAATAAGGCAACCCGTTGTTTCATATGGGTTTCTTGGTTCATCATACTGCTCAGTAAAATCATGTTCTGTGTTTGGTTGAGTTCTAAATCGATGGCGTTGAGTAAAGTTGACGATGAAATTGCACTAAATGAATAGGTTTTTTCAGCTGTTAAAGTCATTGGTATTTCGATTGGATTGTTGGGCGTTCTGCCCAATGAAATCAATCCAACTATCAACATTGTGGTTGCGATGAGGGTCAACGCAATCGATGCGAAACGTTCTTTGAAAATTGCATTAAAGCGTGGTTTTGGTGCATCCAAAATGTCAATACTCTGGAGATCAATACGCGACAAAACGTCTGGAATTTGTGATTCCATGGTCGATTTTAACAATGCTTTGATGTCTTTATCTCTCATTTTGTCGCCTCCGTTCGCATTTTCTTTAGTGCATTTTGATACATCCATAAAACCGTACCTAATGGTTTATTCACCATTTTCGAAATATCTTTAAAAGTATAGTCATCGATGATGTGATAGAGCACAATGGTTGCTTCTATGGGGTCCAATACTTTGATCAAAGCCTCAACCAACGCTTGTTGCTCATGGTTCACTGCGGCAGTCTTAAATCGAAGATTGATACTGTCTTCGGATTGATAAGATACTTTTGCGTTATTACGATAATAGTCCATGGTCAAGTTGTAAGCAATGCTCGACAACCATTTGATGAATTTGCCATTTTTTTGATAGCTTTTGATGCTTTTAATCGCTTTGATGTAGGTTTCTTGCATCAAATCTTCAATGGTATTGGGGTCTTTGATTTTTTGTCTGATGATGGCATATACGATGTTTTTGGATTCATCATAAACAGCTTTAAACCCATCATCATTTTTAGCTATGATTAAGTCAATATAATCGTCGTAATTGAATGACATGTTACCCCTCCAATCACGACGATTATACCACATTTATATCATTGATTCTATTGAAGAAAACTAACGACGGTCGTCTTGATGACCTTTGTCATTGCCTTGTTCATCGTCATTGCCATGACCATGGTGACCGCGTTCGATTTCATCGTCTTTACCAAATCCATGACCATGTCTTTCGCCGACAATTTGGTATGTATAAGTGGTTTCACCAGTGAGTTCATCGACGTTGATGGTAATTTTGATCATACCACGTTCAATTTCTTCACCATCTTGATCAATTTCATATTGGATGAATAAATCATAGTCTTCATTATCCGCGTACTTAAAGGTATAACGGGCTTCTAACGTATCTGTTTGATATTTCAACATCACTTTGGATTCACCATCTTCGTTTTCAACTTTAATGCTGGTACGATTGATGATGACACCATCGGTCATTTGAACAAAATTAAACTTTTGTTCTGAATCTTCTGTTTTATAACTGATTCGAATGAAATTAAGTTCATCGATGAGCGCGATAAACTTATATTCAGTTTCATTGCCTTCAACTTCTTGACGGCCTAACAATGTATATTCAATGCCATTAACAATGAGTAGACCTTCTAGTTCAGTGGTAATTTCATCACCATCTTCATCATCAAATAGATCATCATGATCGTGATTTCGATCCCCACCACGTGCTTGTCTTTCAACAAGTGCTGCGGTTTCATCGGATGTATCATCCGTTTCATCTTCAGTTTCAGGTTCGGTAACCGGTGCGATTTCTACTTCATTATAATAAACAGTATATTCAACGGTTTGTCCTAGGGCATCTTTGGCTTGATATACGGACATAAATGCGTATTCAACACGGTCTGATGCTTGATTGATTACTTGTAGTGGTGCACTTGAATTCAAGAATGTTTCGACCATCAACAAGTATTTTTCCAATACGGGGTCTGTATCTGTGACTGGATCAACCACGGGTTCATCAACCACAGGTTCGTCGGTGGTTTCCATGGCTGTACTCGTTTGGGAAACTTGAGCCTGTGCGAGTACATCGCCCATCGATACCATCGATAATGCATAGACATCATTTTCTGAGTAGGTAATCGTTTGTTGTGCTAAGTTACAACCAACCAAACCTGCTAAAAGAAAGAAAAACATGACTGCCATTAAAATCGTTTTTTTCATTGTGTGTCAGCTCCTTTTGATTATTTACACCTAATATACGCAAAACCAATCCATTTTATTGGCAGAAAAAAAAGAAACTGCGCATGGCAGTTTCTCTGGATTAGTTTTTAAATAGATTTTTAAATCGTTCCCAAGGGGTATCTTTCGGTTTAGGATCGGCTTTTTCGAATTGTCTAAGGATATTTTCTTGTTCCTTGGATAAATTGGTTGGTACTTCCACCTGTACGACCACCAATTGATCGCCTTTACGACCGGTATTGACGTTCGCCACCCCTTTTTCACGCATGCGAAGGGTGGTTCCATTTTGAGTTCCCGGATTGATTTTAAGCGATACATCGCCATAAATCGTCGGTACATCAATCGAATCCCCTAAAGCTGCTTGAACAAAGGAAATCGGTGCTTCAAGGATGATGTTGTCACCATCGCGTTTGAAGAATTTGTGCGGTTTGACGGAGAATCTTAAATACAAATCACCGGCTGGACCCCCATTCGCGCCACCTTCACCATAGCCTGGCATGCGAAGTGACATGTTGTTATCGATCCCTGCTGGAATTTTAACTTCAACATCTTTCGTGACTTTTTCACGACCAGAACCGTTACAAGTTTTACATTTATTTTTAATGGTCTTACCGCGACCGCCACATTTTGGACAAGCTGCTTGCGAACGAATACTACCTAAGATGGTACGTTGTTCTACCGTAACATAACCTGCACCATGACAACGATCACAGGTTTCCACATCTTTAGACGATTGTCCACCGTGTCCACCACAGGTGTGACACGCTTGTTCGGTTTCAATTTTAATGGTTTTCTTCGTACCTAAAACAGCTTCTTCAAAGCTGATGTTCATGCGTCGTTCTAAGTCATCGCCACGGGCTGGACCATTCGGATCACGGCGTTGTTGACCCCCACCGCCAAAGAATGAACTGAAGATGTCGGAGAATCCACCGAACCCTTCAAATCCACCAAAACCTTGACCATTGCCTTGGCCAAACGGACCATTATGACCATATTGGTCGTATTGTCTACGTTTATCAGCGTCACCCAAGTTGTCGTAAGCTTCTTGAACTTCTTTAAATTTCGCTTCTGCATTGGGTTCACTAGAGACATCGGGATGGTATTTTTTCGCAAGTGAACGGTAGGCTTTTTTAATTTCTTCCTCGGATGCCGTTTTACTTACACCCAGTACGTCATAATAATCTCTTTTATCTGCCATATGTTAACCTTTCATCAAAAGGGGCCGTAGCCCCTAAAGTGGATTTTTATTTTTCTTCGAATTCAGCGTCTACAGTATTGGAGTCGCCAGACTTCTTGGTGGTTTCTTCCCCTGGTTGTTGTTCTTTTTGAGCTTTTTCATACGCTTTGACAGCGATGGCTTGAGCGTCTTTTTCAAGGGCTTCTTTCTTTTCACGAATACGGTTTAAGTCATCACCTTTAAGGGCATCTTCTAAGTCTTTAACGGCTTTTTCGACTTTCGATTTTTCGTTGTTATCGACTTGGTCACCTAAATCATGGATGGCTTTGTTCGCTTGGAAAATGAGGGCAGATGCTTCATTTCTCAAGTCTGCTTCTTCACGTTTTTGTTTATCTGCTTCTGCATTTTCTTCTGCTTCTTTGATCAAACGTTTGATTTCTTCTTCGCTCATTGCTGAACCACCAGAGATGGTAATCTTTTGAAGTTTACCAGTGCCTAAATCTTTCGCACTGACGTTGACGATACCATTCGCGTCGATATCGAACTTAACTTCGATTTGTGGTACTCCACGTGGTGCAGGTGGAATGTCATTGAGTTGGAAACGACCCAAAGTCTTATTGTCCGCTGCCATTTGACGTTCGCCTTGTAAAACATGGATGTCAACCGCTGGTTGGTTATCGGATGCTGTTGAGAACACTTGTGATTTAGATGTAGGGATGGTGGTGTTACGATCGATTAATTTGGTGAATACGCCACCTAAGGTTTCAATACCTAATGAAAGTGGTGTAACGTCTAATAATAAGACATCTTTAACATCACCGGATAAGACTGCACCTTGAATGGCAGCACCCATCGCAACGACTTCATCTGGATTAACACTCTTGTTAGGTTCTTTACCTAATTCGCGTTTAACGGCTTCTTGAACCGCTGGAATACGGGTTGAACCCCCTACGAGCAATACTTGGTGTAATTTAGCTGGGTCCATTTTCGCATCTTTCAATGCACGTCTAACTGGTCCAACGGTTCTTTCGACTAAATCGGCAGTGAGTTCGTCAAATTTAGCACGGGTAAGTGTTTTTTCTAAGTGTAACGGTCCTGCAACACCCATGGTGATGAATGGTAATGAAATTTGAGAAGTGGTCACACCTGACAATTCTTTCTTCGCTTTTTCAGCCGCATCTTTCAAGCGTTGAACAGCCATCTTGTCTTTGGACAAGTCAACACCATTTTCTTTCTTGAATTCTGCAACCAAATAATCCATGATCTTTTGGTCAAAGTCATCGCCACCAAGGTGGTTATCCCCTGCGGTGGACAATACTTCAAAGGTACCATCGGCTAAGTGTAAGATGGATACGTCGAATGTACCGCCACCTAAGTCGAATACAAGGACGGTTTGTTCTTTTTCAAGTTTATCGATACCATATGCAAGCGCAGCTGCAGTCGGTTCGTTGATAATACGCATGACTTCTAAACCAGCAATTTTACCTGCATCTTTGGTCGCTTGTCTTTGAGCGTCATTGAAGTAAGCTGGTACGGTAATGACGGCTTTCTTCACTTGTGCGCCTAAATAATCTTCAGCGGTCTTCTTCAAGTTTTGAAGAATCATCGCAGAAATTTCTTGTGGGGTATATTGTTTACCGTTGATATTAACACGGTATGAACCTTCACCCATGTGTCTCTTAATAGATGATACGGTATTTGGGTTGGTAATGGTTTGTCTTTTCGCAACTTCACCAACGGAGATTTCATCGCCTTTAAAAGCGACGACTGAAGGGGTCGTTCTTGAACCATCCGCGTTCGGGATGACTTTGACGTCTCCGCCTTCCATGATGCATACTACTGAGTTTGTGGTTCCTAAGTCGATACCAATAATCTTATTCGTTGTTGCCATTTTCATCACTCCATTCGTTTACTTTGACCATGGCAGGTCTGATGACACGTTCTTTGAACATGTATCCGGTTTGTTGTACTGCTAAAATCATGCCTTTTGGCTTATCTTTGTCTGAGACAGTGTCAATTGCGTGGTGGATGTTTGGATCAAACATCGCATTCATGGCTTGGATTTCTTTCAAGCCTTCTTGTTCTAATATACCCAAGATTTGATCATTGATCATCTTGAAACCGATGAGATAATTTCTTAAAATGTCGTTGTCAACCGTCATGTTGGTAACGATTCTCAATTGGTCTATTGGATTAATCAACGATTCAATGACATTTTGTGCTGCATATTTACGTTCATTGATACGTTCTTGGTGGGTTCGTTTCTTAAAGTTTTCAAGTTCAGCGCGTTCTCTCAAGTATTGATCTTTAAGATTGGCGTTTTCAGCTTTCAACTGTTCGATTTCTGCTTTCAATTGGTCTTTCTCACTTTTCTTTTTTTCTTTGGCTTTTTTTTCTTCGTGTGCTGCCGTTTCGGATGTTACATCTTCTTTCAATTCTTTATCATCCACAAATGATCACCTCGTTTTATTATTTTTTATAGAGTTTCGCAATATTTTTAGCGATGTATTCCATCAGCGGGATGACTTTGGAATAATCCATGCGGGTCGGTCCGATGATGGCGATGGTGCCTGTATCTTCTTCAGTGACGGTGTAAGGCACGGATATGATGGTGCAGGTATCCGTCGGCATATAATCGGCTTCTTTACCAATTTTGACCGATAGTTTGTTGGTTCGACCAACGAGCTTCAATAACTCTTTCCGGTCAAGCATGTACATCAGATCTTTGATTTGATTGATGTCATTGAATTCTGGTTGAACGAGCATATTGCCCATCCCTGATAAATAGACGTTTTCTTCACTCATTTGTCTGAATGCGTTCACCACCGCATCGATGATGCGTTCTTGGTAATCCATGTATTCCATGACATTTTCTTCCATGAAGGCATTCTTCAATATGCGTTTCGCATCTTTCACAAACTGATTTTCCAACAAATCATTCAATGAAGATATGATTTTTTTAAAATCGAGGAGTGAGATGTGTTCAGGGATTTGAACCGTTTCGCTTTGAACGTGTCCTTTGTCGGTAACGATTAAGACGACGGCTTCTTGATTATATAAAGGGATAAAGTCGATTTTTTTAATGCGTGCGAGGAGTTCATTGGGTCCGAGCACCATCGACGTATAATTGGTCAGTTCTGACAACAAATTGATGGCTTCTTTAACAGCGATTTCCTTATTATTCTCAAATTCCATGAAAATGCGGTCGATGATGGGGAATACTTCTTTGACATTGTCATCACGGGTGACCAAATTTTCAACATAATAACGATACCCTAAGTTCGAAGGGATTCTACCAGAACTCGTATGGGTCTTTTCTAAGAAACCCAACTCCTCTAACTTAGCCATATCATATCGTAGGGTTGCGGATGAAAAACCAAGATAAGGTTTATCGGTCAAAGCCTTAGACCCGACTGGGATGCCTTCATTCACATACGCTTCAATAATCGCTTTTAAAATGAGTTTTTGTCGATTTGTTAACACAACTTCACCTCTTTAGCACTTACACTACTTCAGTGCCAACTCTATTGTATTATAGGATTTTAGCACTGTCAAGTCAAATGTGCTAAAAAACAAAAAAATCCCATGTTTTGGGATTATTTCTTAAGTGTTTTAACAACAAATTCGTTGGATTGTTTTTCAGCTTTCATCGTCGTAGGGCCGTCATGTCCTGGTAACACCTTTACCGTTAGTGAAAGATCCGTAAACAATCGTTTTATCGATTTTTGGAGCATATTCGCCGAACCACCCACCAAATCGGTTCTGCCAACCGCCCCTTTAAAGAGTGTATCGCCAGTATATAATTCTTGACGATGCAAATAACAGACACTGCCTTTGGTATGTCCAGGGGTATGGTAAACCGTGATGGATTCGTCCATAAACGAAATGGCGTCCATATCTTTGATAAAACGAATATCCAAAGCTGAAATGGCTTTTGGTAATGGTATTTTCAATGCTTTAGCGCCACTTTGTTCCGGGTCTTGCATGAGAAGATAATCATCTTTATGCATGTAAATAGGAACGTTAAATCGGTCAATCAACGCAGTATGGTCAATGTGACCGTGGGTTAATAAAATCGCTTGTAAGGAATACCCCTTTAAAGCTTCTATGATTAATGCTTCATCGTGTGAAGGGTCGATGAGGATGGCACCATCAAATCGTTTGAGGATATATACATGAGATAAATCGTCGTTTCCTTTAATATACATGGGCTTTATTTAGAAAAAAAACTATTCGATGAATAGCTTATTTCTTTTCTCTATGTAACGTATAAGTACGCGATTTAGGACAATACTTCTTGATTTCAAGACGATTTGGTGTGGTTTTTTTATTTTTAGTTGTGTAGTAGTTTTCTTCACCACATTCAGTACAAACTAATTTAACAAGTTCACGCATGTTTCTACCCTCCAGACATTACATTAAAAGTATATCAAACAAGCAATTAAATATCAAGTATGAGTTGCCTCAAAAGGATATTATTCCTTGTTATAACCTCACACATTATAACAGTTTAAAAAACAGTTGTAAAGAGTTTTATAACGAATCCACAAACAGACCGATTAAGAATGAGATGCTCGCAACCACCAAGGCAATTAAAGTCATGGTGATAAAGTTTTTAAATAAGGGTTGTTTTTTCGCAATCGAGATATAATAGTTGAACGCGAAAATGATGAATATGACAATGCCAATCATGACACCCATTGATACGAGTGGGATGCTGATGATGAAATAAGGCAGAATCAATAAACTGACAACAATCACATAAGCGATGCCTGTATATAAAGCATATATGAGTGGGTTTTCTTCATCGTCTTGTTTTCTCGATAAGAATTCAGAAGCTGCCATGCTTAAAGCCGCACTGATGCCAGTGATTAATCCGAGTGTCCCCACCTTTAACGAATCATTGATGGCAAGTGTAAATCCTGCCAAAGCCCCACTGATTTCAACCAAGGCATCGTTCATACCTAGTACAATGGATGAAGCAAACAATAATTTTTCATCGTTTAAGATATTAATCAGTGCTTCTTCATGGGATTTTTCATCTTTTAAGATATCTTTAAGCTCATCAATTTCATCGATCACTGCACGGTAAGATTTTCTAGAGTGTGCTTCTAAACGTTCAAATATACGCAATGTAAAAATGATACCTAAAGTGTACATGATTACAGTATAAAACATCAGTTTGATGGAG
>DJWH01000002.1 GCA_002441525.1 Acholeplasmataceae bacterium UBA6235 | reverse complement strand
TCAACTGTCACGATTTTGAAGCGTTCTGTATTCGGTATTAGGTCAGTATATGATGGATGAATTACATCAAAAATGACTGGTGCCTCGTGCACAAAACGATACTTAAAGGCTTCAATTTTATTCATTTCTTGTAAGGCTATATGCATAAAACTCAAGTAGAAAGAGGTTTTCTCGAGTTTTACTTTTTGATACAAATGGGTGACGTCTACTTGAACTGTAACACTGAACAAAGGATGGTCTAATCCTTTGTAAAAATCATAGACTTCTTTTCGATCCCAATGCTCTAAATCGATGATTTTCATACTTAATCTCCTTAACCGATGGTTTCTTTATGAACCATATTACAATGTGGACAAATGACTTTACCCGCTGGGTTAATCTTGGTGATGTTCCTAAAGTACAACAAAGATTCTACTTGGCGTTCATAATACCATTCATCCTGTTCAACGGTCATGTTACCAAATAATGGGTTTTTACGACGGTGTGGTGAATCTGTGTAAAAGAACGATTGTTTGGTGGTAGGACAGGTATCTGTTTTGATTTGTGTCATACAATCACCACATTGGTAGTAATCATGACGCTTATTCTTTTCGAGTTTTCCCCCACAAAATGGACAGGTGGTGCGCTCTGTATCCGCGTGAATCATACCTCTTAAAATGATTTGTTGAAGACGTCTAAATGAGTCAATATCGGTCATACTGATATATACATCCTCACGCTTTAAATAGTCTTCATCGAATGGGTCTACAACAATCACTTCGTGCAGTCTTCTTCTCATCTTTTGGGTGCGAATGAATTCTTCATCGGTTTGACTGTCGACAATCATGACACGATACGCTTGATCTTTTTTAAAATACAATAAAACCGATTCATTGTTGTTGTTTTGAATATTGAGTTTCCAATCTTTAAATGTAAAGTTCACGTTTAATTCATTCAGCTTCATTTTGGTTTTTGAATCCAGTTCAAAATTAAAATGACCCGCTGCGAAAATGGCTAATAGTTGAACGTATAACATGTAAGTTCTACGTAACCAAACTTCATCGAGTGGTTTGTCCTCTTCTTTTTTTACGATTGGACTATTCAATAAATACTTATAGGTTTTGTAGACTTGACGGTAATCCTTTTGCATGAGGAAGATGTTGGTTTTCTTAATCGATAGATTTGGGTTTCGATGATTGTTCTTTTTATAAACAGGTTTACTTAAGCGCGGTTGAATGACCCTTGTCACAAAACCTAGCTCATTGAGCATCTCTTTAGATAGATTAAAATACTGTGAGAAATCACGGATATAACCCGTATGAAGTTTCCCTAACGCTAAGAAGTATTTAAGATGATTGGCTTTTTCTAGTAAGTTAAACTCCATGATGTCTGAAGCGTAAATGATCGCGTTTAAAATACGTCTATTACGATTCGAGAATCGGAGCACTTCATCGATGTAGTTACAAAACACGATGTTCTCATAAATCGCGTAATCGTCTTCATAAATACGGGTCAGTAGCTTTCTCGGTTTAACCCCACTGTTGGTAAGATTAGACACATGTTGGCTGTGGTTTGCGAGATGTAATAAAGTGTTTTGATTGATGATTCTCGCATTTTCAACAGGCAAAACATCATCGGTATCTTTCAATATGATGATGGGTTTGTTGAAGATGCGTTTGGATGCAGGCATCGATTTTTTAATGACTTGTATGGTGTTTTTAAGTTGGTCAAAATCAAACTCTGGTTCAATTGAAAATAACGTCATATCATGGACGACATAATAATCAAATTCAATGTACGAGAGCTGTGGGTGCTTAACGACGAATTTTTCAATCCCGGCTAACAAGGATTCTATACGTCTATAGGCATCTAATTTTTGCTTATCCATAGGAATTAGTCGTTATCTAAGCGGCGAATGAAGGCTGCGCATTGGTGCAATTTGAGCTTCGTAAATTCGAGTTCAAGTTTTTCTTTGTCGTCCAAAGTCTTCGTTTCCAATTTCGCTACCACTTTGCTTAATAAAATCTTTTCAACGGCTTCGGATTCGACGTCCTCATCGGCGAAGCACGCTTTATAAATGTTCACGAATTCTTCGATTTGTTTTAAGATACGGTTACCAAAGGAAATATTAAATGGTGCTAACAACGTTTCAACACTCTTGATCAATTCGGAATTCTCAGCGTCAAAATTGCCTTGTTTTTTCGCATCCACAAACAATTGTTGGATGGTTTGATAATCATAGAACTGTTTCGACATTGGCTCAGAATAGTTTCTAACTTTCGGAGCACGTTTGGTGAAGTTCATCGTATGTGCACGGTCATACACTTTATCAGATATCACAAAGGTGGATTCATCGCGGTTCGCGGTGCCGATGAACCAAACGTTCTTCGGAACCTTGAGGGTGTTGCCATCATTTAATGCCAAATATTCGTTTTCTTGTTCTGCTTCTTTACGGGTTAAACGGATATTGATGAGTTTGATTTCACGTTGGTTTTCTTCATTTTCCATCAAGGATAAGAAGTCTGAGAAATAGTACTCAATACGAGATAAGTTCATTTCATCTAATAGGATGAAGGTAAATACTTCAGGGTTTAAAGCGGCTTTATAAAGGGCTAAGGTAAACTTCTTAGGGGTATATTTCATCGAGAATTCGTTGTAATAACCGAGGAGTTCGTTTTTGTCTTTCCATGAGGATTCAACTTCGATGATTTCACAATTACCAAACACCGCTTCAGAGAAGATTTTCGGCAAACTGGTCTTACCAGTCCCTGACATCCCTTGAAGGATCGATAGCTTTGAAGCCCCCAATCCCGCAACAAATGTCGCGATATCTTCTGGGGTATATGATAGATGTAATCTGGAGTTTCTCGCGTAATCGACAACAAAATTAACCAATTGATTGAGACTGGTAAAATTGGTTTTTAAGGCTTTACGCTTTTCTAAGTCTGCATCAAACAATGGTTTCTTCGAATCCAAATCGGTAAATGCTGGACACGGATCAAATGGTTGATAGGCTTCTTCTACTGGTTCATCATTGGATGGTTTGAATTCATCTGCAGGTTGATTTGTATTGAGTGGTAAGGTATCTTCAGCACCTGGGGCTAAACTGACCGACAATGGGGCTTCACGGTCGAACGCTTTACGGAAAAACATCCAAGTGAGGACTGCGATCGAACCAAACAATACGACAATCGCGTTCGTACCGATGTTATACTCATATTCTAATCCTGTAGGTAAACTGATGCCGTAGAATTCAAAGATATCAAGCATCACCGCTTGGTTGATTTCTTGAGCGATTTGGAAATAATACCCAGCAATCGAAATGATGAACACAAAGAACACATTGACGATGGCGGAGAGTTTAACAATGGCGTTAAATTGTTTGAAATTAGATAAGTAACTACTGATGGTGATGACCAAAGTCAACCCGATCGATATGAGCATAACAACCAACACATAAGCAACCAAGCGATAACCTGGGTCTAACACTGGGTAATCCAATAAAATCTTTAACCCAGTCAAATTCACGTTGTATTCAAAGTTGCCAAACGTGATTTGCATCACAATGATTGGCATCAATAACAGCGATGCAGTCACTGCAGTGAGTAACAATACATATAATAAAGGTTCAATCTTCGCGTATCGGAACTTCAATACTTTATAAGAAATCGGATGATCGATGTGGTATTTACCTTTAAGAATCGCAAATCCAAAGATGACAAATACCATCATCGCTACCGGAATGAATGCGAAAGTGATGACTTCATTGCCTTCTAATGTGTAATAGATATTTAAAGCTAAACCCGCAATGAAGAATATAACGGTTGAAATAAAAATGAAGTTGATAAGGTTCTTTGACTTTTGGATGAATCGCTCTTGATCAAAAAAATAGTGGGAGATGATGTCTGAAAAATATAAGAATATCCCTAGTAATAGGGTGAAATTCGCTAAGAAATACCCAACAATCTCAAGATTCGTATCACCAAAGAACAGTGCTCTAATGATGATTGCGTGATAATCTGGTGACACATCCGTTAAAGTATACAAAGGCACAACAAAGGTTGTCATAAAGACTAGGATCGATAAGACATTGATGACTAAAACCGTTCTTAAAATGGATTTGCCTACCGGTTTAACTTCTACTGTATCCTCTTTAATTGGTGTTGATCCAACCAATAATCGTTTTCGATATACCATTAAAATGACCAACCCAATAATAAATACCAAATTTACAATCATTAAAATCAAGGCGATAGGTGCTAACAACCCATTGATGGTTTGAAATACGATGAATGCACTGGAAAACCCGAGTAAAAGGAACAGCGCAGGCATCATACCCCATTGTGTCTTGCGAAGGATACCAACGATCGATAATACGATGGATGTTAGGGATGCATAATAGAGAATCACCATAACAAAACCAAAAATGACCAATACCCCGCCATCAGCAATTCGGTTTGCTAATGAAAAGAAATCATCGGTTTCATACGGTGATAAGAGCGGCGTGGATAGTGCCCATAAATTAATGAGTGCAATCACAGACAATAAGGCTGTGATGATGATACCGATAAACCATGGTTTTTTAATCAGTTGTTTCATAGATATGACACCTCGATTGGAATAAAAGTCTAATACTAACCTTTAATATGGAGAATAGACCGATGAACAGGTCCTACTTTAGTTATCATTGTATCACAGAACCACGAAGTCTTTTCGAAAGAAAAGCATGTCCACGCGTAAAAAATCTGTTACATAGAAGCCTAATACTCAATGATTACAGTGACATGGTCAACTTTTAGACCTTTTTTTAAAACCAATAAACTCAATGTAACATTTTTATTCCATCTAATTTTATGCATTTATTTTTATTTAATTAAATTCAAATATTTTCAGTTATTTACATTACTTATCAAATGTGTTAGTATTATTCATGTCGAAAGGAGTAATTAAAAAATGAAATCAATTAGTGTATTTACGTTTTTAATTTTCATGGTATCAATGTTCGTTCTTATGGGTTGTCAAAACCAAAAAAGTGCGACACTCACCCTAAAAAATGAGGGTGAAGTCATGGCGTCATTATCAAAATTAGAAAAGAATGAGGTGGTGTCTTTACCAATCCCAAGTGCAGATAACCAAGTATTCATCGGTTGGTCTGATGGTACCACAACCTATTTTGATACATACACATTCACTGATTCAACTACCCTAACGGCTGTATATAAACCTGTCAACGACATGTTTACCTACACCGTAATCCCAAGTCGTGAATTTTCTGATGCCTTTAGCTACGAGTTGGTTCGAATCGATACCTATAAAGGCGATGTAGACCGTCTCGCTGTCCCAGCCATGATTGATGGGAAACACGTATCTGCTATTGGTTCAAATGCCTTCGCTGGCTCATCAGTCATCGATGTCAGACTACCTGTAGATATTGTAATTGGTGATTTGGCTTTCTCAAATATCTTGTCCTTAAAAAGTGTGACATTTTATGGTGATTATGTCATTCCTTATGAAGTTTCTTATAACCAAAGTCAATGGGATGAACTCTTATCTAGTTACACCTCTACTTGTCAATTTAAAGGGGGCGAATTGGTAAATCAACCATACCCTTACGGTGAGCAATGTCCTATCCTAGAAGTATTAAATCAAAGATCTATGGTTATTGGTGGGAATACCGTTACAAGCTATACTGCTTTAATAAACTCAAACATCCTATATAAACCGATTCGTAACACCTATACAGACAGTGCCTTTAAAGGTTCAATCCATTTAAAAACGCTTGAAATTCCAAAGGGTGAAACCCAGTTTAATCCATATATCGTTTCTGGATTGAATGAAATAGAAAACCTTTTTATTACGGATAATCATGCAAAATACCGTTGGCAGGATGGTGTTTTATTCAATCGTGATCTCAACCAATTGGTTTATTACCCGTCCTACCTACAACAAACCAGTTATACATTGCCTAATGGATTAAATAATGTGCCTGTGAATATCGAGAATGATTACTTAGAAACTTTAGTCATCCCTGCTGATTTTACTGGTGATTTGATGTTTGAAGGCCTCCATGGTTTAAAAGAAATATTGGTTGAAACAGGGAATACCAGATATCAAAGCATCGATGGTGTACTTTACACCAACAATAGCTTAATCAAATATCCAGCCAATAAGTCGGGGTCTGAATTCACTGTACCTACATTTGTTAAAAGCATAGACAATCGAGCTTTTTCAAACAACCGAAACCTTGAAACCTTGGTTCTACCTGACACACTAACGCATATCAATCAAGAGGTGTTTTATAAATCAGATAAGTTAACCACTTTGACATTACCTGCTTCAGTTTTAACGATAGGTTATGGTGCGTTACATTTATCGAGCATTCAAACACTCATCATCTATCGTAGTGCAATCACACAAGGCACGATTACTACCATCGCTGGATCATTAGCACAAACTTACCCAACCAACTTTGTTATTTATGTGCCGGATGATTCATTGAGTGCTTATCAAACAGCACCTGGTTATGTGCCTTTAGCAGAGCTTATTTTACCCATTTCATCGAAAAACTAATCAAGAAAAAAGAAGATTTTTATCCAAATCTTCTTTTTTTTATTTATCCGTTATAGTCGAACAAGTTGTCTAATTTTGGCAAAATGGCTTCTAAATCAACGTCTTGATCATAATCGATATCTGCGTAACCAAATCCATTATTATGATGAACTTCGGTTAAAAATAACTGAGTACCCGACAATTCAAATATGGATTCGTTTTGATATTGTTGTAAATATCGTTTCGTCAATTCTTGGACACGCGGTTCCATCTCATGATGGTCAACACGGATTCTATTTTTAGCATCTACCAATCGTTTATCCCCATATACCATGTCTTTAAACAAGCGATGTTTGTGCGCTAAAATCGATTCGTGGTTGCCTAATTCCTTCATCACTTCAAATAAACAAGAGATGTAGGATACAAACCCAGGAATGAACACACTGGCTTTGGTGGTTACAGCTTTAGAAGATGAAATCACGGCTTCCCCTTGGTATTTATCTTTGAGCCAACTGTTCATGGCTAAAGCAGTATCTTCTAAATGGTCTTTGGCTTTTCCAATGGTACCACTACGGTAGATTTGATCCATCGCACCACTACCGACATAAGAATAAGAAATGGTTTTAAATCCTTTCGAAAGACACCCGGCTTTTTCTAAGGCTTCAACCCATAGTTGCCAGTCCTCGCCACCCATCACATAAACAGTGCCCTGTACTTCTTCAGGTGTCGCTGCTTTGATGTGGATGTCTCTAATCTCTTTACTCGCGATATCCACTGTTTTTCCAACCAAATCTTCACCAATCGGTTTGATGGCGGAATAAACCACTTCACCCGTATCTGGGTTAGGTCTCGCGCCTGAAGCTAAAGAATACACCAATAAATCGATTTGTCCAAAAGTTTCTTTGATTTTATCGATGGTGATGGCTTTGGTTTGATGACTAAAAGCATTACCGATGATATCATAGTGTTTAGAATCTAGGGATTGTGCTTGTTTTAAAAACGCTACATTATTCCAATACCCTGCTGTACCTGTACGTTGGTCTTTAGGTCTCGATTCATAGGATACATTGATGGTCGAGGCTTTCGCGTTATGTGCAAGCGTGACACGACTCGATAACCCATAACCGGATGAACCACCAATAATTAAAACCCGTTTAGGTCCGTCAAAATTGGGCAATTGTTTGGCTTCTTCAAATAAATCGTTGACGTAATGTTCACATCCCAATGGGTGTGCACTTAAAAAAATGTTGTTTCTCAGTGTTGGTTTAATGATCATAAAAGTTCATCCCCTTTTAGGACTATTTTACAACATCCTATGGATTCATCGTTTGAATTTGCCTGTAAAACAAAGACAATCTGAATGTTCAAAATGAAGAAAAAGACGGATTGCCCGTCTTTATGCTTGTCTCACTTTGATGAAAATGTCGTATAAGAAATACCCAGCTACCAATACGCCAAAACCGATGAGGGATGGGACTAGACTTTCGACTAAAGTTGAAACAATGAGTAACAACATGCCGAGGATTGCTAAAGCAGGGATGACTGGGTACCCAATCACTTTATAAGGTCGTTCTAATTCAGGTGAACGTTTTCTGAATATATAAATCGATATGAAAATCAAGGTATTGAATATCAATCCACCAAACACCACAAAGGTAAGTAAGTCTTGGAAATTGAATACCAACAATACCAAAGCCATCAACGCTGAACCAATAATCGCGATACCAGGTGTTTTATAGCGATCATTGACTTTAGAGAATGCTTTGAAGAATACTTGGTCTTCTGCCATGGCGTAATATACCCTTGGAAATACCATGATTGAACCGTTCAAGGATCCAAATATGGAGATCAAGATAGAGAAAAATACGATTCTCATGCCTGTTTCACCAAATAAGGTCATCATCGCAGGAATCGGTAAGACTGCCCCGCCTTCGGATAACGAGATGGTGGTTGCGGTACCGAGAATACGATATAGCGAAAAGATGAATAATAGATAGATGACTGAAACCCCAATGGTTGAAATAGACAAGGCTTTGGGTAAATCCTTTTTGACATCTTTCATTTCACCAGCCACAGTATTCAAATTGGTCCAACCTTCATAAGCCCACAAGGTACCAACGACCCCAAAACCAATCATCGTGAGGAGTTGAAAGAACCCCACAGGTTCAGCGGTGGTAAAGGATAAATCCGGAGATGCAGTACCCATGAATAAGCCAACCACGATGATGCCAAAGATGGGAATGAGTTTCGCAACCAAGAATATCTTTTGAACCCACGTACCCGCTTTGACACCCATATAATTAACTACAGACAGTAATACAATGACCAACCCTGCGATCCATTTATATAAAACACCCAATGGGACGATATAACTGAGTACTTCTGAGAATGCTAAAGCGAGTAAAGCGATGGATCCACTAGAAGATAATACAAAGTTCATTAAACCACTTAAGAAGGCCACTTTTTTACCATAGGCTTTTTTTAAATAGACATAATAACCACCAGTTTCTGGAAATAAGGTACCTAACTCAGCGTAGGTAAGCGCTGAAACCAAGGTTAAAATACCACCTAGTAACCAGGCGAGCAGGGATAATCCTAAGGAGAATCCGACCCGTTCTAAGATGGAACTACCAAAAACAAATATACCTGAACCAATCATAATACCTGCAAGGATGGATATCCCGCCAAACAGGCCGATTTCTTTCTTTAGTGTCGTCATTTATAAAATTCCTTTCATTCATCCTCAAGATAACATAAAAGGGTGATTAAAACCAAAAAGAATGCTTTGATATTCAAAAGACAACCGATGGGATGTCGGTTGTCTTAGATATCGTAGATGGCTATTTATTTCATCATGCTGATGATACTAGATTATTGGTTTTGGTTTTTGTAAGTCTTTATTCACAGGTGTGATCACAACATCACATTCTTTACAATAATACGACTCTGCTTCTTGAATCGATATGATTGGAAATTTGGTTAACTGAATACTATTTTTGGGTTTTTGAAACACTAATACATAAGGATTGGAAGTTTCTGGTATCCAAAATAGTGGCATTTTTGTAGCAGGTAAAAATCCTTTTTCCATCGTGTTTTTACAATAAGGACATTCCATATTTATACCTCGTTTCCAAACCAAAGATTTTATGCTATTAATTATATCACAATATCTATTACCTCGATAGTTTCGATAAAATATGATTGATGTATAATCACCATTATAATTTGAAAATGATAATTAATAGAAAAAGTGAAGTTATATTTGTGAAATTTGATGTATACTGTACATAGATGATTATCGTTGGCGGTTCTGTATGAATACCCCATTTTACTATCGAATCGCTCGAATATTCATGAAAAAAAGAACTAAGAAAACCCTATTATTTTGGTTGCTAATAGGGGTTGTTATTACACTGGTTGGTTGTGAAAAACCATCGTTTTACTATATTGAAAACCCCTATTTTGAAGATGCTTCTAAAAATGAAATCATAGAAATGTATGAACAAAAAGCAATATATGATGACAAACTGGTTGCCTACTATAACGATACCTATGCCCATCCTGCGAATGTTCAATTTAGAGAATATCAATACTTACCAGGTTACGAAATTCTACCCGACACGGAGATGCTCGATGTCGAAACACTTAAAATCAATCACGACATCATTGACCAAAGAGAACTATTCCAATACTCACAAATGGCCTATTTTCTAGATAACGATGCTTTATGGTACATGCTCTAGATCAATTTAAGCAATTGTGTGGAAAACACCTTGTGTTATGGTAGAAAAGCTGAGGACTACCTTCAATACTCAATTCATGAAGATCAGCTTTATCTTCTTTACAGATATGAATCTTCGTATGATGTTTATGAGTATATTTATTACTATTTTATAGATGACCAAAACAGGTTAAATGCTTCATTATCTAGATATCATTTCAATCGCTCAGACCAAAAATTGAAAGTGTTTAATTATGTAGAGTATATTGAGAATCATTACGAAAAGAATTTTGAACTTACGAGTGAATACACCAAGACTATCTATGATTTCGAGTCTAGAGAAGTGTACCGTAAACGTATGTATATGGATTATAATTATATATCTCAGTTTTATGTCCCAAATACCCATACGGAGTATACTTTTTACATGAAAGATGGCAAGCCCGCCTATTATTCCCATTTAGTACAATACATCCACAATCAAATCAAATTGATCAGTCGTATCAATTTAACTGAAATTGAGATTGGATTAAACTATATAGAAGGTTGGATACTTTTTTTGGGGGCATTCCAATACCTCCTATGCCAAGATTTTTATCATAATGTTTATAATTAAGGCAATGAATATGCAAAAATAGAGTAGAAAAATCTGCTCTATTTATATTATTTTAAATACTATTTATAATTATTAAAGGTTAATTAAGTAATATTAGTCTATTTGACAATTTTCTTAACCCATTCTAAAACTTCATCATGAGTTTTGGATGCTAGAACTTTTTCAGCAAGCATTTCTAAATCACTTAACGTGTTCTCACAAAGTATCGATTTAACTCGCGCTACTTGGCTCTTTGACATAGACAACTTGCGATACCCTAATCCAACTAAAATAGGGGCACCAATCGGATCGCCTCCGAGCTCACCACAGATGGATAACGGTTTATTAGCATGACTAAAACTGATTTGAATCTGTTTGAGTAATCTAAATAAAGCAACAGAGTAATTTTGATAATAATCCTGCAAGTCACTATTCATACGGTCAACTGCATGTAAATACTGAGTTAAGTCATTCGTACCGATACTCGCAAAATCAACTATTTGCGCAATTTCATCACTCATTAAAGCTATCGATGGAATTTCAATCATGATGCCCAATTTCAACTTTTCATCGTAACTTAAACCTTCAATTTTCAATTCAGATTTACAGGCATCCACTACTTGATAGGCACGCTCTATGTCTTCAAGGCTCCCTACCATTGGAAACATCAGTTGAATATTTTGTTTAGAGGCTAATAATGCAGCTTTTATTTGAGTTTTAAACATATCAATATTATCTAGACAGAGACGTAATGCTCTCTTGCCTAGAAAAGGATTTTCTTCTTTAGGTAATTGAAAATAACTTAATTTTTTATCGCCACCAATATCCAATGTTCTTAAAGTAACCGGCTTTGGATATAGTTTGTTTGAGACAGATTCATAGGCATCTTTTTGTTCAGTAAGTGTAGGAAATTGCGTATTTTTCATAAACAAAAACTCGCTTCTAAAAAGCCCTACACCCTCCACATAAGGAGCCAAGTTCAAGGCATCATCCTGATCAGACTCAATATTCAAATGTATTTCTATAGATGTCCCATCCTTGGTGATTGCTTTTTGTGCAAGGTACTGATTCAATAGATGCTCATTATCGTAAAATGCTTTAGCTATTTTTTGATACTCCATGCGTGTACTTGCATCATAATCTGTAATCATTTCACAAAGGATAGTATCCAATATAATTGGTTTTCCTAATATAGATTGGATAAATTCAAGGTTTGCACCAATCAATGCGGGGATGTGATAACTTCTAGCAATGATTGCAGCATGGGAAGTGTTGGATCCAACTTCTGTAATAATCCCTTTTACATGCGATTTATCCATCGTGGCTGTATCAGAGGGTAATAAATCATGGGCAAATACGATGACGTCTTCATTCAATGAAGATAGATTCACCGCTTTTTTATGCTCTAAATTTCTTAAGATTCGTTTTTCTACATCGATTAAGTCTGCAACTCTTTCTTTGATTAGTGGATCATCCACCATGAGTAACATCTCTTTAAATGCCTGATAAGATTCATGAATGGCTAATGAAGGATGTTCACCCTGTTCCATTTTTTCCCGAATCATCATATCGAGTGCAATGTCATTCAAAATCTCTAGATGCGCACCAAAAATCAATGCCTTATCTGGATCACTTTTTAAACTATCCTGAATTTCTTTTAATTCAGTTTCAGCATTGTGCAGGGCATTTTCATAAAGGGGTATAGATGCTTCTACGGTTAAATGATTGATCCTTTTTATTTCTGGTTCATAGGGTTCATAATAAAGGGGTTGACCAAAACCATACCCTTTTGAAACAGACCTACCCAACTTGATTTTTTTCATAGTCACCTCTAAAATATTATAGCCAGCATTCTCATGCTAGCTATTTAAATTAAATTAATGCTTCTTCTCTTAAAACATTTTCGATTTCTTCCTTAAATGTTGCTTCATTTTCTCCATCTAGTGTAATAGAGAATGTTGCCCCATGTGGAATACCTAAACTTAATACCAATAACATGGATTTCATGTTTACAGTCTTTTTATACTCCATGTTAATATTACCTTTGAAGGTAGCAGCAAGCTTTACTAGCCTTGCTGCTGGTCTCGCGTGTAAACCTTCTTTACTTACAATTGTATGTGTAACAACGGTCACAATTATTCTTCTTCTACTTCTTTAGCTTCTGGTAATAAAACCTTGAGTAAGAAAGCAGTTAAGACTGTACCTGCGATCAATGCTAATAGGAAACCCCACCAATTGGTCATAACGAAAATAACAAATAATCCACCATGTGGTGCAGGAACTGCTGCGCCAAACAATGCGGATACTGCTCCTGCTAATGCAGAACCAGCAATGATTGAAGGTAATACTGCTTTAGGATTTGCTGCTGCAAATGGAATTGCGCCTTCTGTAATAAAGGATAATCCCATAACCCAGTTAGTTTTACCTGCTTCAATTTGTTGTTTGTTGAATTTGTTTTTGAATAATACTGTAGCAAGTGCAATACCAAGCGGAGGTGTCATACCACCAGCCATAACTGCTGCCATGAGTGTTGAAGAAACACCACCAGCAATAGATGCAACCCCAACGACATAAGCGGCTTTATTGATTGGACCACCCATATCGACTGCCATCATACCACCAGCAATTAAACCTACTAGAATTGCAGAGGTGCCATCCAAGTTTGTTAAGAAACCTTGCAATCCATCGGTAATAGGGGTCACGATATAGTTGACACCTAACATAGCTAATGCAGCTAAGAATGTACCAAATAATGGGTAAATAAGAACTGGCTTAATACCATTAAATGATCTTGGTAAGAAACTGAATACTTGCTTAAGTAATTCTACTAAGTAACCAGCTGCGAAACCACCAACCAATGCGCCTAGGAAACCAGACCCACCAGAAGAAGCAAGTGCCCCTGCAACAAACCCAGGAACGAAACCAGGTCTATCTGCGATTGCATACGCGATAAAACCTGCTAGTACAGGTAACATAAAGCCAAACGCTACTTTACCTGTATCGCCAAACCATGCAGCGATGTCATTACCCCAACCATAGTTAGCTGCACCTGCATTGCTCGCATCAAAAATGAATGCTAAAGCAATTAAGATACCACCAGCAACTACGAATGGAATCATCTGAGAAACACCGCTCATCAAATTCTTGTAAATACTGTTCTTTTTCATCTTTCTCTCCTTGTTTTACTTTAAAGTCAACCTTATTTGGCATGACTGTAAACACTATATTTATTTTCTAATGCATCCTGAATCAATTTAGTCGCATTCTTGATGCCTTGAGATACACTTACTTCGATTAAAGGTTTGCCATCAAAACGCTTCATTTCGACTCTTGCATCTGCAGCGATAATGACTGCTACCGATTCTAAAATATCCTGTGGTTTAAGCCTATTTTCGACACCAACAGAACCATTGGTTTCAACAATCACTTTCACCCCTAATTTTTTACCAGCTTTTTCCAACATTTCAGCTGCCATGTATGTGTGTGCAATCCCAGTTGGGCATGCGGTTACTGCGACAATCTTTTGCATATTATTTATTCTCCTTATCTACTTTTTTCAATAGTGTAAGTACTTCTTTTTTAGTCGTTGCGTGCAATAATGATTCTCTAAATTCATCATCGATCAATTTTCTAGATAAAGTAGCTAGCGTTTTTAAGTGTAAATCAAGACTGGTTTCAGGAACAGCAATCAAAAAGAATATATAAGCTGGTTCATCATCCATAGATTCATAATCCACACCTTGTTTGCTTTTTCCAAATACAAGTGAAGGTTTTTTGACAATGCTACTTTTTGCATGTGGGATGGCAATGCCAAATCCTATACCCGTAGAGGAATGTCTCTCCCTTTTCATTACTTCATTTACCAATAAATCCTTGTCCGTTACCAGACCGTTTTGAAACAATAATAAAGCAAGTTCATCGACTACTTTTTCTTTAGTAGTAGACTGTAAGTCTAGTGAAATCAAATTTTCATTAATGAGTTCTAAAATTTTCATTTTATCTCCTTGATCGTGATTGATGTTAATATTTCTTGATACATAAGCTCATCTAATAGATACCTTCCAAATGTAGTTGCGCTCGCACCAGCAACTGCAGATTTATAACAATTGAGGATGGATTGTTTTGCTTTATAAGCATGTGTAAATCCAGCTACCATTGAGTCCCCTGCACCAACTGTATTATTGACTTTTTTATCGATGTGTGGCGCTTCTAGTATGATATCTTTATTCACAAACAATGAACCTTGACTGCCTAAAGATAAGATGACATTTATTGCACCTTTTTCAATTAGGTATTGACATGCTTTGATTTTTTCATCCCTTGTATCTAATGATTTGCCTAAATAGGTTTCTAGCTCAAATAAATTTGGTTTCATTAATAATGGATGATACTGTATGAATTGATCAATATAATTGCCTGGTGTATCCATAATAAATGGTACTTGATGTGAATAACATATTTTCGCAATCTTTTCATATAAGTTGGGATGCCCTTTTGCAGTAGAACCTCCACAAACCAAAAGATCACTGGATTTTAAATTATTGACTAAGTTTAATAATCGGTCGATATAAATACTCTCGATGGGTTCGCCATCGTGATTGATCTCTGTTTCCTTATCTGCAATCAGTACTTTAACATTCACTCTAGTGAGTGTATTAGTCATGATGAACTTTGTACCTAGCTTATGATTCTTATGGATTTCCTCTTTGATATGATTGCCTGTTAAACCACCTAGAAAGCCCGTTACGATACTGGATGTTCCTAAATGTTTTAATCCAATCGAAACATTGATACCCTTTCCACCTACATAAAATTTGCCATCCTTAAAACGATTGAGTTCATTGAGATTGAGCTGATCAATTTTGATTTTATAGTCAATTGCTGGATTTAAGGTGCATGTATAAATCATAAAACTTCTCCTTTTTCATGGATCCAAATCGCTTCTTCTTTTTTACCGAAAATAAAGGATGTTGTCTTATTCTCTTTTGAGGTGTCTGCTAATATATAGCTTTGTCTAGCATTTTGAATGACTCTTTTTTTAAGTAGACCTTCTTTGTGGTCTGGTGTACTAAATCCTAATTCACTCACACCATTCGCGCCAATAAAAGCAAGATCAAAGTGTAATTGAGCGAGGTATTCTAGTGCAAATTCACCGACGATCGCTTCGGTTACTGGTTTAATAAATCCGCCCAATATTTGCACTTCATAACCCCTTCGAGTAAGTGCTAATGCAATATCCAAACCATTGGTTACGAATACACAATGTTCACAATGGATATAGGGAATCATTTCGATAGTTGTGGTACCTGCGTCCACATAAATAAATTGATTTTTAGTAATATGTTGTGCAGCAATTTTGCCAATTGCTTGTTTTTCTTCTAAATGCATTTTGGCACGCTGGTTGGTTTCTATATCCACTTCGTTTTGACTTTCAAGCACTACACTACCGTAAAGTTCAACGACTAGCCCTTTTTGTGCTAGTTCTTTGACGTCCCTTCGGATAGTAGATGGACTAGCTTCTACTGCAACTGCAATATCCGCAATTTGAACATCTTTATGCTTTTTCACATATTCATAGATTAAGTTTTGACGTTTGCTTTTTTGCATAGTAAAATCCTTCTTGTAAGTGTTTTCATAGTTATTATAGCATTTTTCCAAACTTTGTCAATCTTTTTCAATCTTTTTCTTTTTTATCTTTCATCTGATGCCTCCTGCATATATCTTAGTTTGCACTAAGTACAGGTTTTTGGTATCAGTTCAATTACTCATTGGAGTTGTCGCAAGATAAAAAAACTCTTATAGGTTGCAATCCAACTGCAAAACGGATAAAAATTCCATATGGTGTTGAAATAATTGAGGAAGGAGCTTTTGCTTATTGCCTTCATCTTGAAACGGTAAAAATTCCAAACACAGTAAAATTAATCAAGAAGCGAGTATTCGTATTCTCAAAGATTAAGAGAATCCATATTCCTGAAAGTGTGATTCAAATCGATCAAAACGCTTTCCTTCAAAGCACATTTCTAAATGAAATTATTGTTGACCAAAAAAACTCTATATATGGTTCACAAGATGGAGTACTATATGATAAAAAGAAAGAAATCTTAATTACCTTCCCTCGCATGAAAACAGGAGATCCATTTATTATGCTCGATAATTTAAAGAGTATAAACAATGGGGCATTTCCTAAATTTGCGTTTGTTTTTTCTGTTGTAATAAATATGCATTTGGAAAAAATCGATGAGATAGGATTATTATACTGTCTCAATTAAAAAAACATTACTGTGCATAACGATAACAAAAATTTCTATGCCAGCAATGGATCACTTTATGACAAAAATGGCATTCAATTGTTTGACTTTGAAAATCATAAAATCTCTAAAATTTTTATAGATAACAATTCAAACAATCAAAATTGTGAAAACGATCCAAACTTTATCTATCGCTCATTCGCAATTATATGTACTAAAGATATCTAGATTACTTTACGGACACGATTACTTTCTCTCGTAGTGATAAATATTTTCGAACTTTTCTTAACGATGTTGATAGAATAGGCGAAGTGCTTCTAAGAAATATGTCGCCACATCAAATGCTTGGTGTCATTATGAATCGGATTTATGGTGACGAGATGATAAATACAAAAAGGTTGATATTGCTAGATGAATTAGGTTATCTTCAAAACTCATCATTGATGGATCTTTTTACACTCTTGTGGTATGTATCATCAAATAATGTTCTTACGTACTCAGAAAGTTTTTATTTATTAATGAGTGAGAAACACGTAGTTGCTCAATTATTGAAAGCTATTACTCATCTATTTAAAATTTAAATGAGCAAGTTTTAACTCCACTGACGCCAGTAACGCCAGTGTTTATGGAGGTGGAGACCCTAGAATTCCATGGGTTCGATCAAAATTCAACTCACCCCTTTTCACCCTAGAAGTTCATGGTTTTTTAGGTTTCTGGTGTCAGTAAGGTTTTCGTGATTAACCTACATCTTTTTATCATTTTGAGGGCTTTATGAAGCCAAACATGTATTTTTCTTCAAACAATCCATCAGTATTATTTTTGCCTAAAAAATTACTAGACCCCAGTACTTCTAGGGAAAAAACAGATCAAACGAAAATTTTTGTTATATTTATTCGTTTATTTATCTATTAAATCGATTATTTTTAATCGTCTTTTTGGCTCAGTTAAGCCATTTATATGGCAAAAAATATGTATAAAAATGGTGCCGAAAAGAGGACCCGAATATTATACATATATTCATCACTATTTACGTCCTAACAAAGCCATCAAAAACAACTTCTATAATTTCAAAAATCACTAGATATTATCAGGTGATTTGAATAAAGTAAACAATTCTTAGTTATTGCATCCACTTTATGGTAGTTGAAACATTTTTTTAACCTACTATTTCAATTATTGCATAAAATGAAACAAAGCCAAAATAGCATACAGACAAGACATTAAAAAGCAAGGCAAGTAAGGCTATTAACTTATTTTTTTGTTTGAACTGTAAATAGTTTATTTGTAAGTTTCGAAAAATCAAGAATAAGCCTATGACGATGCTTATAAGTCTTATGGTATTCGTTAGTATTTGCATCATTACTAAATCTGTCTTTAAACTAGAACCAACAATTAGGAAAGTGAAGATTAAGATGAATATCGAGAAAAAAACACTATCAACACCAGGTTTTTGCGATAATGGTTCATTATTAATATTTTGTGATTTAATGACTGTTTTTTTATAATCCCCAAAAGTGAAATAACTGAATAAAAGTCGATTGCTGATTAACCAAGAAATACGTTTACTTTGATTTCTTTTGATCTTTGTTATCTCTTCAGCACGTTCCTCACTATTTAGTTTTTGTAACAATTTCCTGTGCTTATATGCCAAAATCGTATTGAATAAAATTAATAATAGACAAAAGAGAACACTAATCAAAATTATTGACGCAACAGCATTGTAAATAATCTCATGAATCATCTTGACACCCCCATATATATAAACTAATTTAGTTCAGTATAACATATTTTTTTAACTGCATTACATAGCGTGGAATATTATTAAAAGTAAAAAATTGAATAACAGTCATACAATTGATTGAGAAGCATAAAATTGTAAGTACAGATTTCTATGAAGTTTTTACATGTAATCTCAAGCGTCCCGTCAAAAGACAAATCACCTCTTTTGACCATAAAAACAAAAGACCATTGAACATCAATAGTCTTTCAAAAAAAATAAACTGTTCTTCAATATCTCATGATCTATTGTTCGTTTATGCTGTAAGTCATTTCTAAACATATATTCATATGCTTTTCAAAATACACCATAACCCATTTTCTTCTCTAACTTGTTTATGATATTAATCTTTAATGAGGTTTAGTAACTGCACATTTTTATATATAACTTCTTTTCCTAATTGCTCAGAAACAATGAAACCTTCTTTTTCAAGCAACTTTAGATATTTTGTTGCAGTTGCTCTAGAGATATTCAAGTTTTCTCTGAAGAACTCATTTTTGGTATACATGTAAGAAAACAAATGCTCGACTATCTCATAACGATAAATATCTGGCAATCGTTTTTTCATCATTTCTTTTGTTAACTCTATCGATTGGTTGATTCTTAATATAAGATTGATCGTATTGATGGAAGTTTCAGAAATACCTTTTAAAATGTATAGAACAAAATCCTTAATGTTATCTATATTTTCATTGCATTTTTTCAAAAGAGCATAATATTGTGACTTGTTTTCCACGATGTACTTACTTAAGTAGAGTATAGGTTCAGATAATTTTTCTTTTAACACTAAATAC
>DJWH01000087.1 GCA_002441525.1 Acholeplasmataceae bacterium UBA6235 | reverse complement strand
ACACGTGGGTTTGCAGTCAAATCAATGGTTTGATTATTTCTGATGACTCGAATCAATACGTTGGATTCTCCGCTCACGCTTTGAAGGGCAGTACCGATGTCTTGCCAGTTAGAAACATCCATTGAACCGATGCGAATAATTTGGTCATTATCTTGTAAACCAGCGATGAATGCTGGGTTGCCTTCAATTACATTACCAACCTTATTTACGTTAAGTGGTTTACCTTGAATAGAAGCGACAATCAAGAAGAGGAAAAATGCCAATACGAAATTCATGGCAGGTCCGGCAAATATCGTCAAAAAGCGTTGCCATAAGGTCTTCGATTCAAACGATCTTTCATATGGTGCAACCTGTAATTTCTTCTTTTTAGAAAAAACATAAAATGCATCTTTTTTAACCGTTAAAAATGTGTCTTTATCGTCTACAGTACCTTCGATGTACAGTCCTTTTTGATCTCTATCATAGAGGTCATAATGACTGACTACCATTTCGATATCTGCTGTTTGAAAGTCACCTAAAATGAACTCTTTGACTTCCCCATTTTCTAAATTTAAGCCTACTTTTTCGCCTTTTTTTAAGACGACTGAAAGGTCTTGTTCACCTGCCATTGAGACAAACCCACCAATGGGAATGGCACGAATGGCGTATTGGGTTTCGCCTTTACGGGTGGACCAGATCACAGGTCCCATGCCTACTGCGTATTCAAAGCACAAGATGGAAGCTCTTTTGGCGAAAAAGAAGTGTCCAAGTTCATGTAGCGCTACGATGAGCCCTAATGAGAATACGAAGGCCAATAAGTTTAACAATAAATCCATAGTTACTTGCCTACCTTTTCATAAATCTTTTGATTACAGTTTAAGATATCTTCTAAGGTTGGTTCTTGAATATTTTCCTTAAAGGATTCTACTGCTTCAATGACCAATCGTTCGATGTCTAAAAACGAAATTTCATTGTTTAAAAATAACGCGACTGCTTTTTCATTTGCAGCGTTCATGACCGTTGGATATAACCCACCCAATTCACCAACACGATAGGCTAGAGCCAAGAGTGGGTATCGATCATAATCCATAGGTTTAAATGTCAATGAACCAATGGTTTCTAAATCCAATGGTTTGATGTTGAGTGCTAAATGACGCGGATGGCTGAGCGCGTATAGTATTGGCATCCGCATGTCAGGATAACCCAAGATGGCTTTGGTTGATTCATCTCTGAATGTGACCATCCCATGGATGATGGATTCTTTGTGCAATACCGTTTTGATTTGATGGTACGGGATACCAAACAAATGATGGGCTTCAATGACTTCTAACCCTTTATTCATCATGGTTGCACTATCAATCGTTATTTTAGCACCCATGTGCCAGTTTGGGTGTTTTAACGCATCCCCTTTGGTGACATTGTTTAGTTGTTCACGTGTCAGGTCTCTAAATGACCCACCGCTGGCTGTGATGGTGATGGACTGGATATCATCCTTCGATTCACCCAAAAGGGCTTGTAAAATGGCGTTGTGTTCTGAGTCAATTGGGATGAGTTCCACCCCATGTTTTTTGACAAATTGATTGATCAAATCGCCTGCCATGACCAAGGTTTCTTTATTCGCTAATGCGATGTTTTTACCAGATTCAATGGCTTTGATGGTTGGGTATAATCCGACTGATCCCATCAATGCATTGACCAATAAACCGGGTTTTGAATAAGTTGCTAATGTAATTAAGCCTTCATCACCTAGTTCAAAACGAGTGTTTGGTGCTAATTTTTGATATTCAGTTAAATGCTGATCGTTTTTAAGTACGACAATTTCTGGTTGGAATGTTTTAATAATCACTTCATTTGAGGCGTGGTTTCGATTACCTAAAGAAATACCAATGAGTTTGAAATCGTTGGGATATTGTTCAATGACAGCCAGGGTTTGGGTCCCGATGGAACCTGACCCACCTAACAAATAAATGGACTTCATATGAGTACTGTCATCGCTAATGGGAATAACGCATTGATTGCCATAAATACCGCAACCAAAAATAGCGCTACGAAGATGGCTGAATCAAAACGGTCTAATACCCCACCGTGACCTGGAAATATTTTCCCAAAGTCTTTAATTTCATAAGTACGTTTTAATCTGCTCGCAACCAAGTCCCCAACTTGACCTAAAATGGATGCGACCATGGTGATTGGAATGAATACCAATGCTTGTATCCATAGGGGCTCATACCCTAAGGACGAAAAGTTTTGTAAAAGGGTTTGTTGGAATGGGTCATTTAAAAACTGCCATGTGAAGATATCACCATAAAAAAGTGCGAACCCTGTGCCTAAAATCGTGGCGATGATGGTTCCTGCAAAAGCCCCTTCCCACGATTTCTTTGGACTGATTTTGGGTGCCATTTTGTGTTTCCCAAAACGCATCCCGAAGAAATAAGCGAACATATCTGTGGCGATGGTGACCAAGAATAGGTACACGATGAATCTAACGCCAATCAGTCTTAGAATAGAAATAGCGGCGGCACCTAAGCCCATATAATAAATGACCGTTATGGACTTACCAATATCTGACCCATCATAATCATCATAAAAGACAATGAGTCCAAACATTAAGAAGACAACCACCATCGCGATGGCGACGAAGTTGACTTTGATGTCAATTGGGGTTAACCCGGGTAAAATGGTGTCACTGCTCCAGGCCAACACAGCGGTTAAATAGGTGAGTATCGCAGCAATGACGGTCAAAGCGCTGGGTACTTTGGAAAATTTCTTTTGTTTATTATACATGCTGATCAATTCTAAAGATCCCACCACAACCATCGCGATCATCGCGATTTGAAAGACCATGAATAGTGGTTTAAGAATGACTATAGGTATGAATATTGCGAGCAAAGCTGCGCCAGTTATGATTCTTTGTTTCATTTTTTAAGTCCCCCAAAGCGTCGATCACGCTTTTGATAGTGTAGGATGGCTTTCCACAAGGCTCTCTTATTGAACGCAGGCCAATGCGTTTTGGTGAAATAAAATTCTGCGTAACTGATTTGCCATAATAAATAGTTTGACACCCGCTGTTCACCACTGGTTCTAATGAGTAAATCCACCGGTTGTTTAACCATGAGATGATCATAGACATCTTGTTTGGTTGGATTTGTAATGCCCTCACTCATCATCTGTTGATAAGCAGTCAATAATTCATCATAAGCACCATAGTTAAAGGCGACCTGTAGTAATGTGCCTTGATGGTCTTTGGTTTGGACTTCTAAATCATCGATGATATCCAGTAATTCTTTTGAAAGTTCTTGTCTGCGTCCGACATGCTTAACTCGGATATTTGAATTGAGGATTTTTTCTTTGTATTTTGAGAATTCTTTGATGGGTGTGGTCATTAAATAATCCACTTCTTCTTGAGGTCTTGACCAATTTTCAGTTGAAAAAGCATAGACCGTTAATACTTCTATGCCTAATTCATCCGCGTATTGAGCGACTTTACCAATATTAAGTCCACCTTGATAGTGACCAAACGTCCTTGGTAAGCCTCTTTTTTTAGCCCATCTGCCATTACCATCTAAAATGATTGCGAGATGTTTGGGTATATCATGTTTTTTAAGTTTGTTTATATTCATATAAAAATCACCGTCGTAATCATTATACATGATTTTGAGTATTCCTTAACAGGAAAAGGTAAATCCCATGAAAACACAAAAAAGAAAAGCAGATTGCTCTGCTCGACTTTATTTGACCATAAAACTGACCTCACCAAGTTGAGTGCTAGTCACATAAAAGTAATAAGTACCTGCATCCAAAAAGAGGCTACCAGTCCTTCCGATTTCGATGTATTCACCGGATGACTTTTTGACGATGATGTTTGGTTCAATGACACCCGTTAATGTTATTTTAAAAATACTGTGTTCATCAATGGTCAAAACAAATAAATCTGAATCATATAAATATTGAATGTTTGTGATATTGTTTTCACCAATAAGGAGGGTGTGATGTGGTGCGTCGACGTATGCAGATGCATCATCTGCAATCATGTTACCCCACACAAGATCCGGTATATCCACATCTTCGTAAATTAAATTAACAGTCATATAGCTCGGGAAATTATAAACTTGATTTTTTTCCTTGTTGTTATATTTAGCCATCAAGAAATCTGCGATATCGGCTTCCATAGAAACAATAGTATGTGAATCAATATCGATATTGATTAAAAAATCAATGGATACATCTGATAAGTCAGGTAATTCTTTCTCATCCACTTTATTCTCAAACTGAGCAAACATATAAGCCAAGGTAGGGTAATCTTCCAATACTTTTGTTGCTTCAATCGATACCGAATAGGTCCGAATATTGTCTAAAGTTGTAAATGTATCTCCGATGTCATTCTTACTCAAAATAGTTTGATTTATCATCCAAAAATTATGCATGTCATAGGGGAATTCTTCATAATAGTAATCATCTTCATGAGGAAATACACGGTAGCTTTTTTCATCATGATTATAGATATATATACTCAATTCTTGATTGCGCAAATAACCAGCTTGAATGTTAGGATGATTTAGCATGTATACTGTCGAACTATAGCGAACTAAATATTCACCTGGACCATAGCCGAGCGAATAATCAACCCTAATGCCACTGTAAGTATCGAATGCACGATAGGCATTATTGATTATCGAATTTTCTATCATAGTTTCGCAACCTGTCAATATAATAAAAATACTCAAGACTAATCCTGAGAGTAAAAACCGTTTCATGAGATTCATAACATTCCTCCACTATTTCAATTCTATCATTTAGTATATTTTTTAACAAGTATTGATTATTAATTATACAAATAAAAAGAACAAGTCATACTGACCTGTTCTTCTTAAAAAACTATTTTAAATATTTAAGCATATCTGTTTGGTATCTACCTTGTACTAAGAATAACAAGTCAATTACCCAAAGGATAAAACCAACGGTACCTACGGAAATGATACCAATCACTAAACGAATGAGACCCCACTTCATGTCTCCCATAACAAATCGGTCAATTCCAAGTGCGTTTGTAAACGGAATGATGACCAAAATCATTTCAAGCAAGCGTGAACTACCCACCACTTAAATAGAAGTGGGGGCTTCCTATCCA
>DJWH01000011.1:11532-15802 GCA_002441525.1 Acholeplasmataceae bacterium UBA6235 | reverse complement strand
AAATGATTGGTCATATTTTATATGATTGAGTATAATGAAAGTGAAATTCAAGGAAAGGACTTGATGTAATGAAACGTATTTTTGTCTTATTTTTGATTTTAATTGGCGCTGTAGCGCTCTATGGGTGTGAACAAAGTTCCACGCTAGAAAAACCTACCAATGTAACCCTATCCGGTGACACTGTATCCTGGGACGCGGTTACTGGCGCAGAATCTTATATCGTTGTTGTGAATAGTACTGAACACGTTGTGACCACAACCAGTTTCGATCTATCCGCATTAAATTTAACGGAAGGTACGTATACCATCACGGTCATTGCGAGAAAAGGCACAACCCTTTCCTCACCATCGGCGAGTGTAAGCTACGTAGTTGAAGGTGGCGGCTTGACATTGAATGCCCCAGTGGTCAATATGACTGGGAACATCTTGTCATGGACTGCTGTACCAAACGCGACTGGCTATCAAGTCATCGTCAATACAACCATCCATAACACCACTTTAACCACATTTGATTTATCCACATTGGAATTAGCTCCTGGCGTATATGCCATCACCGTAAAAGCTACCGCAGGTACTGTGCTATCTCAAGCATCCGCACCAAAGAGCTATACCGTGATTAGTGTAGAAAACAGAGATGTGATTTACGCCAATCTATTAAGTGCAATCAATCCTGAATATACACCAGATATGACAGAAGATGATTTTGAAAACGAATATGAATATGAAGCCTATGTTCGTATGGAAACCATGACCAATCTATACTTAGATGTCGCATTAAGCGAAGGTATGGACCCAGTTCAAATGGTTCAAATGATGGCGTTCATGGTTGAATTACCAGTCGTTTTTGAAAACCCACAACCAAGTCTATTAAAAGAAGAGTTCGATAAACTCGGTGCTTATGGCATGTCACCTGAGATTTTCGCAAGCTTCGTATTATCTTTAGGTCATGAAGCTTTAGGCATTGCCTTAGATGGCATGAACGAAAGCATTAACGGTTATGAAGATGATATCCTTGCTAAACAAGCTGAAATCAACGCTTGGTTAGGTGGTTCTGAATTCACAACCATGCGAAATGCTTTAATCGCTCATGTGGCTTTAGAAGACCAAGCATTGTTTGGACAATTCTTGATGAACCTCGGTTCAGTTGATGTTCAACGTGTCATTAACGCTAGCAAAGAATATGCGAGTGCGCTATATTATGAATACACACCGTACATCGAATATTACTATTATGGTGATGAAACTGACCAATACATCGATTTATTCATCCGTATCCTCAATCATGCCGATCAAATGAACGACACAACGTTCTTGTCATCGATCATGAGTTACTATCCAAATTTACTTGATCCACTATACGATGTGTATTATAAAGTATCCGATTTAACCTACTATCAAGAACAAATCGACCAAATGTATCGAGAAATTGAAATGGTTACGATGATCATTGATATGCTTGAAAACGAACCTGAATATGTTAGAACCATTATTGAAGAAGTGGGAACATACATTCAAACCGTTTATCAAGCGATTCCTGCAACCTTAGTCGAAGATATTGAAGACCTTCTCGCATCCGGTGAATTGTCGATGTCTGAAGTCTTGATTCTTAAGGATGAAGTCGTTCAAATCTTGATTGATACCATCCCCGAAGAATCCAGTTTCGAAATCTTCTATGAAACCTTGATTACCATGGCAGGTAGCATGTTTGGCTACAACGTCACTACGTTGGCTGCACACGCTAACACCATGGCTCAAATCCAACGCAATTCAACTTTACTTGGACTTGAATTCTTGTTATCAGTCGATGAAACAACCATCAATGAAGTTCAAGCAATCGTCACAGATATGGTAACCCCTGGTTATTACGACGAAATTGAAGAATTCTACTATGAAGGTGAAACAGACCCATCTAAAGTAGCTGAATTGATTGTGTACGTGTTAACCTATTTAGACAACTTCTTAACGGAACAAGCAACCTTAGTTTCACAAATCGAAGCGATCGATGTCACCCCAATGGTGGTGGATTTCGCCGGATTCGCGGTTGCGATTGCGAAAGCACAATTAGAAGATGAATTAGACCCTGCGATGTTTACAAAAGTATCTGGTTTACTCGATGAAGTCGTGCTTCAAATTCCTGCTTATATCGATTTCTATGAAATGGTTTATGACATGGATAAAGCGTTAATTCAACACTTAATCGAAACCGAAGGTGCGATTTTATTCGAAATCACAACCTTCGTTGAAGATGAAGAAAAGACCCCAGAAACCGTCCTAAACTTTGTTGAAATGATGATTGACCATGTGATGGATTATCGTGGTTTAATCCGTAGCGACATTGACTTAGCATTTGTGACTGCTTGGGTGGATTTATTGAAGTTACCAGTTCAAGTCGCTTGTATCCAAGGCGGCATTGATGATGACTGTGATGGTATCTTTGAAGCCGTTAAACCAGACGTCATTCAAGTCTTGATGAATGTCTTAGAACTTGAAGAAGCGGTCACTGCTGAACTCGATGGTGTTGCTGATATCTATACTCAAATCAATACATGGGGTGTGGACTTAGATACTGGATTGATGATTCATGTCATCATTTCATTAGACAACGTCTTAGACCAAAAACGTACCTTGATTGATAATACCATCGCAATTGTCATCGATGATATTTTAGGCAATGAAGACCTTCAAGCTTTATTACAAATCAACCCTCAAATGATACTTGAGATTGAAACCAACCTTACCGATGGTATCGCTCATATCGATGCAGAAGCAGACCGTATTGCGGGATTCGCGTTCAATAACTTAACCCCTGAACAACTCGATGATATTCACTATTTCTTCGATATGTTCTCTGGCAGTGAAGAACCCCCAATGATGAATTAATTGAATTTATGAGAATAAGCACCCGAAAAGGTGCTTATTTTTTTGATTATTTATGATACCATAACAGTAGAGGTGATTTTATGCATGTCATTGAAATCAACAATTTAAAGAAATATTATGGCAACAAACGCGGTTTAGAACGTGCCAGTTTGTATGTCAATCCAGGTGAAATTTATGGGTTTATTGGACCGAATGGGGCTGGTAAAACCACATTGATCCGTATTTTGTTGGGGTTACTACCAAAAGACAGTGGGGTTGCGAAAGTTTTAGGGATGGATTGTAAGATGGCCGAATCTAAAATTCATGAACAGATTGGGTACATGCCTTCAGAAGCTGCTTTTTTCCCTGAATATAAAGTGAAAGAATTGATTGCTTTCTATTCAGCCATTCGTCCAACCAACCCAGCGTATGTCCAAAAACTGGTTGAAACGTTAGACATCGACGTTGAAAAAACATTCCAAGCGTTATCGTTTGGTAATAAGAAAAAAGTCGGCATTTTGATCGCTTTGATGCATGAACCTGAACTGCTCATATTAGATGAACCTACCACAGGGTTAGACCCACTCATTCAAAAACAATTTTTAGGTTTATTATTAGAGCTCAAAAAACAAGGTAAAACCATTTTCTTATCGAGCCATGTCTTATCCGATATTCAAAAGGTATGTGACCGTGTGGGTCTGATTAAAAATGGAGTGGTCATTCTCGAAAATGACATGCACGTGCTGAAAAAAGAAGAGCACAAGATTGTTGAATTTACGCCGTATCAAGCGATTCAAATCGATGGCATGACCGATTTTCAAACAACCACTTCAGGGGGCACCTTTAAATACCGTGGACAGATGAAACCACTCTTACAAGTCTTGAGTCAATGTGAATTTACCGACCTTGTCATACGTGATGTGACCTTAGAGGAAATCTTCTTAAGCTACTATGAAAGTGAGCACGCCCATGTATAAAACACTGTTAACAATGGAGTTCAGACGTAATTTCAAATCCACACTGATTTGGTCTATTGGTGTATCCACGATGATTTATTTGATCATAGTACTATACCCAATGGTGAAAGATATCTATGCTCAAATCCCGGAAGAATTGATGGCCATCATGGCACAATTCGGAGGTGTGCCTGAGGATGTCCTTGAATATTACGCGACCGAAGGTGCGATGATGTTACAACTCTTCGGTGCGATTTTCGCTGCGATGTTGGGGTTTAATCTAATTTCAACCTTTGAAAAAGAACGTTTGGCTGAAGTGATTTATACGCAAGGTATCCCTAAAAAGACATTCTACTTATCTAAATTGAGCTTGCTAGTCATCATGGTACTCATATTCACCATCATCAACGCTATCATTGGGTATTTGGGATTCATTACGATTGATGAACGTTTTAG
>DJWH01000011.1:0-11450 GCA_002441525.1 Acholeplasmataceae bacterium UBA6235 | reverse complement strand
TTTCCACCTTAACCGATAATGACTGGTTAAAAGCATTAAAGTATGTCAGTCCATTTACCTTTTCTGACCCAGTGGCTATTTTGAAAAATCAAGACCCATTCGAATACATCAGTTTTTTGGTTTTTACAGGCTTGACTTTGGTTGGTTTGGTCTATGGTTATTATCGCTATCAAAAACGCATTTCTGTTTCGTAATCGATAAGTTTAATGAAAACAAATCGAAACAAGTTATGTTATACTATTTAAGTAAGGGAAGGTGATTGTATGTCATGGGGTAACGAATCTAGAATCATCGGCGAAAAAGTTTCTGTCGTTGGTGAGAAGGAAACTGGCGTCATCACAAGAATCGATGTGGATCGTCGTCTCGTCTACGTTTTATTCAAACGTATGAGAGAAGTGGCTTATCCATATCCAGAAGCGTTTGAACAAAACTATCTGATTTTAAAACTGAACGCAAACAAATAATCTACCAATGCGTGGATTATTTTTTTTAGGAGGTTATTAAATGTTTCCAAACTACACAAAATCCATCTTAAATGTGTCGACGACACTCTTAGACCATTATGGGGTAAACACCCATCACGCCACCTTAGATATATTGAAACCCTACATCCAAGGTAAAAAGCATATCATGTTGATACTATTGGATGGCATGGGCATCAATATTCTCAATAATATCGATTCAAATACACTCTTTAGAAAAAACGTTAAAACTGCGTTGACATCGGTTTATCCACCGACTACCGTCGCCGCGACAACATCGGTATTATCGGGCTTAACCCCTTATGAACACGGACATGTCGGTTGGACACAATACAACCGATTTGAAGATTGTCATACCGTTGTTTTTTTAAACAAGGATTTTTATGATGAGACCCATGTTTTAAAAGAAAACTTCAAAGATACACACCTAAAATATGAAACCATTTTGGAAAAAATCCAACGTCAAAACCCATCTTTATATGTCAAAAAATTGTTTCCTGATTTTGAAATAGGCGGGTTTAAAAGCTTTGATTTGATGGTCGACGCATTGATTCAAATCCAACAAAAAGAAGCGTCCTTTACCTATACCTATTGGACTGAACCAGACTACACCATCCATGATGAAGGTGTCTTCAATGACAAAGTCAAAGCCCAAGTTCAATATTTGAATGACCAAGTCGAAAGACTGTATCAAAATGTTTCGAAAGATACGTGTATCATCGTGATTGCTGACCACGGATTGGTGGATGTAGAAGGTATACCCTTATACAATCATCCGATATTAGATCTACTTGATAGAAAACCGTCTGTCGAGCCAAGAAGTACGGCTTTCTTCGTCAAAAAAGGTCAAGAACAAGCCTTTGAAGCGGTATTCAAAAGTAATTTTAACAATCAATTTACCTTATTAAAGAAAAGCGAATTATACAATCAAAAGCTATTGGGTTTTGGAGAAAAACACCCATTACTCGATGACTTTATTGGTGATTATATGGCATTAGCATATGATAAATATATGTTCAATATACGAGAACAAAGTAAGTTTAAAGCACACCACGCTGGCATCCACGAGGATGAAATGATGGTACCTTTGATTATATTAACCAAGTGAGGATTTTATGGCAACCAAAAAGAAAACAACCGTTCAAAAAGAACTCAAAAAAGTAGTACGAAAAAAAGTGAAAAAGGTCAAACAAGACCCGGCATTGATGTTGTTACTCATCGTCGTTGTTTTGGCTTTAGCCATTCTTTATTATGTATTTTTCTATCAACCACCGGCGACTCAAACGTATGGGTCTGAACAAAATGAAGCGGGTTATTACTATTACACGTTGGTTGAAAATAATACCTATTACTATGACGCAAACAACGATATCGGTGACGCACTGAAAACCACATTACATACCATCATAAATACAGGATTTTCACCGACCACTTATGATGATGCGAGACAAATCTTAGGGGAAGCTGACGCCATACTCAATGACCCTTCGAAGGTGCTTGCAATCTACAATTCAGCCACCGTTTCATCGACTTGGGACGGCACCACTTGGACACGCGAACACGTCTGGCCGAACTCTCGATTGGGGATTCCTAGAGTGACTGGTTCACAGCGTAACCAGGCCTCTGACCTTCATAACTTGAGAGCTATTATTCAATCCGTAAACGCATCGAGAAGTGACCGTATTTTCACAGATAACAGCGGTGAAAATCAGATCAATACCGATGGGGGTTATTACCCAGGGGATGAACACCGTGGGGATGTTGCGAGAATTTTATTTTATATGGCAGTCATGTATGATTTCTTAGAACTCGCCGATGAGGGTTTTGAAGATGGCGAAACCTATACCATGGACCGAATCACCATGGGGAAACTCTCTGTCTTGCTGGAATGGCATAAATTAGACCCTGTGGACGCGTTTGAAGTCAAACGCAATGAAGTGATCTTCAATGCTCAAGGCAACCGTAACCCATTCATCGATAAACCAGAATATGTCCATTTAATCTGGGAAAATAAAACCATCCAGGATTTGACCAAAGTAGAAACCACGACCTTCTTACCAAATCAGTCTTTTGGTTTCTTACAACTGGTTTTATAACAACAAAAAAGCCTACTCGTTTGAGTTAGGCTTTATTTTTTGGATTCAAATACTGTCTGAATTTATATAAGCGAGTTAGCATTTACAGATTGAATTGCTCTCAATTGCCAGACTTCCTGTTAATGCTAACTCGATAAAATATTATAATGAAAACCTATGTTTGTCAATGATAATTAAAGAGTCATGTTTATGAATAATTAATCGAAGGTAGAAACTTTAGGAGCAAACATTACATCGACTCAAAATAAAAAGAATGCAATTTAAACAACAAAAAAGCCTACTCGTTTGAGTTAGGCTTTATTCTTTAAATGGTACACCCTCACGGGCTCGAACCGTGGACCCAATGATTAAGAGTCATTTGCTCTACCAACTGAGCTAAGGGTGCATTTTTTCAGCACGAATATGATAACATACTAATTTTTTAAAATCAACCCTTATATGCGAAAAAAGTTTTGGGTAAACGGGTCATTTGTTGTATAATAGAAAATAATCTATTAAGGAGACGCACCGATGATCGATTTATTTAATGACTATCAACCCAAATCGGATTTAGAAGTATCCGATTTAGCCTATATTATGGACGCCATCAAGCACTATGGGGTATCGCTATTTGAACGACACCCAGCCATGCATTTTTCGTCCTCAGCGATGATTTTTAACGCATCCATGACCAAAACCTTATTGATCTACCATAAGTTATACGATTCATGGGGTTGGACAGGTGGACATATGGATGGCCAACAAGACTTCTTAGCTGTCGCGATCAAAGAAGCTCAAGAAGAAACAGGATTGTCCAACTTTAAAGTGAAAAGCACACAACCTGTCAGCATCGAAGTATTACCCGTGTGGTTTCATTATAAAAAAGGAAAACCCATTTCATCCCACTTGCATTTGAATGCCTCATTCATATTGATTGCGGATGAAAATGAACCACTGAAACAAAATGTCGAAGAAACCCATGGGGTACAATGGGTTGAATTATCCAAAATCACCGAGTATGTATCGGAACCAGAAATGTTACCGATTTATAAGAAAATCATCGAAAGGGGATTACTATGAAAAAAGCCATTTTATTTGATTTAGATGGAACACTCTTAAACACATTAACCGATTTGACAAACGCCATCAATTACATGTTGAGTCATTTTAACTTTGGTACCATGACGGAAGAAGGGGTCAGACGACTCTTAGGCAATGGGGCAAGACAACTCGTCGAACTCGCGATTGGTGAAGAAGTATCGAAAGCAGATTTTGAAACGTATTATAACTTCTATGATGCGTATTACCAAGCCCATAGCGAAGAAGCCACTGCGCCTTATGAGGGGATTCCAGAAGTATTAGAAGCGTTTAAAAAACGTGGTTATCGTTTAGCAGTCATTTCAAACAAACAAGACGCAGCCGTCAAACAGTTGATTAAACGTCAATTCCCTGGTTTATTTGAGTTTGCGTTAGGGGTGACAGAGGATGGCATCAAGAAACCCGACCCACGTATGGTTGAAAAAGTCTTGAAAGCGATGGATTTGAAACCAAATGAAGTGTATTTGGTGGGTGATTCTGAAGCGGATATTGAAACGGGTAAAAACGCGAAACTTGAAGTGGTTGCTTGTTTATGGGGCTTTAGAGATATGAAAGATTTAGCACCATTAAAACCAGAATTCATTGTTGGTAAGCCATATGATTTATTAAAAGTGATCTAAAAAAAAGAGGGAAATCCAAGTGCGGATTTCCCTTTACTATTTTGGTGTACCATCGCGATCAAAACGCATGTGTAATAATACTTCTGTGAATGGGATTACCCCAAGCAATACTGCGACTTGAACATAGGATAAAATGAGGACGAAATTCTCGTAGTATATCCATGTTTGTAGGCTAAATGCCAGTCCGATGGAAGAGGGTAATAAACCAAACCCCATCCACAGGTAATATTGACCGGAGAACGCGTGAGCGAATCGCCAAGTCATCTCGTTTTTCATCGACATTCGCGTATTATAGCCAAAATATCGATTGAATTTTGGTGGGTATTTGATGAAAATAAAACCAATCAAGATCATGGTAAAACATAGTAACAAACTCATGATTAAAGATAAAATCAACATAGGGTTACCTCAACGCTGTATTTGTACTTTTAGAATACCATAAGTGGTATGGTTTTATCTACACTGAATGATGAGATAACTGTAACCCGGGACTTCAAAAGTATCGCCAATGACATTCAAATGGGTCTCAATGTTGATGCCTTGAAGTGGTTTTGGTAATACCACGATATGAGCCTGTTCATCGCTGTTAAGGATGAATATGAGTTTTTCTTGACCCGTTTTTTCAAACACAATGGTTTGATTAAGATCATCATAGGTTACCCATCTAAAATCGGATGAACCAAAGGCAGTGTACTTTTTACGCCAGTCAATCAATTGTTTGATACGGGATTTAAAATTCAAGTCTTGTTTGGATTCGTCCCAAATCATACAACGTCTGTTATCCGGGTCATGATCACCAGTGATACCCACTTCACCACCATAATAAATGGTTGGGGTACCTGGGAATGCAAACATGAATAGATAGCTTAAGAATGCCAAGTCTTTGTTTTCTTTAGAACGGTGTAAAATACGACCTGTATCGTGAGAATCCACTAAGTTAAACATGTTTTCAGTGATTTGTTGTGGGTATGAAGCCAGTAATTTATTGGTTAAGCGAACGAGTTCGGAAGCGGGAATTCTTGGGATATTGACATCATGGCCAAAGAATTGCCAAATCAAATAGATGAGTTCATAGTTCATGACAGTGTCGATTTGATCGCCGCCCAACCATGGGAATGAATAATCCCAGTTTTCGCCAAAGATGAACGCATCTTTCTTGGCTTGTTTGACGGTTTGTCTTAAGGCACGCCAGAAATCATGAGAGACCTCATTGGACACATCTAAACGCCAACCATCAATATCGTAGGCTTCAATCCAGTATTTCGCAACCTCGAGTAAATGCTGTCTAGCCAGTGGGTCTTCGGTATTCCATTTAGGCATATAAGGGGTAAAAGCGAATGTATGGTAATTGGGAATCAAACCACGGTGATAGATTGGTTTGCCTTTCGCATTCAGCTCAAAATTGAGCATGGGTTCGTCTTTAACGAAGAAACTGTTGTAGTACTTAGAAGCTTTACCATGCTTGACCACGTCTTGGAAGAAGGGGTGGTCATACCCACAGTGGTTGAATACCGCGTCTAATACCACACGAATGCCACGTTTGTGGGATTCGTTTACCAAACGTTTAAAATCATCGTTGGTACCAAAATCAGGGTCGATTTGGAAATAATCGGTGGTATCGTATTTGTGCGCACTTGGGGATTTAAAGATGGGTGTAAAATAGATCCCTGTAATACCAAGGTCTACCAAATAATCCAAGGATTCGATGATGCCTTCGATGTTACCACCAAAGAACATATGATTGGTCACTTTTTCGGCCGGGTCACCCCATGCATGTGTGGGTTGATTGGTCGCGTTTTGGCTGCGTCTAAAACGCTCAGGGAAGATTTCATACCAAATGGTGTCTTTTACCCAACTTGGTATGGAAATCACATCGACTTCATTTAAAAATGGGAAGTTAAAATAGTTGAATAGGTTGTATTTTTTCTTTTGATTGGTATCGGTGCTTAAATCATAGGTTTCTCTAACCCCATAAAGATAACGGTCGTCTAAAACAAACGCGTATTTGATGCGTTTGTGTTCAGGTTTTATGGCTAAAAAGTAGTAATCGTATTCATGATCTGAGAAACGTTTAATCATCTCTAAATCATTGGCCGATTCTTTTTTCCAAATCCAGTGGAGTTGTGCTTCATCGATGGGTTCATAACGGAAAGGATCCCCATAAACCAACTTCACAGATTGAAAGTCATCATGGGCAGTTCTTAACCAAATATGGAGTGTATTGGCATCATAAGCATAAGCCATTTCGGATTTGCTTTTGTGGAGTAATGCATCTTTATTCATAGGAAACCTCACTTTAGTGTATTCTTTACACTTCTATATTATACAAAAAATTGAAACGCTTTCATGGATTATTTACATGTAACGCATTACAACCTCTTTACAGACAAAAAACGGTTTTTGATGTGATATCATAATCTTGAGCATAAGGAGTGATGATATGTCATTTTACGAGAAAAAATGGTGGAAAGAAGCCATTGGATATCAAATTTATTTACGCAGCTTTAAAGATTCAAACAACGATGGGATTGGTGACATCCCGGGGATCATTGAAAAACTCGATTACTTAAAAGATTTAGGGGTCAATCTCTTATGGATTTGCCCATTTTATAAATCACCAATGGACGACAATGGGTATGATGTCTCAGATTTTTATGACATCTCCGAGGATTATGGTACCTTAGAAGATGCGAAAAGATTGATTCTTGAAGCCAAGAAAAGAGACATTCGTATCATCGCTGACTTGGTCATGAACCAAACCTCCGATGAACACCCATGGTTCATTGAATCGAGAAAGTCCAAAGACAACCCGTACCGTGATTATTACATTTGGCAAAAAGGAAAATTAGTCAACGGTATCGAAGTTGAACCAACCAACTGGGCATCATTCTTTGGTGGGTCTTGTTGGCAAAAAGATGACCTCACGGGCGAATATTACATGAAGATATTTTCGAAGAAGATGCCAGACCTCAATTGGGCAAACCCTAATGTTCGAAAAGGCATGTTCGAGATGGCGAAATTCTGGTTGGATTTAGGCATTGACGGTTTTAGAGTGGATGCGGTCGCGCACATTGCGAGAAGCACTACCTTTGAAGATTCGACCATGGAATCCAGTTCCAAATACAAACCAGACTGGCGTAAGTTTTCTAATTTACCGAAGTTACACGACTACCTCAATGAATTCAATCAAGCAGTACTTAAAGATTACGATGTCATGACCGTTGGTGAAGTCGGTGGGGGGGCTCTGCCTGCAGAAGCCATCGAATACGCTGGATTACAACGCGATGAACTCAACATGGTATTCAATTTTGACCACAACTGGTGCAACAACGTTTGGGATTTAAAGAACCCAGACGATGAAGTCATCACCAATTTAGCCCACATGAAAGACATGTTTGAAAAGTGGCAAACCAATCTTTATGGTAAAGCATGGAATCCACTCTATTGGTTAAACCATGACCAACCACGTGTCATGAGCCAATATGGCAATGTCAACAAACGCGTATTGTCAGGGTCGATGCTCGCCACAGCCTTATATTTTATGTGGGGTACCCCATTCATTTATCAAGGCGAAGAAATCGGGATGACCAACTACCCATTTAAGACGATTGATGATTTTAATGATGTCTCAGTTAAGAATAGTTATCAAATCGCCGTAGCAGAAGGTCAAGACCCAGCCCGTTATATCGGATTTACGGCACACCGATCAAGAGACAATGCACGTACCCCAATTCAATGGAAGAATGCCCCATATGGCGGTTTCTCAACCGTTGAGCCATGGTTCCATGTCAATCCAAATTATCCAGAAATCAATGTGGAAGATGAAGAAAAAGACCCTAAATCCCTATTGAATTACTATAAACAAGTCCTTAAACTTAGAAAAAATCCACGCTACAAAGATACATTTGTCTATGGAACCTACAAACAATACTTAAGAGATGACAAGCATGTGTATGCCTATTTAAGACAACATGGTGCTCAAAAAGTGTTGGTAGTTACCAATTTCTTTGATGTTGAATCTAAGGTATCCCTAGACTTTGAAATCGATCAAGTGTTGTTATCCAATTACGACGCTCATAACTACCATTTGAAGTCTTTACAATTAAAACCATACGAATCGTTCGTTGTCTTAGTGAAATAATACCCAAACCCATTGGGTATTTTTCTTTTTTGGTGTATAATTTAGTTATCAAATATAGTTAAGGTGGTTCAACCCAATGAAAAAAACCATGATTATTTATACGTTTAGCCTGTTGGTTATGCTGGTCGGTTGTAATACAAGACAACCTGTGACTGAAGTAACCCTGAATGGTACTTATGAGCTGGTGGATTTTATCAGTTCAAACATCAACATTGGTGAACCCGTTCATAATCCTTATACCGATGATTATCAACGGGTCATCCATATCGAAGAAAACGCAGTGACCATCCGTGATATAAATTACACGAATCAAACCGAACAAGTCTATGACTATACCATCATCATGAATTATGGTTATTACATTGATATTGAAAATACCGATACTAAATATGTTCAACGGATTTATACAGATGCTAAAGCTGGTATCCTCGAAATCATGGAAAATGGAACCGAAACCAAACACTTCATCTTTAGTAAATACGAACAACCCGATCAAACCCTCATACCCAATGGTACCTATGAAATATACGCAGCGTTTGGTGTCGCTTATGGACAATTGGTGAAACCGGAAGTGTGGACCCAATTTGACTTGAAAATCAACGGTTCGAAAATATCATTTATAAGACAGGTAGTTGGTGAAGCTGTAGAACGCAGTGAAGGTAATTATCGAGGTGGCGTGATTTCAATCATGACCAATATGGGCGACCATGATGAGTATTTAGAGTATGATCCGAGTGAAAAAACGTTAACGTATACTGAAAAATTCTACTCATTTTCACAACCCGAGCTCAATCGAGATTATTACTATATTTTTAAATTGAAATCATAAACAGTCCCCTAAAAGGGGATTTTTTTTGATTTGGAGGCCGTTTTGAGTTCAAAATGGGCAAAACAAAAAAAAAGTTGAGATTTTCAGTCATATGGATATAACTTTTTTTTAATGAGTGATAAAATGTAATAAAGTTTAAAGATATGGGGTGATTTTATGAGTTTTACTGCAGCAGAGATGTTACAGTATCTGAATTACGCAGCCTTAGGGGTGATTGGACTCGCCATGTTCTGGGGCTTCATCCAAGGTTTTTACAAATCCACCTTCTTTCTTATTTGGACTGTAGGCATTTTAGTCGTTGGTTTCTTCACGATTCCGATGCTCGCCGGCATGGTCATGAAAGTAGATCTTTCAGCATACCTTGCATCAGTTCCAATTCCAATAGAAGGATTGGTCATTACGAATATCCAAGATACAGCTATTAACTACTTAATCGATATGCAACCAAATCTAGCCAATGTGCTGGTGGAGGGTTCTGATGCATTGGCATTGGTGGTTGGGGTCATTCAAATGGCCGTCAGCTTGGTGTTATTCATTCTATTGTTTATTCTGAATGCAACCGTCTTCAAATTTGTCGGTTGGATTATATGGATGATTATCAAGCCTAAAAAACGCGACAGCAATGGTCGTAAGAAGAGAAAAACATTCGTATCCCGCTTGGGTGGTGCCGGTATTGGCGCACTTAGAGGAGCGTTCTCTGTTTTACTCATTTCGTTACCGTTTGCTGCATTGGTTTCATTGAGCAGTGGCTTAGATCTCGCAACCACCGTATCGACGGAACCTGAGTATCAACTGATGCTTGTGAATGACGAACTCGTCTTGGTTGAAGTTCAACAACCAATGATGGAAACCAGTGAATTATTAGATGAAGTTAAAACATTCTTAAGTGAATATCGTACAACCTATGTCGGTATGATTGCCGGTTATGTGAAAATCGATGAAGTCGCTTTAGATGAATATGTTTTTGATGAAGTCTTTAGTCTACGCGTTCAATCGGAAGGTTTGGATACACAAATCAAATTCCGTGCGGAACTAGAAAAAGCGTTAGACGCTGTGAGTCTACTCGTAGAAGCCAATGGTGGATCTACCACTTTTGGTGATGATTTCATTTATAGTTTAGACCCGGAAACCGCTAGTGAAGTCTTTGATTTGATTACCAATCTAGACATCATTGAAGTGGTCATTCCAGTTGGATTAGAATATTTAATCAATAGTGGCGATTTCAACGATATGTTGGAAGGCTATGAAGATGTACTGAATTTAGAAGATTTAAAAGCCATCGATTACATGCGTGATTTAGGTCTGTTGGGCGATGTTTTTGTCAACGCCCTTACACTTGTTCAAGAACAAGGCGTACCTATCGATGAACTCAACTATTTCACATTTGATGGTGAAACGGTCGTTAGCATTTTTGATGCATTGGGTGAATTGGATTTAATTCAATATGGTTTACCTGTTGGATTGAACTTCTTGATTCAATCGGATGCAGTTCAACAAACATTTACCGACTTGGGCATCACTTCAGATGATATCACTTTGCCAACCGGAGAAGAACTACAAGCCGATTTCGCCAATATCGCAAACATTTACTTAGCTGTTCAAGCGATGGGATTCACGTCCATGGATGATTTCGATAATTTGACCGATCCGGCAGTATTAAATGCAGTACCTGATCAAGCGATTGCTGATTTGTTTGATGCAATATTTGCGTTCTCCATCATTGAAAACAACTCATCGGTTGCGTCTGAATACATTTTCAATTTCATATCTGAAAGTTTACCACCAGAATTCCAAGGTTTGATTACCTTAGATGACATCTCTAACAACTTTAATGCATCCGAAATCACAAACTTGATTTTGTTAGCGAAAGTAGTGGTCAGCACAGGCATCATGGATTTGGTTAATCAAACTGAAAATCCTGATTATAGTGTCATTCTATCGGATGAAAACATCGCTGCGATTGTTGCGAAAATCAGTGCCTCTAACTTGATTACCACCAAGATGAACGAAGTCATCGCTCAACTCTTGGCAGGACTCAACTTAGGCGTCACACTTGAAATTCCAGATACCATTGACTGGGCCGCAGAATCTGGTCAAACCGAATTAACAGCTTTGTTAAAAGGCGCTCGTGAAATTTTGGCTTCTGACATCATTTCTGGAGATTTAAGTGCCCTTGATGATACCATGGCGGATAATTTAGCATCC
>DJWH01000022.1 GCA_002441525.1 Acholeplasmataceae bacterium UBA6235 | reverse complement strand
TTGCGACCCCTGGGGCTGTATTACCAGGTAATCTTGAAATCAAGCGCAGTAAAATCCGTGGGGTTGAATCCAACGGCATGATATGCTCATTAAGAGAACTAGGCATTGAAGACAAATATGTCGAAGACAAATACAAAGACGGTATATTCTATTACAACGAAGCTGTTCCACTAGGCGTAGATCCACTCCCGTTTTTAAATCTCAATCAAGATTCCATGGAGTTGTCATTGACACCCAATAGAGCCGATTTATTGTCCGTTCTAGGGTTTGCATACGATTTGTCCGCTGTTCTTAATAAGAAATTGATTTATCATGAAGAAACCCCATTTGAATCTGAACAACTCAACCCAGTGGTGGTTCAAAATGAGACCGAAGGTTGTTATCGCTATTTTGCAAGAACCCTCAATCATGTAAAAATCAAATCCTCACCTGAATGGTTAAGAAGTGATTTGATTGCCAGTGGGATTCGTCCAATCAACAATGTGGTCGACGTCACCAACTATGTCATGTTAGAACTAGGTGTGCCTCTACACGCATTTGATAGAAACAAATTTGAAACCGATAAAGTGGTGATTCGCGACGCCAAAGAAGGCGAAGAAGTCGTTACTTTAGATGGCATCAAACGCATCCTATCGAAAAAAGACATCGTCATCACCAATGGCTTATACCCAGTGGCTTTAGCCGGTGTGATGGGTTTAGAAAATACCATGGTCGATAACGACACCGATAGCATCATCCTTGAAGCTGCTAGCTTCGATCCTAAACGTATTGGTGAAACCTCAAAACGTTTGGATTTAAGAAGCGATTCCTCATTACGTTTTGAACGTGGTATTGATGAAACGCGCGTACGCATGGCCATCAATAGAGCTGCAACCCTATTGTATGAACTTGCGAATGCAGAAGTCACCAAAGAAATTGCCTATACGGGTATCCCTTATCCAAAACCAGTGAAAATCGAATTACATGTTGAAAAGGTCAACAAGTACTTAGGTATCGCACTGACTAAAGAAGCCTTAAGAGACATTTTAAGACGCTTAAATATCATCCCTGTCTCAGAAGATGTGTATCTCGTTCCAAGTTATCGAAATGACTTACGCATTGAGGCAGACCTCATCGAAGAAGTGGCGAGAATTTATGGTTTAAACAACATTCCGATGACCTTGCCAAAAACCAATCAATTGGGTCATTATTCCAAACGTCAAACACAAGTGCTTAAATATAGAAGATTACTTAGACACATGGGCTTGAATGAAGTCCTTAACTACTCATTGTTGAAGACCGCTGAAGTGAATTTGTTTACCTTACCAAGCGAAGATGTGATTTCTGTATTACATCCACTATCAGAAGATAAGAAATCCTTAAGACACTCTTTGATCAATGGTTTGGTTGAAAATGCCAAATACCATGCATCCAGACAAATCAACGATTTGAAATGCTTTGAAGTGGGCAAAGTCTATTATTCCCATGAAGAACCTGTCCATGTGGCTGGATTATTGATGGGCAACTATCAACAAATTGCTTGGTCTAAACAAGGCCTAGAAACATCCTTCTATGTCCTAAAAGGACTCGTGGATGCGTTATTGAAACACTTTGATTTGGTACCTACTTATGAAAAACAAACCCAAATCGAAGGATTCCATCCAGGGGTTTGCGCAAACATTCTCATCAAAGATCAAGTGGTGGGCGTGATGGGTAAATTGCACCCAAGTTTAGGTATTGATGCGTATACTTTTGAACTCAGACTTGAAAAGCTCATGACATACATCGAACCACAACCTAAATTTGAAGTGATTTCTAAATACCCAAATATCACCAGAGACTTGGCTTTTGTCGTCGACCGTGGTATTGAAGTGGGTAAAATCACCAAATTAATTGAACAAACCGCACGTAAGTTCTTAGTAGACCTCACATTATTTGACGTCTATAGAGATGAAAAACTGGGGGATCTAAAACAATCCTTGGCTTATAGTCTCACTTTCAACAGTAAGGAAAAGACGTTAGAAGCTGCCGATGTAGATAAACTCATGAAGAGCATTGTCAATCGTTTACAATTTGAATTTAAAGCAGAACTGAGAGGTTAAGAAGGCAAATTGCCTTCTTTTCTTTTGTGTGCATCGTGTAGGCAAAAAAAGCATTTTAGTGTATAATATCTTTGGTGATAGAATGACAAATATTTATGATTTAAGATTAGAAGCATTAGAGTCGTTTATGGTAGAACACGGACAAAAGAAATTCCGTGCATCTCAAATTTTCGACTGGATTTATAAAAAGAAAGTTGTTTCATTCAAAGAAATGTCCAACGTAAGCCAAGAAGTCATTGACCTTTTGGAAGCCAATTTTGAAATAAAAACACTTGAAAAGGTCATCGAATCCAAAAGCGTCGATGGCACCGTTAAATACTTATATGGTCTTCAAGACGGAAACCTCATTGAAACCGTTGTGATGAATCACGACTATGGCTATTCCATATGTGTGACTTCACAAGTCGGTTGTAACATGGGTTGCCGTTTTTGTGCATCGGGTATTTTAAAGAAAAAACGTAACCTGACAGCCGGCGAAATCATGAGTCAAATCATTGAATCCGAACGTGCTTATGGCAAACGTATTTCATACGTGGTTGTCATGGGGATTGGTGAACCATTCGACAACTATGAACACTTAATGACGTTTTTAACCAACGCCAATTCAGCTAAAGGTCTTGAAATTGGGGCGAGACACATCACGGTATCTACCTGTGGTATCGTACCGAAAATCAAAGAATACGCCGATGAACAACTTCAAATCAACTTAGCGATTTCTTTACACGCACCAAACAATGAAGTTAGAAATCAATTGATGCCGATCAATAAAGCATATCCAATTGAACAAGTCATTGACGCGATTCGCTATTATATGACTAAAACCAATCGTCGTATTACCATCGAGTACATTTTAATCGATGAACTCAACGATAAAAAAGAACATGCCTATGAGTTATTAAAACTACTCAAAGGCTTGAATGTCTATGTGAATTTAATACCTTATAATGAAGTATTAGAAGCACCATTCAAACGCTCAAAACGTGAGAATCAAGAAGCATTCTATGATGTCCTTAAAAAAGGCGGCATGAATGCGACACTCAGAAAAGAACAAGGCCACGACATCAACGCGGCTTGTGGACAACTTAGAAGCCAAAATCTATAACGGAGGTATCTTTTGAGAAAGGGTCAAATCATCAAACTCATCGGTGGTTTATATGAACTCATCGATGTTGAGTCTAAAGCCATCATTCAAGCCAAAGCCAGTGGTAAATTACGCTATCAAAAACTAGATGAGTCATCCTCATTCAATAAATCCGTCACGAAAAAGACCAAATTGGAGACAAAAATCGTTCAAGTGAGTCCAAAAGTAGGCGACATCGTTGAATACGATGAGACAGACATCAACCA
>DJWH01000027.1 GCA_002441525.1 Acholeplasmataceae bacterium UBA6235 | reverse complement strand
TAGAGACGCTAACAAAGACAAAAATAATACCGCCCAATAATGGCGGTATTTTTTTATGTTTTTAAATGAAAATTCGAACCAATAATAGATGAATATATATTCATAATTAAATATCTATTTTACAAAGATACCTCGGTCTAAAATGCTCATGGCCTCATCAATGATTCGGTCGAGTTCAACCTCTGAAACATCCTTCTTAAAGATGACTTGAAGACCAACGAAATTGGAAATACCCATCAGTGTATAAGATAAGGTTTCAAGATCCAAATCGGGTCTAAGTTCGCCGTTAGAGACAAAGTCTTTTAAGTGTTTAATATAGGAATCGGCAAAACTTTCATAGTAATTTTTAAAGATATCAAAGTCTACAAACAGGGATTCCCAAATGATTCGATAAGCTAGAGGATCCTTTAAAGCATAGGTAATAAACGCTTTAATCCCTGCTCGTTCAATGTCGTATCGGTGAACTAAACCCTTGGTTGCATCCGCACTGGACTTACGAATGGAGACGCGATATAAATCGAGAATATATAGATATAAAGCCAATTTGCTGTCGAAGTAAATATAAAAAGTGCCCGCAGCGATTTTAGACTTCGCAATGATGTCATTGATTGAAGTTGCCTGGTATCCATTTTTAGCAAATAATTTTTTACCCGTCGAAACAATTTTGTTGAATGTCTTAATGCCAGAAGTTGTCTTGGGGTAACGATACGATTCTTTATTCATAGTAATCACCGATTTCATTGTATAGCACGATGGTAAAAAACACAAGCGAAAAGTGATTGAATTTTTTCATGTTACAAAAAGAAGTGACCATTGATTAAGCGACGGTTAAGCCCTTAAGTCTATAATGAAATTACATTTCATGGATTTCGGTAATTTCAGCCGAGTGGTTGGGTGAACTAGAATTCATATGAATGGGTGAATAATTATTTTTATGTAAGCGCTTGACAAGTCATTTCGTATCACGTAGAATGAAGGTGTGATATGAATTTTTATTCACGTACTTTTAACCGAAATCATGAAATCACGATTCAATCGATTAAAATAGATGAATTCAAAAATCAAGGAGGATACCATGAATCAAAAAGTATTTATTGTTGGTGCAAAAAGAAGTCCAATCGGCGCATTCTTAGGCACTTTAAAAGATCTTCATCCAGTAGAACTTGGCACACAAGTACTCAAGCAACTTTTAGCGGATACGAATGTTCCAAAAGACAAAATCGATGAAGTGATTGTAGGAAACGTTATTCAAGCAGGTTTAGGACAAAATATCGCTAGACAAATCTCCATTAAAGCTGGTTTATCCAATGAAATCCCAGCCTATACTTTAAACATGGTATGCGGCAGTGGGATGAAATCAGTCATGAATGCTTATGTGGGTATTCAATCTGGTTTCTCACAATTGGTGGTGGCTGGTGGGGTTGAATCCATGAGCGGTGCGCCATATGTTGTCACCTCTAAAGTAAGAGATGGTGTCAAGATGGGTTCACTCGACATGAAGGATACCATTTTGCAAGACGCTTTACATGATTCCTTCACACCAGGGATGCACATGGGGATTACCGCTGAAAATATCGCAGCGAAACACCAATTGACCCGTGAAGAATTGGATGGATTTGCATTAGGCTCACAACAAAAAGCAATCCAAGCAGTCGATTCAGGTCGTTTCTCAGATGAAATCGTACCAATCGAAATCAAAACCAAAAAAGAAACCATCGTATTTGCGAATGACGAGTACCCTAACCGTGGTACCAACGCAGAAAAAATGGCAAAACTCAGACCTGCATTTAAAAATGATGGATTGGTTACCGCAGGTAGCTCATCCGGTATCAATGATGGTGCAAGCTTTATGATCCTTGCTTCAGAAGCAATGGTTAAAGCATACAACTTACCTGTCTTAGGTGAAATCGTTGCAGTCGGTCAAGGCGGTGTCGATCCAAACGTGATGGGGTTAGGTCCAGTTCCAGCAATTAAGGATGTTCTTCAAAGAGCAAACATGAAATTGTCCGATATGGAATTATTAGAACTCAATGAAGCATTCGCGGCACAAAGCCTAGGTGTTGTCAATGAGCTTGCAGAAGCCCATGGCGTGTCTAAACAAGCTTTATTAGAAAAAACAAATGTCAATGGTGGTGCGATTGCTTTAGGACACCCAGTCGGTGTATCTGGCAATAGAATCATCGTCACACTTATTCATGAACTTAAGAAACAAGATAAGCATATGGGTTTAGCTAGCCTATGCATCGGTGGCGGTATGGGTACAGCCATCATCGTTAAACGATAAAAGGAGAAAACAATGAAATTACAAGGACAAGTTGCCATCATTACCGGTAGTGCTAAAGGGATTGGTATGGAAATCGCGAAAGCTTTTGCACAAGAAGGTGCGAAAGTCATCGCTGCTGACATGGGTGAAATGACCTATGAATGCGAAAATGTATTTTACAAGAAATTAAACGTGACAGATTCTCAAGGCTGCAAAGTTTTCTTTGACGAAGTTTTAGCAGAATTTGGACATGTGGACATTTTAGTCAACAATGCAGGGATTACTAAAGATGCCATGACTCGCAAAATGACCGATGAACAATGGGATGCCGTGATCAATGTTAACTTAAAGGGTGTCTTCAATTTAACACGCCATGTGGGACCTCAAATGGAAAACCAAGGTAAAGGTTCCATCATCAACATTTCATCCGTTGTCGGTGTGTTTGGTAACATTGGACAAGCCAACTATGCTGCAACCAAAGCCGGAGTCTTGGGTTTAACCATGACTTGGGCTAAAGAATTTGCGAGAAAAGGTGCGAATGTACGTGTTAATGCCATCGCTCCAGGGTATGTCATGACAGACATTCTAAAAACTGTACCACAAGAATTATTGGATGGATTTGCGAAATTGACCATGTTGGGTCGTCTTGGACAACCTGAAGAAATCGCTAAAGTGGCTTTATTCCTAGCTAGCGATGATTCATCTTACATCACAGGACAAACCATCAATGTCAATGGCGGTATGCGTCTATAAATCATAAAACACACGCCAAACAACCGTTTGGCTTGTCGTTCGTAATAATAAAGCCTCATTCGAGGATAGAAAGGATCTTTTTATGAAACCATCTGTAGGCATTGTTGGTACAGGTATATACTTACCAAAAGGTAGAATGTCTGCGAAAGAAATCGCAGAAAGAACCAATGGCGTTTGGACAGAACAAGCCATTGAAGAAAAATTAGGCATCGTTGAAAAAATCGTTCCTGTCGATCCTGTCATGGACGGATCACAAGAAATGGGTGCGTTAGCAGCCTTAGATTGTTTAAAGAATACAGGTGTTGACCCGAAAGAAATCGACGTCATCCTCTGTGTCACTGAAGAATGGAAAGAATACCCACTCACCACATCCGCTTTATACGTTCAAGATCGTATTGGTGCTGTAAATGCTTGGGGGATTGACGTACAAAACCGTTGCTGCACCACCGTATCTGCACTAAAAATGGCGAAAGATATGTTGATTGCAGACGATGACGTTCATACCGTCATGGTGGTTGGTGGATATCGTAACCTAGATTTTGTCGATTACACCGATAAAAACATGTCGATGATGTACGATTTAGCCGCTGGTGGTGGTGCCATCATCTTAAAGAAGAATTATGGCAAAAATGAACTTTTAGGTTCACACATCATCGGGGATGGGTCATTATCGAGAACCGCTGGGGTTGAAATCGGGGGTATTTGTAACCCAATTACCAAAGACAACGTGGAAGAAGCGAAGAAGTCTTTACGTTTATTGGACCCAATTAAAATGAAAAATCGTTTGAATGAAGTATCGATGCCTAACTGGTACAAGTGTATTGAAGAATCGTTACGCAAATCGAACTTCTCTAAAGAACAGTTCTCTCAAGATGGATTCTTAGCAATCCTTCACATGAAGCGTTCAGGTCACGTCTCTTTATTACAAGATTTGGGTTTAAAACCTGAACAATCCATTTACTTAGAAAATTATGGACACATTGGACAAATCGACCAAATCCTTTCTCTTCATTTAGCTTTACAAAGCGGTCAAGTCAAAGATGGCACGATCGTATGTATGCTAGCGGCAGGGATTGGGTATGTATGGGCGGCCAATGTTGTAAGATGGGGGGCATAAGATGCGCGAAATCATTAACCTCTTATTCCTCGGATTACAAGATTCATCGATTTTAGCACTCGTTACCCTAGGGATTGTCATCATTTATAAGACATCTTTCACTACGAACTTCGCTCAAGGTTCGATTGCTACAATATCGGCTTATACCGTGACAGCACTGTTTGATACTTGGTTAAAACAATACTTTTCGGTGGAACAAGCTTGGATTGGTTTGGTGATTTCCATTATCATCGGCATCATCATTGGGGCAGGTTTCGGTGTATTTATCGATACGATGATCATTCGTAAATCCAAATATTCCAACCCAGTATCCAAACAGATGATTACCATGGGTGTCATCTTAATGATTTCAGGGTTAATCTCGGTTGTGTTTACCAGTTTAAGAATGGAAACAAGAACACCGAAAGCATTGGTACCTTGGAACATCACCTTGAAGTTTGCGGGACAACCCAATTTAACATTATCAGGTCATGGTTTCTTAGCCATTGTCATCTCAACCATCGTCATCACAGCCATCTTCATCGCCTTAAAATACACCAAATGGGGTATTGGCGTTAGAGCCACCGCTTCGAATGAAAAAGTGGCAGGTATGATGGGTATCAATACCAAAATGATCACAGCAATGAGCTGGGGTCTAGCCGGTGGTTTAGGGGCACTAGCTGCAAGCTTATATGCACCACTCATCTTCACACTTGGACCAGACATGATGGTCATCATGCAAGTCAACGGCTTCTTAGCAGGCGTCTTAGGCGGATTCTATACCTTTGGCGGACCAATCGCAGCAGCCTTAATGATTACTTTTGCAAGAGTCATCATCAAAGATTTGCTCTTTGGTGTGAATATCAACATCCTTGGTAGCAACATCGACCAATGGGTATTGACCTTTGTATACTTCTTATTACTCATCGTTATCTTGATCAAGCCAGTCGGTATCTTTGGCAAGAAGATAGCGAAGAAGGTGTAGGTATCTTATGCAAAACACCTTAAAAAACTTAAAGAATAGTCCTTTATTTGGGATTTTCATATTTACCATCGCGATTGTGTTGGTACGTTTACTCGGTAATGCCGGCTTATTTAAACAATCGACCATTGATTTTATTTCCATCGTATGGATTTATACGATTGTTGGATTGGGGTATTCCTTATTACTTGGGTATACCGGATTGGCTTCATTGGGTACTGCAGCCTTTATTGGCTTAGGCACCTATATTGTTTCCTTCGCTGTGGGTAGTGCTGGTTTACCACTCGTTGTCGCATTCATCATTGGCATCGCAGTGGCGATTGTCTTCGGTACGTTGGTTGGGTTTATCTCATTGCGTATTGAAGGGATGTATCTCGCAATCATCACCTTAGGGTTAGCTGAAATCATGATTGAAATCTTCAGAAAAGCCCGTAATATTACCGGTGGTGATGGCGGATTTAGATTCGAACAATTCAACTTGTTCGGATTCACTGAAGGCGCAAACGCACTCATGTATCGCAACATCGTGTATTTCATTGTGGTTGCGGTATTGGTGGTATCGATGATTCTATTCATCAATATCGTCAATAGCCCTACAGGTAGAGCGATGTTATCGATTAAAAATTCCACATCGGCGGCACAAGCCATGGGGATCTCGGTTTTAAAATACAGATTATTGGCCTTTGTGCTCGCAACCATCATGGCAGTCATCGGCGGAATGCTTTACATGCCATACTTTGAGTATACCGAACCAGGCATATTCAACCTAGCCATCTCATTGAATATTCTCGCTGCGGTTATTGTCGGTGGGTCTAAATCCATTTGGGGTGTGACCTTAGGTACATTCGTGATTTTTGGATTAAAAGACATCGTTTTAAAACAAATTCCTTTCTTTAGAGACAATGGGAACGCCGTATATTTCTTCACTGGAGCACTCGTCATCCTCATCGTTATGTACTACCCTGGTGGGTTAGTCAAACTCTTTGGAGATTTGAAAATCAAAGCCCAAGGCTGGATTAAAACCTGGAAAGCCAAAGGAGGTAAAGCATGAAAAACGTCGAAAACGTGACCCATACTTTAGATCCTAAAGTGTTACTCAGTGTTCAAAATCTGACCATGAAGTTTGGTGGGTTGGTCGCTGTTGATAATTTGTCATTTGATGTCAAAGAAGGCGAAATCTTCGGTTTAATTGGTCCAAACGGGGCTGGTAAAACCACCGTATTCAACTGTATCACGCAATTCTACAAACCGACGGGTGGAGAACTCATATACCGTGATAATCACGATAAAGTGGTGAAACTAAACCACATCAAAGTACATAATGTGGTGAAACACGGTATTGTTAGAACCTTCCAAAACGTCGAATTGATTTGGGAATTGAACATTTTAGAAAACCTCCTCATTGCTGGACATACCTTATACAAATCGAATTTCTTCGATCATATGTTTCATACACCAAGATACAAAAAAGAAGAAAAAGTGATTCATGAAAAGGCACTCAAAGTCTTAAATGATTTGGGATTAACTCAATATATGTATTTTTACCCAATGGGATTACCTTATGGGGTCTTGAAACTGATTGAGTTGGCGAGAACGCTGATGACGAATCCAAAACTCATCATCTTAGACGAACCAGCCGCAGGTTTAAACGATTTGGAAACCGAAAAACTCACAGAAACCATTCGAAAGATTCAAAGCGAGTTCAAATGTACCATTTTCTTGGTTGAACACGACATGGGCTTGGTTATGAAATTGTGCGATACCATTTGTGCCATTTCATTCGGTAAGAAATTAGCCATCGGAACACCAGCCGAAATCAAATCGAACCCAGTGGTTCAAGAAGCTTACTTGGGGGGTGAATAATCATGTCACTGTTAGAAATCAATAACTTGGTGATCGATTATGGCATCATCAAAGCCGTTAAAGGTATTCACATTGAAGTTAAACCAGGGACCATTGTTGCGTTATTAGGCGCGAATGGGGCAGGCAAATCCTCCCTCATCCGTTCCATCTCAGGGGCAGTTAAAGTCAAATCTGGTGAAATTCTCTATCAAGGTAAGAATATTGCTAATCTAGACCCACATAAAATCTCTGAAATGGGCATCAAGCAATCCCCAGAAGGTCGAATGATTTTTGCGGGATTGACGGTAGAAGAAAACCTCTTAGCTGGTGCTTATACCGTTAAAAAGACCGAAATTCCAGCATTATTTGAAGAAGTATATGGGTATTTCCCAGTCTTAAAAGAAAGAAGAAAACAACAAGCCTCTACTTTATCGGGTGGTGAACAACAAATGTTGGCCATCGGTAGAGCTTTGATGGGCAATCCAGAAGTATTATTACTCGATGAACCATCCTTAGGGTTGGCACCCATCATCGTTCGCAATATCTTCGAAATCATTAAGAAGATTAAAGAACGCGGTAAGACCATTTTGATTGTTGAACAAAATGCGCTTCAAACATTGAAAATCGCAGACTATGCTTACATCCTTGAATTGGGTAAGATTGTCGGCGAAGGCAGTGGCCAAGTATTACTCGCAGACGAAAAACTCGTCAATGCGTACCTTGGTTCTTAATTAAGGGTTTCTAGTTTCAAACGAAACGATAATATATGCCGATAGGCAAGAAAAAGGAGAAAAATATGAAAAGAATTGTAGCATTATTGTTAGCAGTTTTTGCAGCATTCACGCTTGTTGCGTGCCAAGAAGCTGAAGTTACTGTTAGCAGACTCGTCGTTACATCTCCGACTAAAGTTGAATACTTAGTTGGTGAAGCATTTGACGGTGCAGGTTTAGAAGTTAAAGCCGTGATGTCTGATAAGACTGAAAAAGTCTTAACAAGCAGCGATTATACTTTAACAGGATTCACAACTGCTAACCCAGGTTTAGTAACCATCACTGTATCTTATGAAGGTGTTACTGCAACTTTCGGTATCGCAGTATTTAACCCAGATGCACCTGAAGTTGCATTGGCATTGAACTTAAAATCTCTACCTACACAACAAATCTATAACCGCGACCAAGCATTCAACCCAGAAGGTTTAGTCGTTGAAGTTACCTATTCTACTGGTAGAAAACAAATCTTAACAGCTAGCCAATATACACTTTCTGGATTCAAACAAGGTGTTGTTGGTAAGTACGATGTCGTTGTTACCTTTGGTGAATTATCTGCATCCTTCTATACTGAAGTTAGAGCAGTCACCGTTCAAGGTGTCACTGAAACCACCATCAAAGTTGGTAATACAGCAGCGATTTCTGGTGCTTTATCATTCGTAGGTCTTCCATTCGTGGCAGGTATGAAAGCAGCCTTTGAAATGGTTAATGAAAACGGCGGTATCGATGGTAGAACCATTGAATACGTTAACCGTGATGACGCATTTGACGCAACTGTTGGTTTAACAAACACAAAACAATTGATCAATGAAGATAAAGTATTCGCATTGGTTGGTCACTTTGGTACAGGTACAGTATCTGCAACCTTAACCACCATCCGTGAAGCTGGTATCCCAATGGTTTACGCAGCAACTGGTGTTAACGTACTTTATACTGAAAGAAGCCCACTTGACCCAGTGATGCCAGTTCAACCAATTTACCTAACAGACGGTAGATTAATGACAGCAAGAGCATTAAAAGAAGCTTTATATGGTCCGAATAAAGATCAAAAATTAGCAGCTAATGCTAAAGTTGGTGTATTATATACCACTTCATTAGATGGTATCTCCATCAAAGAAGGTGTTGAAATCGAAGCGAAGACACATGGTGTTAATAACAACTTCATCTATGCATCCTTCTCAGCAACTGATACAGCTTCCTTAACTTCAACCATTCAAAACTTACAATCTCAAGGCGTTTCTGCCATCATCATCGCATCTAACCAAGTTTCCTTCAAGGCCGCTATCGGTACTATGCAAAATGTTGGTGTAAGCGTGCCTGTATTTACATCTTATGTGAACGCTGACGCAACTGCTGTCGATGCAACCATCAACTACACATTCGATATTTATACCAATGCATGGGTTGACTTAACCTCAACTAAAGGTACAGAAGGTTTAGTAGCATTCGTAGCAGCAATCCAAGCCGCAAGCTTCTTAACTGAAGGTGAAAAGACAGCATACGCTGGTAACTCATTCGCAATCGCTGGTTACATTGCAGCCATGAACTTCATTGAAGGTCTTGAAAGAGTGGAAGCTTCCGGTCAAGAATTGACTTGGGAATCCTTCATCAAAGCAATGGAATCTGAACCACTAGACGTACCAATGGGTGGTAGCGTCGACTTTGGCGATGGTAAACGTTGGGGTATTGACTCAATGTCATTATTACAATATACTGTCGTTAATGGTGATAACCCTGCGACTGTAGAAGTTGAAACTTCTTACAAAGCATTCGTTAAAGTTAGAGAAATCGAAACCTTAACACAAATTCAAGTTAAATAATTCATTCCTTGTAGGGCAGAGGGAGCAACTCGCTCCCTCTATCGCCCTCTATTTAAAGAGAGGTCACTTATGAAACAAGCCAGATACATTACTGTAAAAGAAATGATTGATTTAGTAGGACCCAAAGATGAAATCGTTGTAGGGATGGCGGCCAATGAGCCACAACTCTTTATGGCGAACTTACACCTCTGTGCCGATCGTGTCGAAAAAGTCACCGTCACCAATTGCTTACCAATTGTGAATGCGGATTTCTTCATTGATGAACAATACCGCAACAAATTCAACCTTGATGGTTGGTTTTATACCAATGTTTTAAGAAAAGTACATCCCCATGGCAATATCTCGTTTATTCCAAACCATCTTCACTTAGCCGGATATAAACGTTTATTTTATAAAAAACCACGCATGTTTGTTACAGCAGCCAGTATGCCAGATGAACATGGGTATATCTCATTATCGACATCCAATGTTTATGAAAAACAAATGGTCGAGGCCGCTGAGATTGTCATTTTTGAAGTGAATCCAAACTTCCCGAGAACCATAGGTGATCTAGAAGTGCACATCAGCGAAATCGATTATATGGTCAAAGCCGATTACCCTGTTCCAACCATACCTGACATTGAACCATCGGAAAAAGATATGATCATTGGCCGTTTGATCGCGGACAAAATCAACGATGGCGACACCATTCAACTCGGTATTGGTGGGATGCCTAACGCGGTTGCGAAATCGCTTTATGGCAAAAAAGATTTAGGTATTCATACGGAGATGTTCACCAATGAAATGATGAATTTAATCAAAGCTGGTGTCATCACAGGTAAAAAGAAAACCTTACATCGCGGTAAACACATCGCTTGTTTCGCGATGGGTACACAAGAACTGTATGATTTCGTTCATGACAACCCATCTTGTTGGATTTTAAACGGTAAATACGTTAATGACCCAGCCATCATCGGGTTAAACGATAACCAAGTTTCGATCAATTCCACCATCGAAATTGATTTAACTGGACAATGTTGTTCAGAATCCATTGGTACCCAACAATTCTCCGGTACTGGTGGACAAAGCGATACGGCCGTTGGTGCACAAAACGCCAAAGGTGGTCGTAGCTTTATCGCCTTATATTCAACAGCGATGGTTAAAAATCCAGTGACTGGTGAAAAAGAAGAAGTTTCTAAGATTGTTTCGATGTTAAAGCCTGGTGCCGCTGTGTCCTTATCACGTAATGATGTCGACTTTGTCGTCACAGAATACGGTTTAGTCAGTCTTAGAGGTACCAATATTCGTGAAAGATGTCAACTCCTCATTTCCATTGCACACCCTAAATTTAGAGCACAACTCACCCAAGAAGCCATTAAAGCAGGATACCTCCATGAGTCATTTTTGGATTAATGAAAAAAAAGTCTTTTATGAGGATGAAGGCAGCGGGAAACCAATTGTATTATTGAATGGCATCATGATGTCCACCAAAAGTTGGGCACCCTTTGTCGATACATTTAAAGCGAATAATCGCTTGATTAGAGTAGATTTTTTTGACCAAGGTCAAACCGATAAACTGTTAGGCGCTACATACACACATCAAATTCAGGTAGACTTGTTAAAATCCTTATTCGACCATTTGAAACTAGAACAAGCCTCCATTGTAGGCATTTCGTATGGGGGTGAAATCGCGATTCAATTCGCGATTCAACACAAATCTAAGGTAGACCGCTTGGTGCTATTCAATACCGCAGCTTATACCAACCCTTGGTTAAAGGATATCGGTAGGGCGTGGATGGCCGCTGGTAAAACCCGCGATGGTGAAGCCTATTATAATACAGCAATTCCAGTCATATATTCGCCATTATTTTACGAAACCAATCAAGATTGGATGCAAAATCGCCGAAAAGTATTGGTGCCAGTCTTTTCAAATGCCTTATTCTTAGACCAAATGGAACGCTTGACCCAATCGAGTGAATCTTACGATGTCAGAAATACCATTTCTACGATTGAAGCAGAAACCTTGATCGTATCCGCTGAAGAAGACTATTTGACCCCGGTCGATAATCAAGCGTATGTTGCGAAAGCCATTAAAAACAGCCATTGGGTTAAAATCCCTGGGGCGGGACACGCGTCCATGTATGAAAAACCGTTGTTATTTTCAACCTTATGTTTAGGGTTTATCAACGCAAAAGATACCAAATATACCATATAGGAGGGCATCATGCAAAAGAAGTTTGTACAGCTTAAAAACGGGGAAACCTATGCTTACCTTGAAAAAGGTCAAGGTCCAGTCATGATTTTAATTCATGGCAATCTATCGTCATCGGTATATTATTTACCGCTCATAGAACGATTACCGGAAAACATCCGTGTGATTGCATTGGATTTAAGAGGTTTTGGTGATTCCTCATATTTACAACGTTTTGATTCACTTGCCAATCTCGCGACCGATGTTCAATTATTTATGTCTGAACTCAAAATCGATAAAGCAACCATTATTGGTTGGTCTTTAGGTGGTGGCGTCGCGATGGAATTCGCGAGTCGTTATCCAAAATCCACAGAAAAATTGGTTCTAATCAATTCAACAACCCACAAGGGTTACCCAATCTTTAAAAAAGATAAGAACAATGCACCAATTTTAACAGAGGGTTATAAATCCAAAGATGAACTCGCTACCGATCCACTTCAAGTGAAACCAATACTTGAAGCCATCGCTACTGAAAATGCATTCTTCATGTCGTATATTTATGATTTAACGATTTACACCCATCAGAAACCAACCCCAGAAGCCAATCAATTGTATATCAAGGAAACCTTGAAACAACGTTGTTTGGTGGATGCAGATTATGCGTTAGCCTGCTTAAATATGAGCGACACCCCAAATCTATATACCAAAGGGGATGGTTCTATCAAACAAATTAAGGCAGATACATTGATGTTTTGGGGCAATTTAGACAAAACAGTTCCTGAATACATGGTTTTAGATAACTTAAAAGCACTACCAAATGCGAAATATGTTAAATTAGAACCGTGTGGTCATTCACCACTGGTCGATCAACCGGATCAATTGGCTCAAGAAATTCTCAAGTTTATTCAATAATCAATCAAAATACAAGATGGTTTCCATTTTGTATTTTTTTTACGATTAATTTTCAATTAATCATCAAAAATAAGGTGGAACATTTAGATATTCAAGGATACATCTCGATTTACACCCTTATTATTGATATAATAAAGGTAGACGAAAGTGAGGATTTCAATGTGTCTATTGAATTTGAAAAGAACCTCTTGACCGAATCAACACTTCAAACACCGATTGAATTCATTCATCAACAGGCGGAATACCAACGTTTAATGATGGCTTATTACGCAGCGATGCGTGAAGTCCAAACCAAATTTGAGATACTTAACGATGAGCTCAATGTGCGTTATAGACGCAATCCGATTGAGTTTATTAAAGTACGCTTAAAGAAAAACCAAAGCATTTTAGACAAATTGTCAAGATATGGGCTTGAGCGTACATTGGATAACCTCAAACACATCAATGACATCGCTGGGGTTAGAAT
>DJWH01000081.1 GCA_002441525.1 Acholeplasmataceae bacterium UBA6235 | reverse complement strand
ATAAAATGTTGTCTCACATTATAAAGGGCTTGATTATAGAGACTTTTTGAAGCACGCATTAAAGATAACAGAAACTGGTGGTGATTTGAATTCAAATAGAGTCTTGTTTTCAGGGCTTTATAAGGCATTATTGATGTCCTCCTTTCCTACTTGAATTATACCATAAACATCCGATAAAATATATATTTTATACATATATTTAATTATATAGAAAGTCATTAAAAGAGGGCATTTTAAATGTTGTTTTAGAGAAAATTCTATAAAACTCGAAAATCGATTGTTAGATGATAGAACAATTAAAGACGAACTTTCCTAGTAAACAAAAAAATAACGATAGGGATCAAACTGATTTCTATCGTTTTTTCTTTTTATTCGGATAATTTTTCTTCTAAAATAGCTTTGGTTAATTTGAATGCTTTGAGTCTTCTGGTCAGCGTGGTATGCGGTCCAGTACCAGGTACGAGATTAGGTAGTGTCTTCTCGCTTTTTTTGATCAGGGAGTCCATCGCTTGAATCCCTTCAAGTAGTTCCTCTTTGGTATATGTCATGGTTTTTACATCTTTCCAAACGATGTATAATCACCGTAATAGTTTAGGTAGCGACAACCATTATAATCGTCTGCAGCGATGTCAATAATTCTTTCTTCTAGTTCTGGAATTTGGCTAATGGTCGCGTTTATATAGTCATGAAGTGTGTTGGCGATATCGGTTAATCTTTGCTTTAATCCACCTAAACGATGGCTATGATGTTCAAATCCAAAGGGTTTATTTTCCAGGTGCCATTGTGTATAAAAAGCTTGATAGAATTGTTCTATTTTACGAATGATGGTTGGGATTTCGTGATAGGTGATGTCGTATAATGCAGGCATATCTTTATCATCATATGCTTTTTTAAGGCGTATACTCAAAGTGGATTTAAGGGTCAATACATCCGTTAATTTATACAAAGTATCAAACAAATAGGTGTATGGTCCTGCTACCTTTGTGTCGGTTTTTAATATCTTTTTATATCGTTGGTAATAAGCTGTATAACTCGGATGTAGCTTTTGATTGTAGAGTCCGAGGAAAGGGTCTTCATACAATAAATATTTCGATGGATTCACCGGAATAGCCAACTGATTCGAATAGAGTTTGTTCGGTAAATCGAGGTCTAACCAGTTCTGATAAGTGAGATTACTAATCAATGATAACAGATTGTCTTTATTCAAACGATCATCTCCATTGATTTGTTCGATGATGTAACACAAACCAGGTAATATGGAAAATTGTGACGCTTCTCCACCATTATCTCCCCAGGACGTGACGATGAAATCTTCAATCCGATATTGTTTTGCAGCTTCAATGGCGAGACTCATCGTTCTTGTGGTTACATCATTATTTGGTGCGAATCCAATCCACTTCCATGCGCCACCTGCATAACCATAATTATCGGTCAATTGACTCAAGGATTTGAATTTGGCGTGGTATCTTTGAATATCGGTTTGATAATAGTCCCAATAAATCAGTTTAATGTTTTTGGGGATTTTAGAGGTAATGTCTTCACTGAATTCGACTTGATCATTAAAGTAATGCCCGCCCACCAAGTGGAAAAACATGTCTGCCCACATGGCTGGTCGATACGCGTATTTCACACACAATGCATTCACTTTTTCTAAGTGTTCGAACATGATTTTTAGTCTATCTTGATACCCATACTTTTGAAGGTATTTACCTAAACCAAGCATCCATGCTTCATCCATACCAATGTTAATCTCTTGGCTTCTAAAGACTTTTTTGGTGGTTTTTAACATGTTTTCGATGAGTTCATACGTTCTCGGTTCACCGACCAATAAAATGTCATCGATGTCTTTGATCGCGCCATAAGTGTGGTGTTTAAAAATCGACGCGAGGTGTGCTAAGGTTTGAATGTATGGGACAATTTCGAAATCGAATTTCGCAGCGTAATCGTCTAAACGTTTGAGTTCTGCTTGTGTATAACGACCACGCATATAACCAAATTGTGGTTCGTTATCCACTTCGAAAACATCTTCCAAATATAAACCAAGATAGTTATATCCAAGTAAAGACAAAATTAAAATATATTTTTCCAAAATTTCGATTTTAGGTACGGCCATTCTCGCTACATCCAACATTAAACCCACCCGTTTAAAGGCGCGTTTTTCAGTATAGATATAGTTCGTTTTAGGGTTAGATAACCATATACCCAAAGCTGTTAAAGCATCATTGATGTTGTTATATTCAATTTTGACTTTGTCATCTGTTTTATGAATTTCATAACCAGGGGATTTTCTTTCTATGAAATTCACATGTTGAATGGATTTAAGGTCTAAGTTCAATACCAATTCAAGTTGATGGATGGCCTGTTTTAATGCGTTGTTCATAAGATCACACTCATTTCGATAACAGTATAACATATATAGAAGGATGAATTTTTCCCATCCGTGAAAAAAAATAAAAACAGACCGAAGTCTGTTATTTCGTGCACTTAAAGTTTTTCGCATTCAATCCCAATGTTTTTAACAATGCTTGAAGTTGATTTTGTTCTTCTTTGGATAAGACATTCAATACAGTCATCATATTTTTTTCATGCTGAGGATAAATGTCAGCCATAAATGCTACACCTTTAGGGGTGAGTTCAACCTTGAAGATGCGTTTGTCGATTGGGTCTTTGGTTCGAGTGATTAAATCGCGTTTGACAAGATTATCTAGCACATATGTCATGGATGAGTTCGCAATCAATACTTTATCGATGATTTGTTGTACGGTCAGTGCCCCTTTATGATATAACGCTTCTAATGTCCCAAATTCAGAAGGATTTAAACCATAGCTTTGGATATCTTGTTTAATTAAGTTTTCAAGGCTATTCTTTGCGCGAAATAGCACAGTGATGGTTTTCAAATCGTGTGACATAGGGGCCTCTTTCTATTGTATTTATTTTAAATTCGAAATACTATTCATAGTATAACAAAAAAACCTGGGTTTTGTCCCAGGTTTTGCATCATTTTTTTAAAGTTTTGTATCATCAATGGTGTTTAAGAATGCTTCAAGTGGTTGAATGGTTCTTAAAATGGTACCATCTTCAAACGGACTATCGAGTTTCGCATCTTTCATCAACGCGACAAACCCTTTAGAACCGCCTAATTTACATAAATCCACATAGGAAGACCAAGCTTCTTGATGGTTCTTGTGGTCTCTAATCCAGTATTGGAATGCACAGACTTGTGCGAGGGTATAATCGATGTAATAGAATGGGGATTGGAAAATATGGCTTTGACGGAACCAGTAAGTCCCTTTTTCCATAAATTTGTCATCGTCATAGTCTCTAGAAGGGATGTATTGTTTTTCTAGTCTTCTCCAGGTTGCTTTACGTTCATCTTTAGACATCGATGGGTTTTCATAGATTTCATGTTGGAATTCATCGACCAATGCGCCATAAGGTAAGAAAGAGATGGCACCTGATAAGTGCGAGAAATAGTATTTTTGTGCATCTTCTTTGAAGAATAGTGGTACCCACGGCCATGCAAAGAATTCCATACTCATCGAGTGAATTTCACACGCTTCATACCCAGGGAATCGTTGCATCGGATTGATAAACTCTCTGGATTGATACACTTGGAACGCATGTCCTGCTTCGTGTGTTAAAACATCCACATCGTGAGAGGTACCGTTAAAGTTCGCGAAAATGAACGGGGCTTTATAGCCTGGAATGAAGGTACAATAACCGCCACCTGCTTTACCTTTTTTAGAGTCTAACTCAAGTAATCCTGAGTCTTTCATGAAGGTAAAGAATTCATCGGTTTCTTTGGATAATGCTTTATACATCGTGGTTGCTTGAGCCACTTGCCAATCCAAATCACCTTTAGGTGTTGGGTTACCAGATAAGAATGAAATCGTATCATAGCTCTTCAAATCTTGAATGCCTAAACGCTTCGCTTTGCGTGCGACAAGCTTTTCAACAAATGGCACCACATCGCGCTTAATTTGCTCTCTATAGGCCTTAACTTCCTTCGAACCGTAATCGGTTCTACCCAAGCGTTTGTAACCCAATTCGACGAAATTAGCGTAACCTAACGCTTGTGCAGCCTGATTTCTTACCGAGACCAATTGATCATAAATATCGTCGAGTTCCGCTTCTTTTGATTCGAAAAATTCAGATATTTTGAGTTGGGCACGGTGTCTAGTTTCACGGTCTTTACTTTGGGTAAATGGACTCATTTGAGATAAGTTATAAACCCCGCCATCGAATTCAATTTGTGCGGATGCAACCACTTTAGAGTATTTACTGTTCAGTTTGTTTTCTTCTTGTAAGAGTGGGATAATTTTTTCGTCAAACGATTGAAGAGAGACTTCTAGTTGATTGAAATAGTGTTGTCCAAATACGTTGACAAGTTCAGGTTTAAATGGGGATGCGTACACCAATTTATTGAACTCATTGACAAAGTTTTGAAGTTCAGGTGACACCTCATCCATGAAGTTCATTTCGGCTTCATAGAAATCATCCTGCGTGTTTAAAGAATAACGAATCGAAACGAGTTGATACATCGTATCGACTTCATCAATCAATCCAAACACTTGTCGAATAATATCGGCTTGGGTTTTGGCATCTTTAGCGGCTTTAAATGCTTCAGTAAATGCGACATACTTTTGTTTAATCGCATCTACATCGGGTCTTTGATAGACGTAATCTTGAAATTTCATTTGAGATTTCCTCCTAATAATTTATGAATAGTATACCACTTTATGGTCACAATTCCTCACAATTTATGTTAGAAAACGACAAAAAAACACAGAAATCGATGACTTCTGTGTATGTTTTGATTTTGTTATTCCACAAATTGGATGATAGCCATTGGGGCTGAATCACCAAGACGTGGCAACGTTTTGATCACACGGGTGTAACCACCGTTACGATCTTTAAACTTAGGGGCAATTTCACCAAACAATTTTTGAACTGCAGTTTGTCCTTCTTTGACAAGTTCGTCTCTAACGATTGTTAAAGCTTGGCGTCTTGCAGCTAATGTGCCTTTCTTACCAAGGGTGACCATCTTGTCAGCAAGTTTGCTGAGTTCTTTAGCTTTAGCTTGTGTGGTTTCAATTTGTCCATAAATAATTAAGTCTGTAACCAAGTCTCTAAGAAGTGCTCTTCTTTGTGAACTGTTACGTCTTAATCTGCTATATCCTGCCATAGTAGTTCTCCTTATTCGTTGTCATCGTCAGAAGCAACGTCTAGTTTTCTACCGTTAGCATAACCAGCAGCAAATCCTAAACCTAAATCTTCTAACTTCTCTTTTACTTCTTTTAAAGACTTACGCCCTAAGTTACGGACGCGCATCATTTCTTCTTCAGTCTTCTTTGTTAATTCTGCGAGCGTGTTGATGCCAGCTCTCTTCAAACAGTTGAATGAACGAACGGATAAATCCAATTCTTCAATCGGTTTTTCAAGCTTGTGAGTGTTGGTTTCGCTTACTTTTTCAGACATGAAACTGATGTCATGGGTGGTTGCGTCCAAGTCAACGATGACGGATAGGTAATCAATCATCATCTTAGCGGCTAATGATAAAGCTTCATGAGCTTTGATAGCGCCATTGGTTTCAACTTCCATAATCAATTTGTCATAATCAGCATCGTTGTTGACACGGGTTTTTTCAACTTCGTAAGCAACACGATTGATCGGTGTATAGATCGAGTCGATCGCGATCACGCCGACGGAGTTCGAGTAAGCCTTGTTCTTCACAGAACCCACATACCCAATACCACGTCTGACGGTCATATACATCGATAATTTACCACCTTCAACCACAGTCGCGATGACTTGGTCAGGGTTAATAATCTTTATATCACTGTCATGAATAATATCTGAAGCGGTAACGACACCTGCACCGTTTTGGTGGATTTCAATTTCTTTTTCGAAATTAGGATCTGTAGAATCTACAGATAAAACCACTTTTTTAAGATTCAAAACAATACTCATTACGTCTTCCATTACACCTTCGAGTGTAGAGAATTCGTGTTCAGCTCCTTCAATCTTCACATTGACAATCGCAGCGCCAGGTAATGATGATAAAAGTACACGACGTAGTGAGTTACCAATGGTAATCCCATAGCCTCTTTCGAGTGGGCTGATGGTGCAAATTGCTTTGGTATTATCGCCTGATATAGACTCAACCTTTACTTCTGGTTTCGAAAACTTAAGATCTTGCAAAATGATTACCTCCTTTATTTGTTATAGATATTATCCACGAGGACGTTTTGGTGGGCGGCATCCGTTGTGTGGTACTGGTGTAACGTCTTTAATCGCAGTGATTTCAAGACCTGCTGCTTGGATCGAACGGATCGCAGCTTCTCTACCTGGGCCTGGGCCTTTAACGGATACTTCAACTTTGATGACACCATGTTCGATAGCGGCTTTAGCAGCTGCTTCGGCTGACATTTGTGCAGCAAATGGGGTTGATTTACGGGAACCTTTGAAACCTAATGCACCTGCACTGCTCCAAGCGATTGCGTTAC
>DJWH01000096.1 GCA_002441525.1 Acholeplasmataceae bacterium UBA6235 | reverse complement strand
ATCCTCATCAGTTTGATTAGAAGTGTGACGATGGGCACCATGTTGTATGTCACCATCCGATATATCGAAGAGATTGTATTACCTAAAAACATCACCTTAGGTATTTTGGTATTTTCAAGTTTTAGAAGTTTATTTACAGCATTAGTAACCCTTTCTGGTGGGTATATAACAGAATTATTTGGGTATCGTCCTTACTACATCATGGCATCCATCATCGCCCTATCCGCCATCGGTTTTATAGACTATTCCCAATCAAAAGTATCATGAATATGATATAATAGACAAGGATGTGATAACATGTTAAAAATCGGTGAAATCAATCAATTGAAAGTAAAACGTAAAACAGACATTGGCTATATGCTGACCGATGGCACTGAAGACGTATTTTTACACTTCAATGAAACCAATCATCAAACACTGCAAGATAACCAAAGTGTATCTGCATTTTTATACTACGACTTTAAGTCGCGTTTAGCTGCGACATTGTCAACCCCAATCATTACTGTGAACCGTCCGGATTTCGTGACGGTTAAAGAAGTCAACCATGACTTAGGCGTGTTTGTTGGAAACAACATTTCTAAGGACATGTTGGTATCGAAAGACTATCTACCCTATGATTTTAATCTATGGCCCGAAAAGGGTGACACTCTATACTGCATCTTAAAATTGAAAAACCGCTTGGTTGCGAAACCACTGAATAAAGTGGAAATCAACTTAAAGCCTGAAACCAAACTCGATTTACATCAGCACATCGATGCTTATGTCATCCATGCTGGTAAAGAAGGTCTCAATATGATGTCAGCTTCAGGACACCTCATCTTCGTACACCACACGCAAATGCGTCGTGTGTACCGTTTAGGTGAACTAGCCAATGTGAGAATTGCACGCATCCATGAAGATGGATATAGTGGTTCTTTGATTGAAGTCAAAGAAAAAATGATGGATCAGGATGCCCAAATGTTACTCGACTATTTGATTCAAAATGGTGGTAAAATGGCATTTACATCCGATTCTGACAAAGACCTCATCTATGAAACGTTCAAACTCTCTAAAAAAGCATTCAAACGTGCCTTAGGCCGTTTATATAGTGAAAGGAAGGTCATTTTCGAAGATGACCAAACCATACTCGTTAAAGGTGAATAATAATGGATAAAAAACTCGTAGAAACCATCACCGCTCGCGACAAAGATTTCGCACAGTGGTATACCGATTTATGTATTAAAGCTGAACTTATGGATTATAGTGATGCGAAAGGATTCATCATCTATCGTCCTTACGGCTACGCTATTTGGGAAAATATTCAAAAATATTTAGACCAAAGATTTAAAGAAACTGGACATGAAAATGTCTATATGCCTATGGTCATTTCTGAATCTCTATTTCAAAAGGAAAAAGACCATGTTACAGGTTTCGCTCCAGAAACAGCATTTATGACCACTTCATCCGGCGATGAAGGTGAAAAACTCATCATTCGTCCAACCTCAGAAGTTTTATTTTGTCAACATTACTCAAAAATCGTCTCTTCTTACCGCGATCTACCTAAAAAATATAATCAATGGTGTTCAGTGGTCCGTTGGGAAAAAACCACACGCCCATTCTTAAGAGGCAAAGAGTTTTTGTGGCAAGAAGGTCATACCATTCATAGAACAGAAACAGAAGCCAGAGCAGAAACCTTAGGCATGCTCGACATTTACAACAACCTAGGTAAAGAATTGCTCGCAATTCCATTTGTGACTGGTCGTAAAACCGAAAAAGAAAAGTTTGCTGGTGCGGTAGAAACCTACGCCATCGAAGCATTGATGCATGATGGTAAGGCACTACAATCGGGGACCTCTCATTACTTCGGAGATGGTTTCGCAAAAGCATTTGACATCAAATTCCAAGATAATGATAACCAAGTGAAAAATGTCTTCCAAACCTCTTGGGGCGTTTCAACACGTTTAATTGGTGCAGTCATCATGGTCCATGGCGATGATGAAGGGTTGGTATTGCCACCGTATGTGGCACCGACACAAATCGTCATCATCCCAATTCAAAGCCAAAGACCTGAAGTCATGGAAGCTTCCAATAAAATGTATGCTGATTTAAAAGCAGCTGGTTACCGTGTGAAGCTAGATGATTCCAATCGTACACCGGGATGGAAGTTTGCTGAATATGAAATGAAAGGTGTCCCAGTGCGTATTGAAATCGGACCTAGAGATTTGGCCAATGGTCAAGTTACCATCACCCAAAGACACGATAGAAGCAAACAAACGGTTGCCATCGATTCCGTGATTGAATCCATGCCAACTGTACTCAAAGCAATGCACGATGCACTATATGAAAAAGCCTTGGCTCATGTCACTGCCAATACCTTTGTTGCAACCACTTATGAGGACTTCAAAGTTCAAATTGAAAAAGGTGGATACATCAAGATGAGCGTTGCTGGTGAAGAAGCTGAACTCATCATCAAAGCCGATGTCCAAGCCACTGCACGCGTCATTTTAAATGAACCGCTCATCACTGAAATTTGCCCCGTGACCGGCAAAAAGGCAACTCAAACCATCTTATTTGCACGCGCTTATTAAAATCATGTTAAAGAAACCATAATGAACGATGGTTTCTTTTCGTTTTTATAGTTTTTGTAATGTAAGAGTTTTATTCATTTGCATTTTAATTTGTACTTGTATTATCTTTTATTTTGTATTACAATAACACATGTTGATTTCGTTTAAACTCGATCGAATTTTGTAAATAATCTCATATGAGAGTATAATAAATTTAGACCGTATATTACACGCGTACGTGTTCTTAAAATATCGTTTAAACCAGGAGGTTGTTTTATGCACTCAGGCATCATTCGTGAAACTGTCTTACTCGACAAAGTCGCGAGAGAAAAAGTCGAAAAATTAGAAAAAGAAAAGGCCATGTTGGACATCAAAATCAAAGCCGATGAAAAGAAAATCCAATTAGAAAATATGGCTTTTATTCAAAAGACAATTGATGACACCAAAACCAATTTTGAAAATGAGATTGCGTTAAGAAAAGAAACTGAATTAAAAAAATTCAATGACAATCTCGCTTTAATCAAATCACAATTTGATGAACATGAAGAACAGTGGATCGATATGATCTATTCTTTTTGCATTAAGTAGACAGAAAAGAGGTCAAGATGAGTCCTTTAGCAAATAACGCCATCATTGCGAAATCCAAAGCAATTTATGGCAGTTTTCTGAAAGAAGAAGACTATGAACGTCTTGTGAAATTTAGATCGATTCCAGATTTGGTCGGGTATTTAAAGAAACATAAAAATTACCAATTAATCCTAAAAGATGTTCAAGAGAATTCAGTCCATAGAGGTCAACTCGAAGCGTTAATCCGAAAGAATTCATTCGACCATATATACCGATTAATCAAAATGGTCTATTCAAAAGATGAATCCTTTTACAACTTAAACATCGTCACACAAGAAAATGAATTGATTCTTTCCGTTCTTCGTACCATCATCTCAAAAGAGTTTGATGAAATGAAAGGGAAAATCCCTTACTTTTTTGATGTGCATACCCCAATTGAAATCGATAAACTATTAAAAGTAACGACATTCGAAGAATTGCTTGAAGCAGTCAAACGTTCTAACTATTATGACATATTGAAGCCGTTTTATGTCAAAGACCCAAATATGATTCGCTATTTAGATATTGAACATGCATTGGAATCTTATTACTACGATCAAGCATTCGAACGCATTGGTAAAAACTACAGTGGATCTTTGAAACGCGATTTAGAAAGTATCTTTGAAACACGCATCGAGTTGGGTAACATCATCAAGATTTACCGTTTGAAGAAGTTTTATCAAGCAGACCCGGTGACCATTAAAAACGTGTTGATTAAAAAACATTCTCGAATCAGTGAGAAAAAAATGGATGAAATCATCCACCTTAAAGACCCAAACGCCATACTAAAATACTTATCAACGAGTGAGTTTTCCAGATTTGCGAGCGATAAAGATTATGTGTATGTCGAATACTATGCTGGAAAAATCAAATACGATTTAGCACGCAAATTCATGTATTTTTCGACGGATGTACCAAAAGTATATATGGCTTTTGTGACGATGTCTGAAATTGAAATTGAAAATATCACCAACATCATCGAAGGTATTCGTTACCAAGTCGATGAAAATGAAATTAAACAAATGTTAATTTATTAGGAGGCATTTATGGGAATTGCAAAAGTAAATCTCATTGATTTAACCTCAAATGTCAGTAATTTAGATAAAGTACTTACCAGATTCATCGATTTGAAAAACTTTCACCCGATTTTAGCGAGTGAAATTGTCGAACGTGTCCATGGCTTAACTTCCTTTGTGGCTGAAAACCCATGTCAAACCATGTTACAAGAAATCGAAGATATCGAAACCAAGTACGACTTAAAGTTACCGAATATTGAGTATCGTGATGAGAACTATAACTTAAATGAAATGTATGATTACATTACGGAAATCAAACGTTCATTAGAAGAAGAAGTAACACAAATTAAAGAACTAGAAGTTTTCATTGAAAAATATGAAAATGCACTCATCCAAGTTAAAAATATAGCGAGCTTAGATGTGTCATTAGATGACCTATTCGCTAGTCAGTATATCTCAATTCGATTTGGTCGTTTACCCATCGATTCGGTAGAAAAATTGCGTTTCTTCCAAAATCGTCCATTTGCCTTCAAATCATTCAATACCGACCACAACTACGTTTGGTGTATGTATTTCACAACCGATGAATACAAACGCGAAGTGGATAACATCTTTTCCTCATTATTCTTTGAGAGAAGTTTCATTCCAGATTTCGTTCACGGTACACCAAAAGAAGCAGCGGAACGTATCGAATATGAAATCGCTCATGCGAGAAATCAAATCATGAAATACCGCAGTGATATGTGCAATATTACCGATGGTTGTGAAAATCGTCTTTCGATGATTAAAGGTGAATTGCTATTCCTAAACCGATTATTTGAATCTAAAAAATATGTGGTTGGTCTGGGGGATAAATTCACCATCAGTGGTTTCGCTGAGGATGCAGATGTCAAAGTATTCCAAGACACCTTTAAAGACATGACCGATGTTGAAATAGAAGTCAACGCCGCAGATACAGACAAGCGTGTTACACCACCAACCAAACTCAAAAATGGCTGGTTCAGTAAACCCTTTGGTATGTTCGTTGAAATGTATGGATTACCTGGTTATAACGAACTCGATCCAACCCCGTTTGTCGCGATTACATATTCCATTTTATTTGGTATTATGTTTGGTGACTTAGGTCAAGGTTTGGTATTGATGTTATTAGGCTATTTAGCTTATAAATTCAAAGGCATGCGTTTAGGCGCTGTAGGGGTTCGTATCGGATTATCTTCAGCCATCTTTGGATTATTATACGGTTCATTCTTTGGTAATGAAGAAATCTTAACCCCATTCTTTACCGATATTTTAGGTTTACCAGGTAAACCAATTCATATCATGGATAGTGATTTTACCATGACCTTGCTCATCAGTGCAATCGCGATTGGTGCGCTGTTGATTTTATCGACTATGATCTTAAACATCATCACCATGATCAAAAAGAAAGACTATGTTGAGATGGTGTTCTCACACAATGGGATTGCCGGCATGATGATGTATGGATTCGTTGTGGTGGCGGCGGGTTTACAAGTCGGCTTAGGCATTCCTGTGGTCAATATCTTTACCATCCTTGGGTTTGTTGCCATCCCACTCATCATGATCTTCTTCAAAGAACCTGTGCATCGAAAAGTTCATAAACATCCGATGTTTCCAGCAGGTTTTGGCGGATTCTTCATTGAAGCGTTCTTTGAATTATTTGAAATCGTACTTTCGTATTTAACCAACTCCATGTCATTCTTGCGTGTTGGTGGGTTCGTATTATCCCATGCCGGTATGATGTTGGTTGTGTTCACACTCATGGGTATGGTGGGCAATGCTAGCCTCTTGGTCATGATTTTAGGTAACATCTTCGTGATGGTGCTTGAAGGAATGATCGTTGGTATCCAAGTACTTAGATTACAATTTTATGAAATGTTCTCGCGTTATTATTCAGGTAATGGTATCGCGTTCAACCCAATCAATCAATAATAGGAGGAAAAATCATGTTAACAGTTATTGAATTAGTATTGCCATTAGTATTACTCGTATTAATCACCTTACCACTTATTAAAGTATTTAAAGGTAAAACCACAGTCGAATCTGCGCGTAAAAGATTATTGACACACATCAGCGGATTCTTCAGCATCATCGCTTTTGTATTTGTATTCCAAATGATTTTCAGCCCTGCGTTACAAGCAGCTGAAGGCGATGTAGCCTCGATTGCAGGAACCATGGCTCAAGGTTTAGGCTTCATTTCTGCAGCATTATCGACAGGGATGTCCGCTTTAGGTGCCGGTATCGCCGTAGCCGCAGCAGCGCCAGCAGCGATTGGAGCGTTCTCTGAAAATGAAAAGAACTTTGGTAAAGCCTTGATTTTCGTTGCCTTGGGTGAAGGGGTAGCGATTTACGGTATCTTAATCTCCATCTTGATCATCAACAAATTATAATCGAAAGAAGGCGTCTCTATGAGATTTTTCTTAATCAGCGACAATGTCGATACAGAGGTCGGCATGCGACTAGTCGGCATCGATGGGGTAGTCGTCCATGAAAAGGACGCGTTTTTGAACGCGCTTGAAGATGCCCTACAAGACCCTAATATCGCCATTATTTTGGTTACGACCAAACTGGTTGAGTTAGCGCCACAAATCATTTCTGAAATCAAATTGACAGAGTCTAGAAAACTCATTGTCGAAATTCCTGACCGACATGGTACAACCAACATTGGTGAAGCAATTGACCAATACGTGAGTGAAGCCATTGGCGTCAAACTGTGAGGTGACACCATGTCATACTATAATGAAGACCAACTCAAAAAATACTTTGAAAAAGCCATTCAAAGAGAGTCTACCAAACGCGTCGAAGCGTTAAAAAAAGAAATTGATTATGCCTATCAAAAAGAAATGGCTAAAGTCATTTCAGATTTGGACATGAAGAAGAAGTTAGAACTTAATAAATTAATGCGCGATGTTCATGCAGAATATCAAGACAGATTAAATCAAATCGGGGCAGGATACGATGAAATGCTCATCAAAGAACGCAGCGTGATGATCAATCATATCTTTGACAAAGTCTATAAGAAGTTACACAAATATGTAACCACAGAAGACTACGTTAAACACATGTCCAAACAACTTGAAAGTGTGCAATCTTTCATCGGTATGGCTACGATTGATGTGATGATATCGACCAAAGATGAATCGCTAAAACAAGCTTTTTCGAAAGTAAAAGGCATTCGTTTGGTTCAAACCAATGAGGTTGAAATTGGCGGATTCATTGCCGTATCTAACGAAAAAAACATTCGTATCGACGAAACACTCGATGCGAAATTAGCCAATCAACGCGATTGGTTCTATCAAAACGCTAAGTTATTCATCAAACAATAAAGGAGGTAACCATGGGCAATACAGTATATTCTATCAACGGTCCAGTCGTTACCGTCCAAAACGCGACCGATTTTTCAATGTTAGAGATGGTTTATGTGGGACATGAACGTCTTTTAGGCGAAGTCATTTCCATCAGTAAAACCAAAACCGTGATTCAAGTGTATGAATCGACCACAGGGATTAAAGTAGGTGACCCCGTATTCGGCACCAATGAACCCATATCCGCTTTACTTGGACCTGGCTTGGTCAGAAACATTTTTGACGGGATCGAACGTCCACTCAAAACGATTCAAGCAGCTCAAGGGATCTATATCCCAACGGGGTCTGACGTTAAACCTTTGGATGAAGACTCAACCTGGGAAGTCACCCCAACCGTCCATGTCGGCAGTTTGGTTCATTTTGGCGATATTTACGCCACCATTCCTGAAACAGCTTCGATTTTACATCGTTTAATGATACCACAGGGTATTCAAGGGACTGTTACTTGGGTAGCACATAAAGGCACTTACAAACTCAAAGACATTATTTTAAAAGTCAAAGATGAAAAAAATCAAGTCCATGATTTGGGTTTAACTCAAAAATGGCCGATCAAAACACCACGTCCTGTGAAACAAAGATTACCAATTTCAATTCCACTGGTCAGTGGTCAACGTGTCATCGATACATTGTTCCCGATTGCTAAAGGCGGAACCGCCGCAGTACCGGGCGGATTCGGTACAGGTAAAACCATGATGCAACACCAGTTTGCGAAATGGTGTGATGCCGATTTAATCGTTTACGTTGGTTGTGGCGAACGTGGGAATGAAATGACACAAGTACTCGAAGAGTTCTCTGAATTGATCGACCCAAGAACCAACAAACCACTTTTAGAAAGAACCGTGTTGATTGCCAACACATCCAATATGCCTGTTGCTGCACGTGAAGCTTCGATTTATACTGGGGTTGCGATTGCTGAATACTATCGTGACATGGGTTATCATGTCGCTGTTATGGCTGACTCTACCTCTCGTTGGGCAGAAGCCTTACGTGAAATCAGTGGTCGTTTAGAAGAAATGCCTGCCGAAGAAGGTTTCCCCGCTTACTTACCAAGCCGTATTTCACAATTCTACGAACGTGCAGGTTATGTTCAAACCTTATCCAATCAAGAAGGTTCTGTCACTATCATTGGCGCAGTTTCACCTCAAGGCGCGGACTTCTCAGAACCAGTCACACAAAATACCAAACGCTTTGTCCGCAGTTTCTGGGCTCTCGATAAGCAATTGGCTTACATGCGTCACTACGCTGCGATCAACTGGAATTTAAGCTATTCTGAATACATCAATGACTTAACCAAATGGTATGACCAAACCGTCAGCCCAAGATTCTTAACCAATCGTCGTGAAATCATGTCGATTCTGGCCGAAGAAAATAAGCTTTTGGAAATCGTCAAACTCATTGGTAGTGATGTCTTACCGGATGACCAAAAATTGGTCATTGAAATTGGTAAGGTCATTCGTTTAGGTTACCTTCAACAAAACGCATTCCATAAAGACGATACGTTCGTACCTTTGGAAAAACAATTGAAAATGATGGATGTCATCTTGTATCTCAATAAACGCGCTAAAGTGTTTATTGAAAGTGGTAAATCCTTCAACTTGTTGTTTGAAACGGGTATTTTTGACCAAGTCATTAAGATGAAGTACGATGTACCGAACAATCAAATTGAAATGTTAGATGCTTATCAAGATAAAATTGATGAGATTATTCAAGCCATTAAGTAAGGGGGTTTATTAATGAATTTACAATATATTGGACTAGATGAAATTAATGGACCTTTGATCTTCTTAGAAAACACAGCCAATGTGGGCTACGAAGAGATGGTTGAAATCAAACTCCAAAATGGTCAAACCAGATTTGGTCGTGTGGTTCAAATCGAAGGTTCTAAAGTAGCCATTCAAGTATTTGAAGGCACACACGACATATCCTTAAAAAATACATTTACCAAATTTACTGGACACCCGGTTGAAATGTCGCTCTCAAAAGAGATTTTGGGACGTACCTTCAATGGTTCAGGCAGACCCATCGATGGCCTCGGAGAAGTCTTTATCGACGAGAAGAGAAACATCAATGGTTATCCATTGAACCCAGTAGCACGTGTGTATCCACGTAACTATATCCAAACTGGTGTTTCCACCATTGATGCATTGACCACACTGATTCGTGGCCAAAAATTACCGATATTCTCTGGGTCTGGGATGCCACATAACGAATTGGCGGTTCAAATTGTAAAACAAGCCAAGATTGCGGATGGCGATGATTCTAAATTCTGTATCGTATTCGCTGCCATGGGTGTTAAAAATGACGTTGCTGAGTACTTTAGAAAATCATTTGAAGAAGCTGGGGTCATGCATAAGGTTGTCATGTTCTTGAACTTATCCAATGAACCCATCATTGAAAGAACACTTACCCCACGTTTCGCTTTAACCGCCGCAGAATACCTTGCCTATGTTCATGACATGCATGTGTTGGTTATTTTGACCGATATCACAGCGTATTGTGAAGCATTACGTGAGTTTTCCAGCAGTAAAGGTGAAATTCCTGGTAGAAAAGGGTACCCTGGTTATCTATACTCCGACCTAGCGTCTGTGTATGAAAGAGCCGGTATCGTTAACAATGCGAAAGGGTCTGTGACTCAAATCCCGATCCTAACCATGCCAAATGATGATATTACGCACCCAGTACCGGATTTAACTGGATACATCACCGAAGGTCAAATCGTTCTTTCCCGTGATTTAAATCAAATTTCAGTATTTCCACCGATTGGGGTCTTACCTTCCCTATCCCGTTTGATGAAAGATGGTATTGGTGCAGGTTACACCCGTGCTGACCATGGGTCTGTTGCCCACCAATTGTTCGCTTCATACGCGATGGTTCAAGACGCGAGAAGTTTAGCAAGCGTTATTGGTGAAGACGAATTATCCACCGTCGATAAGCAATACATCGAATTTGGTAAATTGTTTGAAAAACACTTCATTGGTCAAGGGTTCGATGTGAACCGTTCAATGATGGATACCTTAGATTTAGGTTGGGATTTATTATCGGTCTTACCTAAAGATGAATTACACCGTATTGACCAAAAATTAGCGGATCAATTTTATAACCATGAACGTGCCGTCGAACGATTCCATTTGGTAACCAAACACTATGTCAAAGGCCTCAAAGGTGACCGCTCATGAGTAGCCAAGTTTTCCCAACCAAGGGAAATTTAATGGCACTTCAAAAGTCCTATGCACTAGCCAAAAAAGGCTACGAGTTGATGGACCGTAAACGCAACATTTTAATCCGCGAAATGATGACCATGTTGGAGGATGTTCGTGTGGTTCGTAATGAACTTTCGGACACCTATAAAAAAGCGTATCAAGCCCTTCAAGAAGCCAATATCACCTTAGGTATTGTATCAGACATCGCCAAATCCATTCCGTTGGATCAAAATGTGTCGGTCAGTTATCGAAGCGTGATGGGGGTTGAAATCCCTGAAGTAACCCACTTTTCTGAACACGTTAAAATCACCTACGGGATCGGACATACCAATACCAAATTCGACTATGCCTATAAATCCTTTTTAAAGGTGAGAGAACTCACCGTCAAATTGGCTGAGATCGATAACGCTACGTATCGTTTAGCGAATGCCATTAGACGTTCACAAAAACGTGCCAATGCCCTTCAAAACATCGTGATTCCACGATTTGAAGCCGACATTAAGTTCATTACCGAAGCACTAGAAGAAAAAGAACGCGAAGCTTTTACCAGACAAAAAGTCATTAAAACTCAACAAGAAAAACGAAAATTAATGAATAAAGAATGAAAAATCGGCTATTTTTGCCGATTTTTTCTATTATTTTTGGTGTTGTAAATCTTCAAACATGGCTTTAATCGTGTCTACTTTTAAACTACATGTTGTCTTTTGACTGCAGTTACAGCCCAAGCCTGTTTTACGTTTGATGAATCTAAAGTACGTAATGGCTGTTAAAATGCCGATGACTATGATTAGAATGATGATGTCTACAAGGGTCATAGAAGGCCTCCAATGAACGTCAAGGTTTGATAGATGACGATACTAAGCACATAGGCTAAACCTGTTTGGAATAAAATGGCTTGCCACATCTTTTTCGCAGAACCCAATTCCTTACGCATCGCACCGATGGCACCAAAGCATGGGGCAGAGAATAAATTAAATGTCATAAAGGCATAGGCTGACGCTGGTGTGAAGAAAGCATATATTGGGGCATTTAAAATGACATTACCCTCGGTAATATCGGCCGATAACCCACCGATGACTGCCATTGAAGAAACCACTTGTTCTTTCGCAACCAAACCTTGAATGGCAGAAACGGAAGTCGCCCAAGATAAATCGCCTAACATTGGATAGAAGAGATAACTGAAGACTCGGCCGATATAAGCCAAAATGGACTCATCCACGTCAACACCATAGGTTAGCGTGATAGAAAATGAGGTTAATAACCAGATGATGATGGAAGACATCAAAATGATGGTCCCTGCTTTTTCAATGAATTCAGCGATTTTATCATACACATCCCTAACCGTATATCTTAGGTTTGGTAATTTATAATTAGGCAATTCAGAGATGAAGGCCGATGGTGTACCTTTAAAGAAAAATGTTTTCATGATGATGGCCGATAGTAAGATGATTAAGATGGATAACACATACAAACTAAAGGAAACAAATCCAGCATAATTTGGAAAGAAGAATCCGGCAAATAATGCGATGATGGGAAGTTTTGCACTACATGGGATGAAAGGCGTAACCATGATTGATATACGACGTTCATCTTGACCTTCAATGGTACGGGTTGCCATAATCCCTGGGATGCTACAACCTGAACCTAGAATGAATGGAATTAACGATTTCCCAGAGAGTCCGAATTTCTTAAACAACCTATCAAGGAAGAAAGCGATTCGGGTCATATAACCGGTAGATTCTAATAAACTGATGAGGATAAACAATAAAATCAATTGAGGGACAAAGTTTAATACAGCCCCAACCCCAGCAATCATCCCATCAGCTACCAAGGAAGCCGACCATTCAGAAGCCCCGATGTTGCGTAACCAATCGAACATCCAACTGGATAACGCAGAAACATTGCCACCGATAAAATCGACGGTTAGGCTACCGATGACACCGACTGAAATATAATAAATCAGGAACATAATCAAAGCGAATATCGGTAATGCTAACCATTTATTTAAGAATATTTTATCCAATAATTCAGTGGTATGATCGCCATGATGTAACCGCACAAAGGTTTGAGATTTTACTTTTTCGATATAATCGTATCGACCACTCGCGATGATGGTTTCAATGTCTTGTTGATAGGATTGTTCAAGCGGTTTAATCCATTTATCGATGTCTAGCCCTACGGATTCAATGATGGGATCTTTTTCCAATAACTTGATTGCGATAAAACGTGCGTGGTCTTGATGGATTTGACTGACTAAATGACCAATGATTTTTTCGACGTTTGGTCTAAAAATAGATTGTGTTTGATGCTTAATGTACGTTTGACTTTCAATGATGTCCACCAATTCTTTAAGACCTGAACGCTTCAATGCGGATATCTTAACAATGGTGGTTTGAAGTTGTTCTGATAAGGCTTTAATATCGATTGAAATGCCTTTTTTATCGAACATATCCGCCATATTTAAAGCAATCACCATATCGATATTCAGTTCCATCAACTGGGTGGTCAAATATAGACTACGTTCAATCGATGTCGCGTCGATGATGTTGATGATTAAGTCGGGTTTCTCTTGAATCAAGAATGCCCTTGATAAAGCTTCTTCAAGCGTATAGGGCGATAAGGAATAAATCCCTGGTAAATCGATGATTTCATGGGTACCATTGGAAATGTAGCCCACTTTTTGTTCAATCGTTACCCCAGGCCAGTTACCAATTTTTTGATTAGCACCGGTTAACGCATTGAACAAAGTGGTCTTACCACTATTTTGATTGCCAATCAGTGCTATTCTCATAATGGGTGAACCTCGATGAATGATAGGTCAGCTTTTCTCACACATAAATCATAATCTCTGACTTTAATATCATAAGGATCACCCA
>DJWH01000058.1 GCA_002441525.1 Acholeplasmataceae bacterium UBA6235 | reverse complement strand
ACTGTTACTGTCGCGTCGGCGTCATTCAACAGTTTCGCCAGTGGCATCCCTACTAAATTGGATCTGCCAACGACGACAGCGTATTTGCCTTCCGTCTGTATTTTATAATGATTAAGTAACATCATCACACCCAGTGGTGTTGCAGGAACGACCCCAGGTTGCTTTGTGAAGAGTTTACCTGCATTGATGGTATGCAAACCATCTACATCTTTATCAGGAGATACCTTGTTTAAAACAAAGGTTTCATTGATGTGTTTTGGTAAGGGTAATTGAACGAGTATCCCATCGACCTTAGGGTCGTGGTTGAGGGATTCAATCTTATCAATCAGTGCTTCTTCTTGAATATCGATGGGTAAGCGAATGATTTCGCCATCGATACCGACACGATCACACGCTTTTTTCTTTGAGTTTACATATGCGATTGAAGCGGGGTTTTCTCCCACTAAAATGACCCTTAAAGTGGGTGTAAATCCGAATTTTTGTTTTAATGATTTAACCTTTTCTTTGAGGGTGATTTCATTTTGTCTTGCTAGACCTTTACCGTCTAAAATCATGATTAAACCCTCCTTTAGAGTTTGCCTGAAATGTTGCCTAAGTCATCGATGAACATCTTGGTTGCGTTCGGTACTTCTGGTAAACCAGGCATGGTGATGATGCCTTTGGTTAAAACCACCACAAAACGTGCACCTCTCGAAACACGGACATCTTCGATGGCTAAATCAAATGCATGAGGCATACCTCTACGTTTAGGATCATTGGAGAAAGATAGTGGCGTTTTAGCGACACACACTGGGTAGTCTTTATAAAGTTCATTTAATGCTTTTAATTTTCTTTGTGCTTTAGGTGAATACACCACAGCAGTCGCACCATAGATGTTTTGGGCAATCTTATCCACTTTTTCAAATAGATCATCAGATAACTCATAGATGCGTTTTACTTCATGTTTATTTTCAGTAAGTTTAACCACTTTATGTGCCAAGTCTTGCCCACCTTCAGAACCCTTCAAGAATACTTCTGCGAGGCTGATTGGATGATTATGTTCTTTTGCCCAATCCATTAAGAATTCAAGTTCATTATCTGGGTCGTTCGCAAACTTATTGATCGCGATGACGTATGGTAAGTTGAATTTACGGATGTTAGAGGTATGTTTTTCTAGGTTCGCAATCCCAATCTTTAAGGCTTCTAAATCGGATAAACCTTCTGCCATACCGTGGTATTTAAGGGCACGAAGTGTCGCAACCACAACCACCACACTTGGAGTTTCACCCAAGTATCTGGTTTTGATATCGATGAACTTTTCCGCGCCTAAGTCCGCACCAAATCCCGCTTCGGTAACGACATAGTCAGCGAGTTTTAAAGCGGTTTGTGTCGCGATGATCGAGTTACAGCCATGGGCAATGTTCGCGAATGGACCGCCATGGATTAAGACACCATTGTGTTCTAAGGTTTGAACCAAATTAGGTTTCAAAGCGTCTTGTAAAAGAATGATCATCGAGTCAATGATGTTGAGTGCTCTCGCATGAACTTCATTACCTTCAACATCATAGCCAATCAAAATATCCCCTAAGCGTTGTCTTAAATCTTTGATGTCTTTGGCTAGACACAAAATCGCCATGATTTCAGAAGCTGCAGTGATGATAAACTTGTCTTTACGATATTCGGTTTGAACCTCACGAATGGCTCTATCGTTCATGTCTAATGTTCTTGGCCAAGTGATTTTTTCAAGGTCTAATTGAAGCGGGTTGCCAAAGTGTAATGAATTATCAATGGCTGCAGACAAAAAATTATGTGTGGTCGTAATGGCGTGGATATCGCCTGTAAAATGTAAGTTGATTTTTTCTTTAGGTAAAACTTGTGCGTAACCGCCACCGGTTGCGCCACCCTTCATCCCTAAAACAGGACCGAGTGAAGGTTCTCTTAAAGCCCCCATGGTCTTTTTTCCAATGCTATTGAGCGAATCTACCAAGCCCACGGTCATGGTGGTTTTACCTTCACCAAATGGGGTTGGGGTAATGGCTGTGACTAAGATGAGTTTGCCATTGGGTTTATCTTTTAAACGGTCATAAACGGATGATTCAATTTTTGCAACCCATTTCCCAAAAGGTTCCAATTCTTGATCGAAAATGTCATACTTTCTTGCAATCTCACTGATGTGTCGTTTTTCTGCTTCTAAAGAAATCGTTACGTCGTCTTTCATAGTATCGCCATCCTTTTTGAGTTTTCTATTTTAATTATAACATTTTTTGAAAACCGATACTGATTGAAATAAAACGTCTCTCATAATGAGAAACGCTTAGTACCATATGTTCTTATTCACAGTTCAAGAAGTCATCTAACATATCGACTGCAAATGCATAGGAAATTTTTTCGAAATCAGTTGTATAAATCCATCCATTATGGAGATGCGAATCATCTGAAACAGCTTTAGCATCATTCTTTTGTATGTATCGTTTGATTTTTTTAACCATTTCGAATTGAGGTTCAGTGAGAAAATCTAGATTAACTTTCTCTTGCGAAACCATCAAATAATCCAATTTTCTAGTCATTTTTTCAAGTCTAATCAAATCGTCTGTCAATTTATTTAATGCTTCTGAGTAAGGACCAAAAGGAAACTTTCGATAATATAATCCAGTTAATGATGTACCTGTGGTTTTATAATTGAGAAAATCGCTATAAAACATTGCTTTTTGAAGTCGTGTTTGAGATATACCTTTGTCCGAAAAGAATAACATCAATGAAATCAGTATGTCTTCATTAATGGCTTGGAAACCAGAATATTCATCCATAGATTCCTCAACTCTAATGTTACCTATGACCTCCATCTCTTTATAGGTTAGTGGGGCATTGAAATGAGTTGACATTTTTTCAAGTAAAGTTTCATCTTTAATCATTGACTGTATCAGTTTTAGATTTTGATTGTTTGGGATGGCATAATTTTTTTCATAGGAAATGAGTGTTTTTCTAGATATCCCTAAGATTTTTGCAAACAATGCTTGTGTCAAATCATGTTTTTTACGAAACTCAATGAGTTTTTCTCCGTCAAAATGTATAGATTCTCGATATTTTTTACCTGCTTCAATCAGCAAGGCATTGTCTAAATCATAATCAAAAACAGGTTCATTTGTCGTGGCATCGAACCTTCTCTTACCTGGTACTATAATGGTCGTATCATTGATTTGAAATGTAGTAGTGGTTTCTTTAATATAGGTGTTCATTATATTTTTCATAGCAATCTCCTGTGGTTATTCATTTGTGAAATGAGAGACAAACCAATATTTCCTCATTGTTTTGAATTTCAATTTTCAGTTTTATATATATGTCTTCACCATGGATTTTCTTGATGAATATATATGCTTCTTGCCCACCATCATAAGCAGGTTTATAATCTACTAATCTTTGAAATTTGGTAAGACTTAAGATATGATGCCAAATCTCGTCAATATTGAGTATTCCGATTAGTGCCAAATTTTGAATAAAATCTGCTCTAGCAGCGACACTTCTTTTTTTATGGGTAATTAGTTTTTTTGCTTTTGTGAGAAATGTCACTGTTTCATCCGGCATACATTAACCTCCTGTAATTGTATTATAGTCTTTCCAGCGAAATTTTTCAATGAAAATGTTACAATTGTTACATTTTTCGATGCTCAAGTATGTAGATTCAATCATTGAAGATACGTTTATTTGCACATTTTTTATTTATTGATTCTAGACTATCAAAATAAGTATTGCTTTTTATAATGAATGATGTAAAATGTTTATAAATTCAACAGAAATTGAATACTTTAGTCTCAAATTGGAGGTGGAATCATGATTCGTCGATATATTCGTCGGTTTTTTATCGTATCTTTAATCAGTCTTTGGAGCTTTTTTGTCTTTAGCTACACGACATTGGTAGCCTTGGATACCGCTGTAACAGTGGTTTCATCCACCGAGGATGTCCACACATCCCATGGGCTCACCTTTAAGATTAATGTTACTCTAGATACACCATATCCGGTTGCAGGCTATCAGATGCGACTGCTTTACGATGCCAATCTTTTTGAATTAATCAGTCTCAATTATGATCAGCGTCAATTTCCAGGTTTAGTCTATAACATTGAAAACCCGGGCATCATTTCTGTTGCGTTCAGTCAAACCGAACAAACCATCACAGGCTTCAACACTTTATTTGAGTTGTCCTTCAAGGTTAAGTCATACATTCCATACGGACAATACGATGTCATCTCTTTAGATCAAACCTTTAACAATGAGATTATTATGATGGGACCTAGTAGTCAATTCACTGCGATTCCAGACGTATCTTATGTCTTCATGGCAGTTCATGTCGGTGAGTTCGGTGACCTAAATATGGATGGTCAAGTAACCATACAAGACGCTTTGATGATTCAACTGCATTTGGCAGGAAAAGCATTATTAAAAGATGATTTGATTGAACTGGCTGACATCAATCGTGATGGACAGATCAGTTTATTGGATGTGGCTTACCTTCAACTTTTTATCGTTGGCAAAGTCGATGTTATTGGTCCTGATGTGACCAATGATGTACCGCTTGAGTTTTTTCAAGAAGCCAATGGTTTGTATGACTTTACAGAGTTAAACTATACCGAGATTGCGAAGATATATGCAGCCGCAGAAAACTATCTACTAGATAATGTCTACGCAGGCGTACCTCTATTTACAGGCGCGACACGCATGATGTTTTCCAATAGGGTTGAATTATTCAGCCCAACCCATAATGCTGTCTTAGGTTTTGGTGTACCGTTTTCTAAATTAAATACCGATGATTCACAAGTTATGATGTCAGGCAACACTTATGGAAACGCAAATGAATTCACATTTAGATCTGCTTACAGTACAGACCCATACACATTAAATAGTTGGATAAGTGATAATTATACGGATGAAGCAATAATCAGTCAATTCAGTGGGTCATTGTATGATCACTTCTTCGATGACACCAAGACTGGGTTTAAACTTCAACCTTCTTTGGCTGAATCTGAGCCAATCCCTGTCAATCCAAACGTCATTAATGGACAGATATACGCTAAAGTTTGGCGAATTCCTGTTAAAGATAATTTGGTTTGGACTTATCATCCAAATACAAACCTATCGGGTCTGCCAAGTGGTCATGAAGTGCTAAATGCGGAGGATTTCTTATGGACCTATCGATACGCTTTACAACAACAATGGTTTAGAGCTCGTACGGGCGGTAACGATTTTGTTAGTAACCAAGTCAAAGGGGCTTCAGAATTTTTAGCCGGTACTATTGGTATCAATCAAGTTGGTTTAAGACTGGCGTCGGGTAGTTCAAACACCTTAGAAATTGAGTATACAACCGATAAATCAGCATTTGATGTTAAGTATCAGTTTTCCTCACCATTACTCTCGCCTTTAAACCAACAACTTTTAGAAAAACTCACCCCTAATGGGTACGCAACCTCACCTGAGTCGACACCTTCTTCTGGTATTTACTATTTAGATAGTTGGACCTTGGGTGAACAACTCACTTTTAAAAAGAATTCGAATCACCCACTAAAAGACATGTATCACTTTACAGGTTTACACTATCAGTTTATGACTGGTACCGACCTTATTTTCCAAGCATTTTTAGATGGTAAACTCGATATGGCTAACTTACCAACAAACCGTACCCTCGAATATGCTTTAGACAGTCGAGTAAGTACCATACCATCCGCAACAACTTATCGATTGGTAATTAATGGGTTTGGTACAGAAGAACGACGAGATGCCTACATAGAATCACACCCGGATGTTACAATTAATCCAAACTTTGTTCCTGAACCTATTTTGATGTATAAAGAGATGAGACAAGCCTTGTATTATGGGTTTGATCGTTATGAAGCCGCAGTGAATCAAGCGAAAATTTATCTGCCTGTTTATACTTTACTAAGAACTAATTTCTTCATCGATGTGCCTCATGGTGTAACAATCAGAACACTTCCAGCTGGGGCAGACATTTTAATTAAGTATGGACAGGATAACTATGGTTTCGTTCCAGACAAAGCCGTATCTCTCTTTGAACAAGCGGTGAATCGAGCCATCACTGAGGGGTATTATGAACGTGGTAATGCTTCAAATTATACTGTGATTGCTTTGGATTTGACTTATTCATCCAGTGGCAACCAGGCCTTTCAAACCATGGCACAACAACTAAAGTCTCAATATGAGCAACGCTTGATTGATCATAACAACTATGTGAAAATCGAAATCAATTTAGTGGATGTTGCTTTCCCAAGCAACTATTATGATTTCTTACAAAAAGCGAATACCGATTTAGGTATCGCCGGAATTTCAGGCTCAGTACCGATTAATCAAGGCATTTTGTCATCGTATACCGATGATAATCGTTCGAATTTCACGATGGATTTTGGTATTGATACAACCTCTGCCAATATCCCTATAGCTTACCGTAACGCTTCAGGTCAAATGGTTTATGAGCTTTGGAGTTATAACGCCCTAGTTTCTGCGCTGAATGGTAAAGTTTATGTGAAAGATGGGATGGAACAAAAGACTTGGGATACCCCAGAAAGCCTCATTCAAGTGAAACTCAGCCAATACGAAGATAGTATCGCTTCAATCGCTTCCGATTCGTTGGGTATCGCAGCTCTAATGGTTGGCGATTTGAATACACTCGCTGCTAACCTCCATGTCGATGCCATCGAAAGTTATGTCGTTATCACTACAACCGGCCAAGAATTGTTATTTCTTTTGAAAAAAAATAATGATGGATACGAACTCTATGACATCCTCACATTAGCGAAAACAGTCAAAGAGGCAATAGCTTATCATAATTATGAGTATTTATTACATTACACGTCTGAAACACCATTGACTTTAGATGAAATCAACGCCATCCCATACATCGCCTCTACCTATGGTACATTTAATACCTGGGATGAGATTTGGGCTGAATCCAAACTACCGACTGGGGTTACAGCGTATGTCTATGGTACGCAGTTCATCAATCTTCAGTTGGATGCTTATGTGGTCATAAAAGTAGGCGACTACTATGTTGGCTGGTACTGGTTATAGAGGTAGATAAGACATGAAAACATATAAGATCAAAAAAATCCTGCTTGCATCATTGTGGTTGTTATCAATGATAGTCATCGCTGGTTGTTCATCTAAATCGCCAATCATTGGATATGACATCTTCGTAAATTCAGACCAAAATCAAATGATCGTCGGATTGTTTTCTTATGAGGATCTGTCTATTCGCGTTTTAAGAGATAATGGTGATACAGAAATCGTAACTGTAAAACAGTCTATGATCAGTGAATCAGATCTTTCTAAATTTATGCTTACTGGTCCTCAAACCATTCGTATCCAATACAACAAAGTATCGTTGTTGTTCAACTTTGAACTATTTTCAGACACATTGGTATCCACGTTAAAACCATTTTACGATTATATGAAAGCTAAAAATACGGGATTATCTGCTTATACGAATTGGATTACAGATTATCAAGTGGTTACTTTACCCATCACAGAGAACGTCGATTTGTTCTATCACAATCAAACATTTTACTATCGGTATACATCTGATATCGAGTGGCAATATTTGATAGACGTTACTGGTGAAACCTTTGAAGTGGATGCTGAGTATGTTTATGTAGGGTCTAAATTGAGTCCCAAAATGATATTACCTTTGAATCTCTTTGTTCATGATGTGACGCGTTATTTTTATGATATCTATGTCGAGAAAAATCGACATAGTGCTGACCTTACTTCTTTTATTCAAAAGTGGTTTACGTTATCCAATTTCCAACAACAAGTTTATATCATCAATTATGTGTATGATGCCTCACTGACAACCCATGATTTTGGTTATTATGGTGAAGGGATTGAATCCCTACCAATTCATCATAAACTTGGTTTAGAACACCTTGGATGGGCTTTATCTCTAGCCCATAGTGCCTTATTTTATGGACCCATTATAGAAACAACAACACTATACCCTGTGTATCAAACGCTTAAAAATGGATTCATCTTAAAAGTTTTAAATGAAAACTGGGATGAACTTCAAATGGATGTTGTTTTATCTGGGGATATTTCACTGAATGGGCTGGATTTGTCACTGTTATACGATACAAGTCAGTATCAAATCGTAGATGTTATATACCATCTGGATGGTATCCATCACGAAATGGATGGTCATATATCCTTCAATTACATGAATGTTCAAACGAGATTAAGCAGCGAACAAACACTCTTTACAATTGTTTTTAAAAAGCTGAATCCTATCCATGATTTATCCAAAATTACGCTTAACTTGAGAGAAGCGCTATTCATCAATATCTATGACAGACCTGAACAAGCAGACTGTCTAAATACTCAATGGGTTGATTAATCATTCGTAAACGTAACAAAAAGCACGAATTCTTCGTCAGAAATCGTGCTTTTATTTTTATACACTAGGTTGAATGGTAATCGTAGAAGGTCCTGTGCCTGGTGGTTCATCGCTTGGTATTGTAAAAATCACAATAGTTACTGGTTGCGCCATATAAACCGATGGTACTTCATAAACCATTTCCGTTGCAGAAATTGAATGAACCAAGGCCCTTACAAGTGTACCATCATATGTATAGATGGCGATCCCATACCTTTGCTCACCTGAATGAATAATGATATCGGATGCACCTGTAAACGTATGTGTTATGATTTGGGGATCTCCGGTTAACGTAAACGTCTGATGGATGGATAGGTTGGTTACATCCGTGGTCATATGCTCAAAATCAATCGTAGCTTCTCCCGGTCCATCATGGGTTATCTTGAAAATAACTCGTGTCGCGGTTTTATGAATTTTGATGACATTGTCATCTAAAAATACAACGTAATAACCGATACCTTCATAGGCTAAACCTTGATAGGCTCTGATTTGAACAGGGTCACCTGTATATTGATAATATTGATCTTCACCTGATAAGTTTTGGTATTCTACAAAGAAGGATGTATCTCTTGTTATCGTCTTATTGAGGTTTTCAAGGTTGTCGTATTTTTCTTCTCCAGATAAAGCAATCGTGATGGTCAAATTTAGTTTTCTCATATCATTGACTGTGAGTTCATAGACGCGATCACTTTCTAATAAAACACTGAAATAATCAGTCGATTTTAACATCAAAACATTGTCTTGTGTGGTTAAATCTTCTAAATAGTAGGCATAATGATCATCCATCATAGATGGTGTCAATCGGTAAGTTCCTGTATAGTTTGGTGAAATTAAGACATGCGCACTGTGGTTATCATCAAATATCAATGTTTGAACAAACTGACCAAAGTCATACACTTGGCTTTGTTTTCTCGGGGTTGAAACCAACATAGGTACTCGGACACTCTTTTTGAAGTATTTTTGATTGCTGTAGGCTTCAACTTCGATGGTATAAGAACGTGCGTAATCCAAATGATACAAATTATAACTGGTCTCCTCTATGTTGTCTCTTAACATACCATCGACATAAATACGATACCCATCAGCATGCTCAATGGGATCCCATTGAATAATGGTTCTATTGAGTAATTCAACCGAAGGGGATGCCAACACCGTATACTTTTGTAACTCCTGTATATATAAACCTAAATAGACAATGGTGGATATCAAAACAATCCCTAATCCCGATAATACACCCCATCGAATATATTTGTTCTTCTTCGGTAAGGTTGCGATGATGTCTGTCGTATAGGTACGTAAATTCATAAATTCATCTAAAGAACCACCCGTCATTTCTAGCTCTATAAAGATGTTATATAGGTCTTGTAAAGCTTCTGATCTTTTCACGCTAGAACGGGTTTGTTTTTTAATGACTCTTTTGACTTTCTTATACCGATTTAAATACTCACCAGATAATACAAACATGTCATTTACCTCCTAATATATCATCGGAAATGGTTCTAAATTCTGCCCAAATAGCTTTAATGTTGGCCAATTCTTCAAAACCATCTTTCGTGATTTCATATCGTTTCTTCATAGGTCCTAATGGGTTAGGTACTTTGGTGTACACGATAAAAGATTGTGCTTCTAATCGTAACATCAGTGGGTATATGGTACCCTCGCTTAAGTTTTTATATCCCATGGTATCGAGTCGTTCGATGATTTCATGGGTGAACAATGGTTCCTTTGAAAGTACCTCCAAAACGAAGCCTTCTAAAAAACCCTTGATGATTTGAACTTTATTGGCCATGACGTATCCCCCTAGTATTATGTTATGCAAGATACAGGTATATTGTATAGCAAGATACTATATTTTGTCAACCAAGAAAAAAACCAAGCACAGTGATGTATGCTTGGTTTAGCTCATTTCTTGTAAATATAGGCTGTTTTTAAGATATCATGGGCTTCATAGATTTCTTCTTTAGTTGGTTCTCTTAGGTCCATTAAAGCATATTCAAAGCCTAAGGTTTTCCATTTAGAAATGCCTTTGGTATGATACGGCAAAATATCGATTTGTTTGACATTGTGTAGCGTATCTAAGAAGTTTCTCAAAGCGTTAAGTTGGGTGGGTGTACCCGTAATCCCTGGCAATAAAACGTGTCGGATATAGACGGTTTTATTTAAAGCATCTAAGTATCTCGCAAACGCGAGTACATTCTTATTAGAGGCACCAACTAGGGTTTGATGTGAACCCTCATCCATGTGTTTGATATCGAGTAAGATTAAATCTGTATAACGCATCAACTCATCTATTTTTTCAGTGTTGTTTGGGTTGAAGGTTGCGCCAG
>DJWH01000028.1 GCA_002441525.1 Acholeplasmataceae bacterium UBA6235 | reverse complement strand
GATAGATACGAAACTTAAAGGCTTTATTCATGTTACATCCTCCTTTTCATAGTGTTTATGTATAGAGATTATTCAACTATATTATAACATTATTTATGGGTGTTTGTATACCTAAATCAAAAGAAAAAAATCAATTCATCCCGCTACCTAAAGAGGGTGTGGACTTCTAGATTGTGTTGTTAAATTTTGTTTCTTTGCCACAATATCACGCTCCTTTAACTCTTTTATAGCGAATCATTAAGATTTTTGTAAGACTTATAAATAAATATATGAACACTTTTTGTTATTTTTACAAAAGAAAAAGGCCAATTGCTTGGCCTTTGACAATTTAGATTGCCATGATTTCGTCGATTTTGATCTTGGTCACTTGATCGACTTTTTCCACGAATTTGTCGGTTAATGTTTGAACGTCTTCAATATACCCATGTTCAGCATCTTCAGTTAGTTCTAACTTCTTGATGTGTTCATTGGTTTCTCTACGGACATTTCTAACCGCAATCTTACCATGTTCAGCGAGTTTTTCAGCTTGTTTAGCCAATTCTTTTCTGCGTTCAGTGGTTAGTTGAGGTAAAATCAAACGGATCCCCACACCATCATTTTGAGGTTGTAACCCCAATTGCGATGCTTGGATAGCAGTTTCGATTTTCTTCAATGTGGATTTATCAAATGGTTTGATATATAGTTGATTACCTTCAGGTACTGAGATGGATGCGATTTGTTTGATAGGGCTATCTACGCCATAATACTCGATGTGAACGACATCTAGTAGGGATGGGTTAGCTCTACCGGTACGAATCGATGCGAAATCGTGTTGAAGGGCATGAATGGATTTCTCCATTTTTTCTTCGGCTTCTAATAATAGTAAATCCGCTTGTTCGTTCATCTTATCCTCCTATTTTACAATGGTGCCTAATTTTTCACCTAAGACGGCTTTTTTGATGTTGCCTTCTTGGTTCATATTAAATACGATGAGATCGATGTGATTGTCTTTACACAAGCTTGCGGCTGTGGAATCCATGATTTCTAGACCATGTTCTAAGACAAATTTATGGGTTAATTCGTTATACATGATGGCGTCTGTGAATTTTCTAGGGTCTTTATCGTATACCCCTTCAACCCCATTTTTGGCCATTAAGATGACTTCTGCGTCGATTTCTGCGGCACGAAGTGCGGCTGCAGTATCGGTCGAGAAGTAAGGTGATCCAGTACCGCCTACAAAGACTACAACACGACCTTTTTCCATATGACGTGTCGCACGTCTGCGGATATAAGGTTCGCATACTTCAGAAACGTTTAATGAGCTCATCACACGGGTTGGTACGCCTAATTTTTCAAGCGCGTCTTGTAATGCTAGTCCATTCATGATGGTTGCTAACATACCCATGTAGTCGGCTTGTGCACGATCCATACCGAGACCTTCAGCGGTTTTACCACGCCAAATGTTCCCACCACCAACGACAATACCCACATCGATGCCAAGGTCTTTAACATCCTTGACTTCTTTGGCTAATTTCATGACGGTTTGAGGATCGATACCAAACTCTGTATGGCCTCTCATCGCTTCTCCACTCATTTTTAGTAATACGCGTTTATAGCTCATAGACACCTCGATCTTTAGATTTTATTTTATTTGATTAAGCTCTAACTTGTTCCATAACTTCTTTAGCGAAGTCGGTTTCTTTCTTTTCGATACCTTCGCCAACTTCTAAGCGGATGAAGGATACGACCACTGCCTTGTTGTTCTTAACGTATTGTTCAACGGTTTCATCTGGGTTTTTAACAAATGGTTGGTTGACCAAGCAGATGTCTTTAAGTTGTTTGTTTAAACGACCTTCGACCATCTTTTCAAGGATGTTTTGTGGTTTTGGTTTAGCTTCTTTAGAGTTTTCTTCAATCGCTTGGTGAACTAAAACGTCTCTTTCTTTCGCGATGAAATCTGCAGAAATTTGAGATTGGTCTAAGTATTGTGGTTTTTGAGCTGCAACGTGCATTGCGATGTCTTTAGCAACCGCATCATTACCACCATTTAATAAGGATAATGTAGCGATTCTACCACCCATGTGTTTGTAAGCACCAAACACTTGAGCTTCTTCTTTAACGACTCTTTGAACACGTCTTAAAGTGATCTTTTCACCGATGGTTGCGGTCGCTTCTGCCAACAAGGTTTCAACAGATTTTCCATTGTTTACCACTTGTAATGCAGCTTCTGTGCTTTCTGCACCACTTGCAAGGATGATTTGTCCTAAATTGTCTAGTAAGCTTAAGAATTTTTCATTCTTAGCAACGAAGTCAGTTTCGGAGTTTAATTCATAAATAACGGCAACGTTGCCATCAACGATGACATTGCATAGACCTTCTGCTGCGATTCTGTCAGCTTTCTTAGCGGCTTTTGCAATCCCTTTTTCTCTTAAATAAGTAACGGCTGCGTCAATATTGCCATCGGTTTGTTCTAATGCTTTTTTACAATCTAACATCCCCGCGCCGGTGATGTCTCTTAGTTCTTTAACTTGTGCTGCTGTAACTGCCATGGTTAATATCCTCCTAATTTCAATAATATTATACCTTTTTTTGGTTCTTTTGTACTCTTTATTAAAATAAAAGGGATGATTTAACATCCCTATCTACCTTTTTACTTTAATGCTGCAAGTAAGTCAGCTTTCTTCATTTCTTCATAGCCAGGAACATTCTTTGCTTTTGCAAGTTCTCTTAATTCACTTGTTTTTAGTTTTTCTAGTTCAGTTGGTTGAGCGGATGAAGCAGGTGCTGCTTGGCCTTCTCTTTTAACATAAGGCTTCTTGTATTCTCTATTTTCTCTAGGTTGAGCATTGTCTCTTTGAGGACGTCTTGGACGTTCTTTGTTTTCAACGTTTCTAGATGCTTCTTGCATGTTAACTTCTTCAGCATCTTCAAACTTTTCAACCACGCCACCTTGTGCTTCAACGACTGCATTACCCATAACCCAAGTGATGAGTTTAACGGCTCTGATCGCGTCATCGTTTGCAGGAATGACATAGTCAACGTCATCTGGATCACAGTTGGTATCAACGATACCGAATACTGGGATGTTTAAGATACGTGCTTCTAGGATGGCATTTCTTTCTTTACGTGGGTCTACGATGAAGATAGCTTCAGGTAGTTTTTGCATTTCTTTGATACCACCTAGGAACTTTTCAAGTCTTTCGCGTTCTTTCTTAAGACCGATGACTTCTTTCTTAGGTAATACTTCGAATGTACCTTGTGCTTCCATATCGTATAAATCTTTTAATCTCTTGATTCTTCTACGAATGGTTTTGAAGTTGGTTAAGGTACCACCTAACCATCTTTGATCAACATAATAGTGACCAGTTCTTGCTGCTTCTTCTTTAACTGCTTCTTGTGCTTGCTTCTTGGTACCTACGAATAGGACTTTACCACCATTTTGTGCAATGGCGAACAATGCTTGGTACGCCTTCTCGATAGACTCTGCAGTCTTCTTAAGGTCGATGATGTAAATGCCGTTACGTGCAGTGTAAATGTAACGAGCCATCTTTGGGTTCCATCTTCTGGTTGCGTGACCGAAGTGAACGCCAGATTCAAGTAATTGCTTCATTGAAACGACTGACATTTTTCTTTCCTCCATTTGTTAGTCTTCCTCTGCATGACATACATGGTTTCAACCACCCATACGGGCACCTGGTAAACCACTGTTCATGCATGTGTATTTTACTGCCTTATTAACTATATCATATTACATATGGGAATGCAACCCGTTTTGCATTTTTTAAAGGAATTCCATATCAAATGCTTCGAAAATACTTAAAAAGAAAAAGAAATCTTTCGACTTCTTTTAAGATACATACCGTTTTGTGTCCAATAATTGATAGTTAGAAATCTCATAATTCATGTAATAATAGACCGGTTGATAAAGGGTTGCAACAGACAATGCCCCAGAGATGCCCATCGCGAATTCAAACGGTAAGTCATACATGAAATAAAGCCACATATCATAACCCCAAACATAGGCTTGGAATGGAATGAACATCATGCCGTAAATAAAACCAAAACCGAAGGCGAAAATGGATAATCCCACCACACCTTGAACTTTCTTAAATACTGTGCCTAATAATATCGGAATTAATGACCATGCCATCATCATCGGAACCACCAAATGCCAGATCAACGTTCCCATGTATATGTTATCGAGTAAAGTATGTACTACCACAATAAATAACGTTTTTTTAGAGCCAATCAAACGGGTATAAAGCACGAATAAAAAGACCGTTAATTGGACATTAGGGATAAACGATAGGGCTTGTTCTACGACGAAGATGATGGCTGTGAAAATCGCCATCACAACGAGGTCAAAAATTCGAATACGCACACTATGACCAGCTTTCTAATTTAAATGCTAAAACGTCATTATCTTTGACATAATAATCGGATACCCCAACCATCGAGGATTCACCATTCACATAAAACGCGATGAATTCTTGAGTACCAGGTTCTAATTTATATGTTTGATAGGTAAGGGTTAGCAACATCTTCCCCCAGGAATACACTTCGTAAGTCGCTTCTAAATGTTCATCTAGTGCGGCTTCTGCAGTCACATTTTCATTCACTTTGAATTGTTTAGATACCAATAATGCATCATCATACAATTCAATCGTGATCAAGACCTTATCACCTTGTTCAGGTGTGGTTTGACAAGCGGCTAACCCAACAGATAAGGTTAACAAAAATACAACTAAAAAAATCTTTTTAATCCAATTTGACATTATTTTCTCCTCCAGCCTTCTGATGTCAATAAAAAAATCTATACCCACCTGGAGTATAGATATAAATAACAATTAAAAATTGTTTTCATACACGCATCACCCAGGCGGTACTTGATTGGGTTTTAGGTAGGTCTACCGGCTCGATTTCATCCGCATCACACCTTCCCGTTATACACAGTGGTATTTGTGAGTTGTCCATCTTACGGTTGCTGGGGCAGCGAAAGCTTTTAACTTTCTTCCCTGTTATGTACTAAGTACACCTTAAACCAGATTAAGTATACATCAATTATAGGTCACATTTATTGAGAATGCAACCCCATTATGACC
>DJWH01000053.1 GCA_002441525.1 Acholeplasmataceae bacterium UBA6235 | reverse complement strand
TAGTTAAGTGGTGGGTAGTTCACATCCAAACATATCCATACCATCATGATCTCTGGAGATTCAAAAACAACCGCAGAAGCCATGGGTCGTGAACTAGGATTAGATGAAATCATTGGCGATGTGTTACCGGCTGAAAAATCGGATTGGATAGATGCCCTTAAACAGAACCATCAACATGTCGCGATGGTCGGTGATGGTGTCAATGATGCGCCGGCATTGGTGAAATCATCCATTGGGTTCGCCATGAAACAAGGTACCGATATCGCGATGGAAGTAGCGGACGCGGTATTGATGGACGATGACTTAAATAAACTGGTCATCGCTCATAAGGTCAGTCAAAAACTCAGACGTGTCGTCATTCAAAATATGATTTTCGCGATGGGGGTTGTACTATTCTTAATCATGACTAATTTGATCTTAAATATCCAATTATCCCTCACGGTATTCATCCATGAAGGCAGTACCTTAGTCGTCATCCTCAATGGGTTAAGGCTATTGAAAAACATCTCATAAAACCGAAGCCGAGTTCATCTCTTTGATAGACGAACTCGTTTTCTTTTTACACTATGTGTAGGTGAAAATTGAAATGTTTAAAATATCACCCCGAAATTTCAACTTTTTCAATATTCATTTAAATAGAAATCGCTTACATAATTATTTTGACAAAGCCCATTTTATCGACTATACTTAGAATTAGATAGGACTTTTCAAACTATCGCATTCATTTTGATTAATCGAAACGTTTCGATTAGGCAAAAAAACATTTAGGGAGGAAAAGAAATGAAAAAACTGATGTACATCTTGGTTGGCTTACTATTAGTAACCAGTCTCGCCGCTTGTGTACCAGCTGAAGATCCGGTGAAGTATACCGTTACCTTCATGTCTGATGGTGGGTCTGTTGTTACACCTGTAGAAGTCAATGAAAATGGTTTAGTATCCAAACCAACCGACCCAACCAAATCGGGTTATACCTTTGATGGTTGGTATAAAGAAGAAGCACTTACAACCCCTTGGAATTTCACCAGTGATAAAGTTACCGGTCATATTTCTTTGTACGCGAAATGGACAGCCGTACAAGGACCTTATACCGTGACATTTATGACCAATGGTTCTGTCATTCCACCGGTTTCAGTCAATGCTGGTAGCACGGTTTCAAAACCAGCAGACCCAACAAGAGAACATTTCACGTTTGATGGTTGGTATACCGATGTCGCTTACACCAACGCTTACGTATTCACATCTGCTGTGAACGCAAACATCACCTTGTATGCGAAATGGAACCCGATCGTTTTAGTGGTTACCTTTGAATCCAATGGCGGTTCAGCTGTAGCATCTGTCAATGTCAACTCCGGGACTGCACTTGCAGAACCAACCGCACCTACCAAAGAAAACTATACCTTTGGTGGCTGGTATGTGGAAGCTGAATTGGTCACCCCATATGTATTTACAGATGTTGTGAATAACAGCTTTACCCTATACGCTAAATGGATTGAATCCACACCAATGGTTTCATTCGATGTCGATGGTGGTTCAGCAGTCACTGCTGTTTCAGTTGAAAACAATGTTGTCATCGCACGTCCAGCAGACCCAGTGAAATCTGGATTCTTGTTTGCCGGATGGTATCGCGATCAAGCACACACAGATTTGTGGAACTTTGAAGTAGACGCACCAACCGAAAGCATCACATTGTATGCGAAATGGAAAGCAGAAACCAACTTCAATCAAACCTTTAAAGTATTATCCATTGGTAATAGCTTCTCTGAAGATGCACAACGCTTCTTATGGAGCATTGCACAATCTTATGGCATCCCAGCAGAAAATATCGTGGTAGCGAATATGTACATTGGTGGGTCAGAATTGGCTCAACATGTCACCAACATCGCGAATGACGCAGCTGCATACCAATATCAATTATTTGAAGACGCTACCGTTGAAATCATCAATGGTGTTAAATTATCCGCAGCGATTCGTGCAGAACGTTGGGACGTCGTGACCTTCCAACAAGCCAGCCATTATAGTGGCTTACCTGCGCAATACGCAAATCACATCGAAACCTTAACTCGTTTCGTTGAACAAAACGCAACCAATCCAAATGTTCAAATCATGTGGCACATGACTTGGGCTTATCAACAAACCAGTACTCACAGTGGTTTTGCGAATTATAACCAAGATCAAATGACCATGTACAATGCGATTTTAAACGCGGTTTCACAAAAAGTTGATCCAATTTCTCAAGTGATGAACGTCATCCCTGCAGGTACCGCGATTCAAAATGCGCGTACATCCTATATTGGCGACTTATTCACCAGAGATGGTTATCACTTATCTGACCCACTTGGCCGTTACATCGCGGGCTTATCTTTCTTTAAGACCATCACCGGTTTTGATTTAAGCGCATCGCTTTACCGTCCATCGGGTATTACCGAACACTTACAAGCATTGGCGATTGAAGCGGTCAATGGTGCAAACCTAAACCCTTATCAAGTCACCAATTCAACATTTACCACCGAACCAGAACCAGAACCGATTGAAGTCAATGGTGTATTATACCCATTCACTTACGTTCAAGGCTTCTGGGCAGATAACGCAACCGCTGTATCACCAGATACCGATGCATTGCATAACAGCTTCGCAGCCGTCATGCCAATTCCTAAGTATATGTTACCAGTCGGTTCTGAAATCGTCTTACAACCAGGGTATCAATACCGTGTCATCTATCTAGAAAAGACTGGCGAAGATACATACCATGTCTTATCAAGATCCGTATTATATACAGCACCGTATATTGAAATTGACGCAGCATTCTGGGGTTCATACACCCATGTCGCATTCAACATTACCACCAACCCAACTTCGAACATCTCAGCACGTCTAGATGAAGTGGCTGGCAAACTCAAACTATATCACCCAGAAGGCACCGGTTTAGGTCATGTCGATTCAGACTTAACATGGTCTTCAGGTATTTGGCAACAAGATGGTCATGCGTTAGCAGAATCGGTTTATCACCGTTCATCTAACCCACTTACCGCTGGTTACTACAACAACGATACAGTGGTTGAAGTCGAAGCAGGTTATAAGTTTGCGTATGTGGTATTAAACTATGTCGAAGGACAATACAATGTACTATCGGTCAGTGATTATCAAACTGCACCTTTATACATCGATGAAACTTTCGCAACCGGTAAGGAACTCATCGCGTTCATCATTACCACCACCAATTCGGATGTGGATATGACGGCACTAGATATGGCAACCGTGGTGGATTTACACCCAGCGGTCATCCCTCATGTCGATCAAGAATTCAGTTTCATCTCTGGTTACTGGGAATTGAATAAGAACGCCATCACAACCACCAACGCGAACATGACTTTCTTAAATGGATTCGCGGCGTCACAACCACAATCCAAAGCCTATTATTCAAGCATTAACTCCATTACTGTCGCTGCTGGTTATCAAGTCAGAGTCATCTACTTAAGCTATGATAACTACGGAAAATACACCGTTTTACTACGTACCAACAATTTAACTGGTACAATAGTATTAGATGAGACATTCTGGGGATCTTATGAATACATCGCATTCAATATCTCTTCAGTACCGTCTTCAGACCTTTCCGTCGCCTTAGACACATTACCATCGAAGTTCAGTTATGATATGGACCCAATCGTCTTCAGTTCTGGTTATTGGAATACCAACGGCACAGCGTTAACCGCTAGTGTCAACTTTGGTGGATCCAACATCATTCCAAGACAATTTATCCCTGCAGGTACCACCGTTCAAATCGAAGCGGGTTATCAAGTTCGTGTGATTTTCTTTAATTACATTGAAGGGACAGGATTCAAAGTCGTTAGCCGTACAGAAAACTTTGTCGGTTCAGCGCCACTTACCAATGGATTCTATCAAGATTTCCAATATGTGGGTTTCAACATCTCTACCGCACCAACAGCAACCAACATATCTGCAGTATTGGATACCATGCCTGCGAAATTAACCTTCGTACCATTTGCTGGTCCTGAAATCGCACACGTCGATCAACCACTATCGTTTGTCAGTGGTTATTGGAATAACTTCGCAATCGCGGTTACCCCAGGTACAGACGCCTTCTCCAAAGGCTTCGCTGCATCAAATGTACTTTCTAAAGAATCCATGGCAGATGTGACTGAAATACAAATCGCTGCCGGTTATCAAGTGAGAGTCATCTATATGGATTATTCATTCAACACCTATTCTGTCATGTTTAGAACCAATAACTTGACAGGCACCATCGTGACAGACGCCGCTTTCTGGGGCAATTACCAATACGTCGCGTTCAATATTTCATCTGTACCAGCCACTGATCTATCTGGATCATTGGAAACATTACCAGCACTCATCACAATTGTGAGAATGCCGTCTTAATTTATTTTTGGTTATAAAACGAGGGGTTTAGCCAACCTAAATCCCTCCCTATAAATAGGAGGAAAACATGAGAAAGGCAACAAAACTATTTTTAAT
>DJWH01000068.1 GCA_002441525.1 Acholeplasmataceae bacterium UBA6235 | reverse complement strand
ATTGACCTCTTCTTACAGATGTTACAAGACGCAGCGAAGGATGCGAAAAAGAAAGTCCAAATGGTTGAAATGCGTATACAGTCCAAAGATCACCCAGCTTTATTGGGTTCGGATGAATCCTTATATTTAAAATGTGTCATCCTACGCGTCATGAACGCCTAACAAAAAATAACCCAGCGATGGGTTATTTTGTTATCATATCGATTTGTTCTGAAGTTAGGTCGGGTTTAAATCCCATTTTTTGGTATAGATATAAGGCGTTTTGATTCAAATCATCGGCCATCAAAAATGCCCGTTTGGCATGATGCATTTGACCATAATAGAGCGCTTGTGATAACAGTTTTTGACCGATGCCTTGGTTTTGTGCAGATGCATTAACAACAATCAATCGGACCCAAAGGGTTCGTTTTTCATCCGAACCATATAACCCAATCATTACTGCCCCATCAATGGTATCACGTTTATGAATCAAAACACAGGTATCATCCACACCCTCGACTTGATTAGACACCCAATGAGAGATCACCTCTTCTGATTCTCCCAAAAATGCACGACTACTACCCGTTCTGGATTGAGATAGTAACGCAATTTCAAGGGTTTGTTCTAAGGTTGCGAAAGTAAGTGATGAAGCGGATACTGGATTTTGATACATATACCAATAGTCTCGCAGTACTGCGTAAGGTACATACCCCGCTTGGTCTAGTAGTAACATCCATTCTTTTGGAACAAATTCAATCAAATGGTTCGGGTATGGTTTTAACATGACCATCAAAGTTTCGATATCATGGACGAAAAAGTGAAGGTGTGGTTTATGTTGGCTCGGATGGATGCCTTTTAATAGCACACCATCGGTTGATTCATAGACCACTTCATAATCTTTGACATCATTTTCATCAACATAATGAAATGAATGGTATGTAAAGTGATCTTTGGCTTTCTGGATTATATTCAAAATGTCATGATACATTGCTGGTCTCCCATCTGACTTTGGTCAAGCCTTGAGCATTCAATTCATACACGTCATCAAAGACGGTTTCAATCATCGCACGGTCATGGGTGATTGCTAATATCGCACCATCAAATTGCCCGAACAACTCATACATCTCATCCTGATTTATCGGTGATATGTTTCTGGTAGGTTCGTCTAAAATAAGCAAATCATAGTCATTTGAGACCAACATCAGTAACAACCCTTTGAGTTTGGTCCCCTCACTCAGAGATCCAATGGGTTTAATCATATCTTCACGTTTAAATCCCAACGTCCCCATCACTTGTCTGAGTTTGGCTTCATTGAATCGGGCTTGTCTTTCTAAAATGAAACTAACCAAATCTTGTGTTTCATTCAATAGTTCTGTATAGTTTTGTGGGATATATCCAACTTTAATTGAGGTATCTTTGAGTTGATTTAAGATGTGTTGAATCAAAGATGTTTTTCCAGACCCATTATCGCCTAAAATCACGATTTTGTCTATCCCTCTGACGACCAGTGAAATTGGGCCTAAGGTGCGTCCATCTTTTAATGTAAATGATGCTAGATTCAAATCGATCCAAACTTTTTGGGTATTGACTTTAGGTCTTTTTTCAAAAAACAGATGCATCGGTGCTTCTTTTTCAGGGATATCGATGAAATTGTCTTTCTCTTTTTCAAATCGTTTTAATGTGCTTTTCATCGCCTTGATTTTCTTTTTTAAGAGTTGCGCTTCATGTGGGGTTCTTACCGCTTGATTTTGTCGATATTCGACCTTTTGATAAATTTGACGATAAACAGCCATCTTCTTATGATAATCAGAACGCTGCTTTCTTGATATCATCCAATCTGATTCAAACTTCTTCAAAAATTCGGTTTTATAAGTGTGGTAATCGACCCTTAAAAAGTGTGTAATCGCTTTGGTTTTCTTATGGATCTGTTCTAAATGAATGACCCCATTGCAGACAGTCTCTAATAACCGCTGGTCATGAGAAACAAATACCACAGGGATCACTATATTGAGTAGAAATTGTTCTAAAAATAAAACCGTTTGAAAGTCCAAATCATTGGAAGGTTCATCTAAAAATAGGATATCCGGCTTCATTAAGAGACATGAAGCCAAATGCACTTTAACTCGTTCTCCACCTGATAATGTTTTCATGGTGCGGTTTTTCAATATATTATATGACAATCCTAAAGTCTGTGTTTTTCTGAAAATATCATCCATCAAAGCGTTTGGATTTCGATGGTTGATATAAGATTCAACCGTCTCATTTAAGTTTTGTTCATACAGGTTTTGTCCAACATAGCCAATGATTTTAGGCCGTTGGATATCACCAGCTATTTTAACATAATCGACTTCTTTACCTGAAAGTACGCTTAAAAGGGTAGACTTTCCGCTACCTTCTGAACCTATGATGGCAATCTTGTCGAAATCGTTCGCAGTGAAAGAAAGATGATCTATCCAAACCTGCTGGGTTTGATCATCACGTATAACTAATCTTTTAACACTTAACATGTGTAATCTCCTTTTAGTGTATTCGGTTTTATATTCGCCCACTAAAAGTACACTTAGTAGGCAGTTTAGTTTTTGTACATTCTTTCACCTCTTCCTGAAATATTATAACATTCAAAAACAAAAAAAACACAGGTTTTTTCGCCTGTGTTCTAAACGGTTTGATAAAACTCAAAGATGCGTGTGGCTAAATCCTCCATGGAATCGATCGGGATGCCTTCAAAATAAGTAAGCAAAACTTGATTGACATCTCCTACTTCAAGTGGTCTTTCTTTATATAAATATCGCGCAATACTCTGACCATCATATATGATCACCGATTCGGATGCCCCACCGGCCAATAGACCCATCAAATCGTAGTCTTTTAGGACTTCAATGATGTATTTTTCCAGTGCTTGATAGTTGTCTTCTTGGTAGCCAAGAATCCAATCTAAACGGTCCTTGAGTGTCTTTAATCCTTCACGATTTCGGATGATCAGTTTGGTTTTGTTATTTAACCACACAACCACTTCTTTGTCTTCAAAGTCATGGATATACAAATCAATATTGGCGTATGGCAAAGTCATCTCAAATAATCTGCCACGTCTTAAGTAAACGAATACGGCTTTATGGTCATATAAGTAAATGGTGGTTTTGAAATACTGTAATCCAAATTTGGTCTGGAAGGCACACAAACAGGGGACTTCTCCTTCGATATCGGTTAAACCAAGACGATAGTTTTCAAAAAAACGCTTATCCCGTTTGGTTAATGTCATTTTAAATGGGTCAATTGGGTTTTTACCCAAGCTTAAATTCATGAAAAATCCGAATAAGACACCCCATACCAAACCACCAAACATATTGATGATGAAGCTCATGAGGTCAAAGCCAAGTCCGATGCCTAAAAGAATGAACATCAGTAATCCAAACAATAGACCACCGAACATGGAGACGGTCCATATGACCTTTTTCATGTTGGGTTGTTTGAGCTTCCGAGGCGTCATATAAATATAAAGTCGTTTTAACTTCGGGGTTTGATTGAGTTGAATATAGCTGTCTTTTTCCCAGGTAACAAATACATTGGTGGCTGGATGTTTATGGTTATCACTGGTTGGTATGCCTAAGGTTTCAATGAGACCAGTTCTTAGTGTTGAAACAGAAGTTTGTGCTTTCTCATCTGTCTCATAGGTTTGGTGAATGATGATAGCGTTACAACGTCTGCCTTTAAATTTAAACGATACCGTGAGTCCAGCAACGTCAAAAAAGGTTTCGTTATAGACATTGTATATGTTTTTAGACCGAACGAATACATAGCCATGTGTACGAAGATACCCTTTGATGGTGGATTTGGTTTTGCTAGACAATGAAATCAACGTTTTAATATCCATAAACATCACCATTTTTATGATATCACAGATTGAGTCAAAGATAAAACTGAAACTAAACCATTGAATTTATTACAATCCAAAACAAAAAGAAAAAGCCTTTATACAAGACTTTGGTTTTATATGGCAGGGCTAGAAAGATTCGAACTTCCGAATGTCTGGGTCAGAGCCAGATGCCTTACCGCTTGGCGATAGCCCTCTCTACCAAGGATTATACGCTTTTTTATGGAAAAAAAAAGAGAGAGGCGATGGTTTTTCATCGCCTCTTGTTAAATTAAAATTGAATGACATCGACTTGGTTAAAATCGTTTTGAATGTCGTGTTTCGTGATGGCTCCAGATGAGATGACATATAGAAAGTCACCAACGTAGACTGCTCGTTCAATCGAATATGGTGTATAGTACCAATAATCATTTTCAATGGCAGTATAGTAGTCTTTATGGGTGATGACTTTATCCACGGTAATCGATTGTTCAGCCGCTAAGTCTACTTTGAATATCATGTATTCATTGAGGTTGTAATACTTGTATTCGGTGAAGTAACTCTTATAGACGGAGAAGCCAAAGTAGTTGTTTTCAATATCGAATAAAATCGCTTTATGGTTGTATAAAGCTTCGCCGTATTGCCAACTGTTTTCCGAATTCATTAACACCAATGGTGTGCCCAATTCCGCTAAGGTTTCCGGGTTGGTCACGTCGTACAAGGATAACTTAATTCCAATGGTTCTGTTTTCACTGGTTTCATACCCGATACCCAACACAGTATCATCGTTCCAACGGTGTTGATACAAGGAGAATCCTGGTATTTCTAACGCTGCTGCGATGGTTGGTTCGAGTGGGTTCGATAAATCAATCATATAGAATGGGTCGACTTGTTCAAAGGTCACAACGGTCGCTTCGGTTTCATAGAATCGAACGGAGAATACACGTTCTCTTGGTTTACCAATGCCTTCATCAAGTAAGCTGACTTGGGTGAGGGTTCTTGTACCCTCTACTTCTGTTTTTTCAAAGACATACAAACGATTTTTCACTGTGTCACCCCAACCTTCGGTGGTGACCATACGAACATAACCATCGTATTCATCGATCGCGAATTGGTTGATGACGTACCCTTTATAGGTGATGAATCCGCCAAAGACTACGCCTTCATTGACAAAATCAAAGGCGATGAGTTTACCGGTTTCTTGGTAACCTGTTTCTTCATTATAACTGTATTCGTAGCTTGAAAAATAGATGCTTTGATGAGAGACATAGATGGTACCCCAACTGAAGTTACCTAAGAAAATATCATAGGTTAAATCTAAATTACCTGATAACTCAATTGTGGTGATGTTGTTAAAGACTTGGGCTTGTAAGTCGCCATGGTAATAAATTTCATCGTATTCAGGGACCAATTTTTGACCATCGATTTCATAGACAGGTCGAGGGTCAATTTCTTCATTGTACATGTTGATATAACTGGTTGAAATGAGGTAGAGCTGGTCATCTATCAAACGGGTCGTGTTTAAATAACCTGGGACATTGAAGGTTTTTACTTTCGCAAGCGTGTCGATGTCATACACCCAAACAGCGGTCGCGGAGGTACCATAGTAACCCCATAATCCGATTGCGTCAGTCGCGATTAAGTCACCTTCAATATCGAAAGCGAAATATTGGTAAGAATACCCTAAAACCACCAAATAATCTTCGGTGATGTATAGTTCACTGAAATAGGTATAACGGTCTTTTTCATCTTCTAACGTTTCATTTAATAAAGTGGTCATCGCGCCATCAATCGAGGTAACCACCAAGCGGTTCCCAAAGATTTGGTAAATACGGTTTTGATCGACTTTGACGATATCGCCTTCATCGATACCTTCGACTTGGACATTGGTTTTCGATGTCTTGGCTTCGCTTCTGACATCGCCTTCAGCACCATTTTCCATATCCACGCCAGCCACAGGGCCGTAATACCATTGATTACCAGCCGATTTGACAATCGACTTTAGTTGTTCAAGGCTACCTACAGCATTCAAACCCATGGATTTTGGGGTGCTTTGACACCCAGTTATGAATAAGATTGAGAAAAACATCAATCCGACTAAAAACATTTTTTTCATCTAAGGATACCTCCTAATTTCACCTTTACTATATCATATTTTTTTAATTTGTCATCTATGAGCCATGGTTTTTTTTAAGTTCATACGAAAAATAAGGGATTTTATAGAGATACTTGCATAAAAATCAAAATATCATTACAATACTATTGTAAGATTGTGGGATAATACACGATGAAATTTGGTATATGTTTATCAGGTGCGTTGTCAAAAGGGGCTTATCAAACCGGTTTTATGGAAGCTTTTATTGAAAAAATGGGCAGGGAATCGATTGCTTGTTTATCTGGGGCTTCTGTCGGGGCTTGTAATGCCTACGCCATCGCAGCCAATCAATTCAATCGACTCAAAACGATTTGGCATACCTTCGATTATCCAAATCTTTTTTCGATTTGGAAGGGGATTGTATTCCAAAACCACATCGATAAAACCTTTAACCAATTGTTTGATGACCAAGATGTGCTCGATATACCGATTTATGTTTCATCGGTTTCTACCTTCCCTAAACTCGATTTTCATTATGTTAAAATTGAAGGTCCTTACACCGAAGATATCCGTAAATTTATGAAGGGTGCGGTTGGGTTCCCGATTCTAACCGGTCCTCAAACCATTTATAAAAAAAGACTCCACACCGATGGCGGCATCATCGATAACATCCCAGTGTACCCACTCACCACTCACGATGTGGATTTGATCATTGTTTTGCATTTTGACCCCAAATACACTTTAGAAAAACGGCTTCAATTGTCCGACAAAACCATCCTTGAAATCGATTTGTCGGTATGTAACGCTTATATGAAGAAAAGCTTTGATTTTAGACATGGTACACTCACCCAAATGTATGATAGTGGGTATCAATATGGGTTACAATTATCCGACATTTTATTAAACTGTAAAACCGCTGATCAACTGCGAAAAACCGTGAATCAAATCATGAAATCAGAACAAGCGGAGCGTTCTAAATACAAAGCCCTCGATACGATTCCATCGCGGTTCAATCGACTGTTGACCAAATACCGACATAAGACTTCTGTTATTACAACCTTAGAAAACCAGTATAAAGACAACCCAAAACCGGAGTATCATGGGTTTTGTCATGACTGTAATAAAAAAATGACCCCAAAGAAACACTTCAGATGGATTTTCTTTGGATCCACCTGGTGGTTTGGTCTGGGGTTATTATACGCTTTATATTTTTGGTTATTTCAAAAACCAGGCTGTCCTTACTGCAAGAAAAGACATTTCGACTATATTTAGTCTAAATCAGATAATTGATACACGAGACATTGAATATCTTTGTCTCGGTTTTTATTTTTCCAATTGATGATGCCAGACTTTTTAATGTCCAATTTGTGTTCCGATAATGACATGAACTTCTTGATGGCTTGGGTGCCGCCCATCCATTTGAATGGGAAAAAGTGTGTCACATATACCGAGGCTTCTTGATGTCCTTCAGGTAACGATGCCAGATATAGCTGCATCACAATGGATAAGTCCATCCCACGGGTTGGCGCACCAAAAATCACATGGTCAAAATCTTTGATGTTTGGGATGCTTTCCAATTCGACCCCTTTGATTTGGTTGGGATTTTCGTTCTTAGCTTTGATGGGAAACAAGGACACTTCGTGACCTTTACGAACCAAAGCCGCTCCGATTTTGTCAGCGATACTCATGGTATTTCCTGTGTAGGAATGGATTATTAGCGCTATTCTCATTGTCATCACCGTGCTTTACACCTTTAGTATAGTGCTGATGACTGAATAATACAAGATACAATCGCTTTATAAAGGGAAAAAATAACCACCATAAAGGCGGTTATTCCGTATTAACGATTGAACATGAAGATCAAAACCAAGACAAATAAAATGATGGTGATGACAAAAAAGGCACGATACATCAACATTTGTTGTTTTTTATACCAATCAGCGTATTCAGGACGGTCTTTATATCTGAGTTTAAACATGGCTTTGAATTCAAAATAAGCATCTAACGCAGCTGGGTTAAATCCGATGAACCCTGTGAATATGATTAAGGCCAAAAGAATGATTAAGGCAGCGATATAACCGATGATGCCATTACCAAATAATGAGGTTTGTATGGTTTCACCTTCGACCAAAGTCACTGAATCTAGATACTTGATCAACGCTGTTTTATTCGTGTCGTCACAATCCGTTTGAAATAACCCTGAAGGCTGTCTCGTAAAGGTGCATGTATCACCAACCACGGTAACCACATTGTCTTTTACTTCAACAACAACATCGGATACTGAATAGGTGATTTGATAGCCCCCATCGATGTCATTCGTCAACATCCATTGGTCTTCAAATTCGAAACGATTGTCCTCGACTTGAATGTATTGGTGGTTATCTAACAATCGATAACTCGGTTCAGTCTTGCTTTGGCATGCCGTTAAAAACNNAAACAATATAACAAATAACGCAACAACTAATTTTTTCATATACAACACCACTTTCTATTGTCGTATTTATAGAATCGTCTCAACAATTAGAATATATCATAAAGTTACCTACTTGTATAGAATGAATTTAAAACACCACTTGGGTGTGGTGTTCGTTTAATGATTAATTATTAACTTGTCTAAAACCGCTCTGGCATGCTCATTTAATGGGGTGGATTGGTGTGTTATATTATCGACATGCACAATCACAGTTTCCGCGACCGCTACGACCACATCGTTTTGAAAGAGCTGTTGATAAAATGTGATGGAAGATTTCCCCAATTTCACCACACCTGTACCGATATATACGACCCCTGGCCAATGAATCTCATTCAATAGAGATAAGTTATTTTGGACGATGACAAATGAACATTGTTCACCATGTAGTGGTTGTTCTGGTCGATATAAAATTTCGACACGTCCAGTTTCTAAAAACTCGGAAAAGTGGATGTTATTGACATGACCTTGACGGTCCGTGTCCCCATAACGCACTTTATCGTGGGTTTGATAAGGAAAGGCTTCTAGTTTCAATTTATCTGTTATCATAATTGTCCTCCGATACTATGAATAGTATACCGAAAATGAATGTAAAGTGTTAGAATGATGTTCGAACCATTTGTTATTTTATTGATTATCTTATACAATGATGGTAAGTTTTACTGAAAGACTATCACATGTCGTTTGTCTAGGAGGACCACATGAATACCGTTGTTAACCGCCATTATCATCAACTAAATAAAATCCACATAGAAGAAAGAACACTGCCAGTATTGAAAGATACTGAGGTTTTAATCAAAGTCCACGCAGCAGCATTAAATAAAGCCGATCTTTTATTAGCCCTGGGTAAACCATTTATGATACGTCTAATGTATGGTTTGAAACAACCCAAGCATATTTATCCAGGGGCTGATTTTTCAGGTGAGATTGTATCGGTAGGTGCACAAGTTACACCATTTAAAGTCGGTGACCTTGTGTTTGGGGATTTATCGGGAGCAGGTTTTGGCGCATTCGCTGAGTATGTCATCGCACCTGCATCGAAAGTATGGTATATGCCAAAAGGATATAGTTTTCTTGAAACTGCTGCTATGCCGATGGCATTTGGGACTGCCTTAGCAGCAGTTCAAAAAACAGCTAATATCAAAGATAAACGTGTGCTGATTTATGGTGGTAGTGGTGGGGTTGGTCGATTTTTGGTTCAGGCAGCCTTACATTTGGGGGCGAAAGTGACTGTGGTTTCTAGTTTTAAACACTTTGAAGATTTGAAACATTTAGGTGTGACAGCCACGTTAGACTATACCAAGTCAGACTTTCTTCTCCCACAAAACACGTATGATGTTATATTCGCAGTCAACGGCTATCAACCATTAAAATCGTATGCAAAAGCGTTGGTCAAAGGTGGCCAATGTATCGTCATCGGTGGTAGTGGAAAACAAATATTCGGTGCGATGACATTAGGTCCTTTCTATAGGTTATTTAAACATCGTAAATTTGTGAGTGTGATTGCAAGTACAGGACACGAAACCCTCAAATCCATCACAAACCTCGCCAATCAAACGAAAATAGATGTTCAAGCAGGTCAAGTTTACGCACTATCTGAAGCGAGTCAAGCCTATATGGATTTCAATGAACACAAATATACAGGAAAGTATTTATTCAATATATACAAATAGTTTTTTAATTAGGATAGGGTGTCATGCACTCTATTTTTTACTTATGCAACAATGCGTCTAATAACAAAAAATGCCCCAAAGGGCATGATTTTGTTTTATTAGCTCGTTTTTAAGGAACTAATTTAAGATAATTTTGGAGTCTCTGTTAACCTTAAAGAGGTGTGTTTTTTGAGGTTCTTTAACCTTAACTGGTAAGAAATTGCCAATTCGAGAAAAATCGAGTAAGTAGTGGTATCTATGGGTAAATCATGGAAAATAGTTGACCTACTACAACTGGTAAGAAAATGCCCTGAAGTGGAAAATTGTGGAAAAATCAAGAAAAAATCAACATAGTTTTTATCACTTGTTATCGAGTAAATTCAAAAAATTCAGCATATCCTATTTTATACTTTTGCTTATTTGACCAGACAATGCCGTTGATCAATGATTTAAGTATGCCATATGTTCCCGCATGTGCAACAATGATAAGGTCTTTGTTTGCATACCTAGAGTTGATTTCTTCAAAGAAATTTCGAACCCTATTATAGTTTTCTTTAGGTGATTCACCATTGGGATAGTGTTCATCATATTTTAGACTGTCAAAATACATAAAAGGAAATGTTATTTGGAATTGTTCTTTTGATAAGTTTGCTAAATCACCATTGTTACACTCTCTAAGTCGTTTGTCAAATATTACCGATTCAAGCGAATCAAAAAGTATCTCAGTCGTTTGCTTTGCTCGATTCAAGTCACTCGATATTACTACCGTATTTTCAGTTATTAGAGTTTTGTCCTTAATCGCATTTTTTAGGTTAATAACCTGTTCAATACCATGTTTAGTTAAGCTGTTACTAGACCAACCACCCGTTTTATCCTGTTCATCTTCTCCATGTCTAATGAACAATAGTGATTTGAATTTAAATTCAAATTCAGCCTGATATTTTATTAAATTCTTAACTTTGTAAAACGTTTCTGTAATGCTTGAATAAAATGTATCTTTTGCAAAAGCATTTTTTATAGTGTAATCTTCATACATTTTCTCAATAAGTTTGGATATTTTTAAGTTTTCTAATATAGCTTCGATATCATTTTTCTTAATACTTGTTTTTCGTGTTTCAAATGTATTAACTAGTACATCGTGACATAGGTCAATATCCAAATCCTGGTGATTCACTAGTACAAAAATATCATAATAATCTTTCATTCGTGTATTTAAAGTGCTTTTTTCGATGACTGTTTGAAACTTTTCAGCGAGCATAGTCTCAAGGTTATAGCTTTTTATTTGAATTATCTCATCGGCGATACTGGTATGATATTTCAAACTATTCGGCTTTGGTGTAATGGTATCACCGGTTGCAATATCTATGCCATATATTTTCTTTATATTACCAATCGTTGAGTTTATTCTGACTCGATATCCGTCATATTTCTCTTGTTTTGCGATCGGAACGATATCTTTTATACTCATAATTACATCATCATTAGCTGGTGTTTCAATGATGCTTTGAATTTTTTTATTCAATACTTCTAGGTTTATGTCATTGAGTTTATAACTAAAATCAAGATCTAATGTTGTTCTTTGTTCAATACCTACTACATTTTCTAGTAGGTATCCACCTTTTAAAACAAACTCATCTTTGTGCTTATTAAGAGAAAGCCTGACTAAAAAGCGGTCAAAAAGGTATTTATCCCAAACCGCTTGGACTGTCATATTCGACTTTATAGCAGATTCTTTTATTCTAGATTTTAACTGTTCAATATTCATCCCTTAACTCCAATAACAATTTGATTTTTTCATAAACATTCAACTTGATTGAGTACTCATAAAGTTTCTCATAGTTTATCTTTTTACTTCTAGCAGTCTTTATCGCGTAGTTTAATGCTTCACTATCAAGATTATCTTGAATAAATATATCGCATAGAACTCTTTCTTTATCGTATGTAGGAACCTGATTCTTAAATTCGGTTTCAATAAATACTTTTCCCAAATTGTATACTGTATCATTCACCCTATATACATCTATTTCAGTAATACGGTGTGTATTATAATTATATGTGACATTGGCTTCTATCTTCATTAGTGAACGGTTAGACATGTCATTAAGTACCAATGCAGTATTTCCTGTATATATGATTTTCTGATATTTCAAGTAATAAGTATACAGTTCATCTTCAAAAATATGAGGCAATACATATATACCTCTATCTACCTTATTTACTTCCTTATTTTTCACCATTCTTGTGAGATATATTGTAGGAATCCCCATTTTTTTTACGGTTTTGTTAGAGATATAGCCTTGATTTTTGATCATATAGTCAATTATAGTATCCTTGTAATCCATAGAAACACCTTCTTTTGTTGCTTTTGTGCCTTAATTGTAACATTTAATTGGCACATAAGCAACACTATATATCATAAAAACAAAAAATGCCCTTAATGGGCATAATTTTGTTTAATCAGTTCGTTTTATCGAACCCATTGAAGATAGTTTTGGAGTCTCCGTTAACCTTAAAGGGTCGTGTTTTTAGGGGCTCATTAACCTTAACTGGTAAGAATTTGCCAAATCGAGAAAGTAGTTGTCTGAACATAATCACTTTACTTTGAGATACAACTCAGTTTTCAAGTAAATTACCCCAAGCATTTTGTAGGAGGTGCTTTTAGCGTTGTTTCATTACTATATTTTTAAGAGGGGGGGAATTAAACTTTATTGAAAGTCGCAGTTGTCCAATCTTCCACTAATAGTTTTGATTTAAATAATAGATATGTTAGATCAGGTAGTTTATTAAAAGGATAATTCTCGATTCTAAACAAATGTCCTCTTAAACTTGCATCATACTTCTCTTTTTTGTCCATCCTTATGTTCAATCTATTATGAATTTCACCATAAACATTAATCGCATAATCTATATGACTTAGAGTTGCTTCATAAAAGTTGGTACCTATTGGATCTTGAGAATCAAGATGTATACATCTACCTACAAGAATACTATTCTCAATAGATAACTCTTCAATCATCATACTAAATCTCCCGTTGCTTTCTCTTTTAGCTATTGACTCTATCCTACGTATGCCTCTAATGTAGTCATTATCTTTGAACCACTTTTTACCAATGTCTATTTCATCATCATTATTTTCACGTAATTCATATGATGCTCCTTCAAAAAGTCCCTTATGTATGCTAAAATTTTCAGTCCATTTAGGATTACTTGGATTAATTGCAGTTTCTTCTAAAGATGGCAATGCGTCCCGAATAGGGGAATAATATACGTTGTCTAATTTGATATAAAATGGATATTCAGTTACATTGAATGTATCAGGTCTTAGTAATTGTTCAAGTACTTGATCTTTAATAACTGACTTATAAAAATTTTTATTATGTTTGAAATGATTTCCATCCACATATTCGTTTCTAATTTTATTAAAATCAATTAATCCGTCACCATCGTTTTGACGAATAAATTCTTCTAACTGTTTGTACTTTTTAAACAATTTTTCTTCTTTATAATTTAACTTAAACCATTGTTTATATTCATTCATTCTTCTTTCGGTCTCCCCATATGATTCTATATCAAATATTATCCTTTGAATGATCAGCCTATCTGTTGAAGTATAATTACTANNACTAAAAGAATCGGTTGCTAATATAAATTTGTTTTTGAAATCCTCATCAGACATTGTATTAGTTCTATAATCTATAAGAACATCAAGCATAACATTATTTTCATTGAATAGTTTTTCATATATTTCAAAATTATATAATTCTGTTTTATTAGCAATTCTAATTTTCATATCCGAAATGATGGTATTATATTCTTTTCATGTCACTAGTGAACATCCCCTTTTAAGAATTGGTTGATTCGTCATAATATCCAAAAAAAATAATTGCTAATTTCTAGTTGTGACCATGCTAATTCTAAATATCTCAATTGACTCGGCAAGCTTACTAACCCTATTATAATCATTTTCTAATCTTCTAGTTGTCTTATCAAAATCATTCTGCATATTTGAAACTGAATATACAAAATCAGCAAAACAACTGAATCAACATACGGTACTACTTTCTTTAGTTATTAATTATCAAAGTAAGATTCTTAATTACTTCAATAAGGCATTAAACAAGTGACTCAGATAAATTAGCGAATACCTTGAATTATTTAATTTCAGTTCGCACTCTTAAACTATTTATACTTCTATATCTATTCTGAGCTTCTATCTCACTATAAATATCCAATGTTCCGCTAACATCTTCAATAGTAACTACTAGTGAATAATCGACATCAAGATCTCTTTCATCCCATCTAGAAAACATTTCTAACCATATTTCCCAATCACCTGAATTCATTTTTGAAAACAGTTTAGTAAACTGATGACACACATCCCACTTTTGTCTACCTTCCTTGAAATCTGGTTGAACTCCAATTATATGATTCTCTTTTTCTCCTTTTTTCTTTAAAGATGCTCTGACATACGCACCTAAGTACTCTGTCCCTTTAGTTTGATCGACTGGCGGTCTTGAAACAACAGTGACTGTTACTCTTGCAATGTTTCTTCCAGGTTTTGCAGCTAACAATTCAGGCATATATATTTTAACTCTTTCTTTAGTAAGTTTATTTAACTGTCCAGTACGAACAAAAGTAACTTTTGAAGATGATGAAAAAACGCTATCCGAAACTTTTGAAAGACCTCGTCCATATAGATTTCTAAATAGAGTTAAATGTTCATCTTCTATTTCTTCGATATCCCAGAGTGCTTGTGCATGATGATAGAGAAGGGCTTTAGCTAGCAATACATCATTTCCCGGAACAATATTAAGTATTTCAGCAAGATCCCCAGCAACGATTGGAGCGCTAAAACTTGTTCCCGCGTCTGGAGACAAATTTCCATAGTGATCAAGAAGCAAGGAAAATTTGTCCTCAGGAACTGATGTAGAACCTGCAACAAATGATATTGAACCGGCATATGCTGATAAATCTGGTTTAGAAAACCCATTAAATCCCGGCCCTATTCTGCTATATGAAGCGACTTCATTTTCTTTAGATAAACTATTCGGATATGTATATCCGGAAAGTGAACCGACGACAATTGAATTCATAGAATCTGCAGGAGATGAAATTCTTGAATCATCATCAGTCAAAATATCAACTAGTGAAGTCTCAGTTTTCCATAGTTCATGATTTCCAGAAGATAGTACAAATTGAACTTCGTATTTTCGTTGCAGAACGTCAAGTTCATATCCTACAATACTCATCTCATCTCCTTCAATTGGAGTTGGTGAATTTGCAGACAAGTTAAATATTTTTGCTCTTTCATAAAATCTTATTACTGATTGTTGAATTCTTTTGATAAATTGAGGAACTGCAACTGAATCTTCCATAATTACTGAGTCAATTATTCTTGCTCTAGGAGTCACAACACCGCCAATGATTTTATCAGCTATATATCCAAGAGCTACGCGACTAGCCACTTTTGTTCCATGTTCGTAATCAGCAACAATTGATGGATCACTTATCCATTGTTCAATTACTAGATTTTCTATGCCTAAAGGAAATTTAACACCAGAATCCAACACTACAACAACTGGAAGATTTTCTAATGAAACACTTTCTTCAAGCACAAGATTGTCTAAATTAACGGCACTCTCTGAAAATGTATCTGCCTTAAAAAAATCAGTGGGCTCAATTCTGTAAATTGAATTATCCTTTTCAAGTTCTTTTAATTCACAAGAAGGAATTATCGTTCTAATTACTGGAGTACTATCCGATAAATAATATAAATCATATTTTGTATTTGATATATTGATAATTTTGGGAATAAACTTTTTTAAGATTTTCGAATAGTCTTCTTCGCTCAAATTAGGTAAAATCATTAGTTGAATATCAACATTTTTTTCAGATTCTTTCTTTAGAATTTTCTTCATTGAAGAAGATTTCTTATCATCCCCACAAAAAACATCAAAACTTTTTATGTAGTCAAAATATGTTTTTCCGTTGCCATTTTTTGTATATTCCTCAATTTTCCTTGAGAGTGTTAAGAATTGATTAGAGTTTGTGGTGACAATAGCTTTACTTTCCGTCTTTACAGCTCTTACTTTTATCCCGTTAGAGTCAAATATTTTGAACTGATCCTTAATTTTCACTCCGTCAATCATCTCAATTTTGAATGCCATCAAACCTGACTCATTCAATGAGTCAGTCTTTAGAGAATCTTGAAAATCTTCTTTAATCATTCCAAGTTCATCAGATAATTTTCTTCCGTGTTCTTGATGTTCTACATAAAGCACTTTACTTCTTGCTGTTACTGTTTTATCGATTCTTTTAACTTCCTCATCCGGAATCCACAAATGATTCTTTTTATTGTTCATCTATTCTGTCCCCTTTCCCAAATTTATAACTCAATGTCGATCTTGGTATACCTGTTATTTCTTCGATATTTCTTATTGATAGACCACTGTCTTTTAGTTTTCGTAATAGTTTTATCAGTTCGTCATCATTATTCTTAGGCGAAACCCCATTATATCGATACCATAGATTCATAATTTGATCATTTTTAATTTCATCGCTTTCAACTGAGAGCAACCTATGTTTTGTAATTGAATTACAAAATTCTTTTATCTCCGAGCCGTTCATTCCGTCGGTTAGAAGACAGATTAGTTTAAAATCAACTTTATATTCTACTGTTTTACTTTCAAGAAAATTTCTTACCATGCAATCTCTTTGTTCATAATTTGGCATCTTTAACTCAATCGAAATATTGAAACGTCGCCAAATTGCAGAATCCAGTAAATGATGGTGATTAGTTGCTGCTACTAAAACCACATTATGTGGCATCAAATCCATATTTTGTAAAAGTGTGGTGACAACTCTTTTTAACTCGCCTAATTCGTTCGAATCATCTCTTTTTTTTGCAATCGCATCAAACTCATCAAGAAAAAGCATAATTCTTCTATTTTTTACATAATCAAATATCCGCCTTAGATTACTACCAGTTTGTCCTAAAAATGATGAAATTAAACCATCTAATTTTACATAAGCGACTGGTATATTTAATTCTTTGGCTATAGCCATAGCAGATAATGTTTTTCCAACTCCTGGAGGACCGTAAAATATAATTCTATTTATTGGAGCAATTCCACCTTGAGTGAGTTTATCCAAATTCTTTTGTTCATATATAATTTGTTCAATTGTTTCTCTTGTATGAATAGGTAAAGCAATCTCTCTTAAAGAAACAGTTGGAGTCAATATTTCCAGCAGTTCCAATGCACTATCTTTGTCTTTCGGAAGAGAAACATTACTATTGGTGATAAAAAAACTTTCATCAAGATTGCTTTTAAATACCTTATTACTTCTATTTGATTTTGTATTATATGATTCTCTTATTGAGTGAGCAACAGAGAGATTCCCTTTTTTTTCTTCATCTAAAGCAAGTCTTTCAACACTTTCTTTAAATTCAACTTCATTCTTCCCGCAATGCGCTTCAATGATTTTTACAACCAAACTTGCTTTCAACTTCATTACCTCCGGACAACTATTGGACATGTCTTCTAAATACTATCACTTAATGTAATTAATGTCAATATTATTTGGACAATAATTGGACAATTCGTTTCAGGTAAGAGTAGAAAGTATGGTTTCTCCTAATTCACAGAATATAGTTCGTCACTATTTATATCTAATCTACAACAAAATGAAGATTGTGCATTTTTTTCACTATTTAAAGGAGCAACTTCTAAACAAATTGACCAAATAAACCATCACAGATCGATGGTGTTCTATTGGAAAAAAGAATTTAAGTAGAAAATAAAGAACTTAAAAATCTATGTGCAAAACCACACACCATACTCTGTTAATTGATTATAATATTATCTTGAATTAACAAAGTTTAAAAAATGGACTAAGTTATTATTAAACAGATGATCTAATCGTTCGGATTCATAGAAATTATATCATTTAAAAGGTTGATATAACAGCCTGATTTTTATAAAGTAATATGCGATTTATAGCTACCCCTTCAAACCATACTTACTAATTTTACCAATTCTTTAAATAAGTTCGGATTCGTATTTAGTATATGTGATGATATAGTTCGGACTCATATCACAAACAAAAAAATTTCAATCAAACTAGTAGTCTCATCAAAGCCAAACTCAAATAGCTTTGTACTGAATATATGAAGGTACATAAAAAAGTAAAAAAATCGCAATTATATATGCGATTTAAACCCTAATTGGTTGTTTATAGTGCCAGTTCGAATCCGATTGGCACGACCAATACAATATTAAGATGGAG
>DJWH01000074.1 GCA_002441525.1 Acholeplasmataceae bacterium UBA6235 | reverse complement strand
TCGACATTTGAAGGACCAAGAACATCCCTAGGTATTGTCTAAATGGTTTCAATACCAAGGGTTTAACCATGTCTTTGACATTGAATTTAGACACCAAGGCCTTGGTTTGGATTTCTTCTTGGACATATAAACCTGTCAATAACACGGAGATGAAGAACAAGGTTCCAAATGATAAACTCATCACTTGATATCCGATGGTTTCATCGAATAATCCGACGATGATGCCTGGTACAGCCACGCATAAGATGGATGAAAAAATTGAAAAACCTAGACGATATGAATTATAGCTTGCGCGTTGTTGATAATCGGAGGATACTTCGGAAGATAACGAGTAATATGGAATCATTACAGATGTTTGTACGGTGGTAAATAATAAATAAGAGGTCAATACCGCTGTGACTCTCAAGCCAAGGTCAGAGATGTTGTATGGGAAGAATAAAAGATACATCGAAACCAAGACCAATGGGCTTGCGAAAATAAGATATATACGACGCTTGCCCCATCTGGATGAGGTTCTATCGGAAATATACCCCATCAATGGGTCCGTGACGGCGTCCCAAATTCTCGCGATGAGCATGATTAGACCAATCCAATAAGGGGAAAGACCGACGGTTAATGCGAGAAAGCCTGGGTAAAGAAAATTGATGATGTTAAATGAACCACCACCGAAAATGTCCGCTGAAGCGAAAGCCAGTTTACGCTTTAATGTGTGTTGCATAGGTTAGCACCTTTCTTTCTATTACCCACATTGTAGCATGAACACGCGCATAAGTGAAAAAAAAACAAGCCAAATGGCTTGTTATAAGTTACATATAGAGTTCATCAGCAGATGGGATTAAAGTAATTTTGACTTGTTCAATACGTTTTCCATTCATTTTGATGATTTCAAATTTAATATCATTGGATTGATAGACTTCTTTTTCTGTTGGTAAATGCCCGATGGTTTCGACCACCCAACCATTGACGGTTAAGACATCGAGTTCTTCATCGCGACCAATCAATTCAAAGAATTTTTCAACGTTGGCGTTCCCCATGACCAAATACTCATGGTCACTGATTTTTTCTATCTCATGTACGATGGTATCGTGTTCGTCCCATATTTCACCAACGAGTTCTTCGAGGATGTCTTCTAAAGTGACTAATCCAACCGTACCACCAAATTCATCAAGTACAATGGCGATGTGCATTTTCTTGACTTGAAGTTCTTTTAATAACGCATCGATCTTCTTGTTTTTTGTGATATATAAGGCTGGTTTGATGATGTCTTGGATATTTTTATGTGATGTGTAGACATGATTATAAAAGTCTTTATGGTTGATGATACCAATGATGTGGTCGATATTACCTTCATATACTGGCAATCTCGAATAACCGGTTTCGACAAACACTTTTTGAATTTCTTCAATGGTGGCGTCAATCGGTAAACATTCGATATCGATTCTTGGGGTATAAATATCAATGGCTTCTAATTCTGAGAATTCAATCGCACTACGAATGAGGGTACCTTCGGTTTCATTGATGCCGCCACCTTCTTGGGCTTCATCGACGATGGTCAAGAGTTCTTCTTCGGTAATGCTTCTATCTTCATTGGGTTTGACAATTTTAGACATCAATACTTTCCATTGTTTAAAGAAAAAGTTGAATGGTAAGAACACTTTTTCTAAAACGAGCACGATGGGTGCTGAAAACATCGCGAATTTTTCTGGGTATTCTTTCGCAATCGATTTTGGTGTGACCTCACCAAAAATCAATACGACGATGGTGATCACAACGGTCGCGATGGTCGCGCCTATTTCTTGTCCCAATAAGCTGACAAATAGGATGGTTGCGAGAGACGCACTTAAAATATTGACGATGTTATTACCAATCAAAATGGTCGATAAAATCACGTCATAGCGTTCAGATAACCTCAATGCGAGCGATGCGTTTTTATGTCCTTTTTCGCTCAAATTTTTCATACGAATACGATTATAAGAGGAAAAAGCGGTCTCGGTGGCTGAAAAGAATCCGGATAAAATGATGCTGATGATGATTAATATAAGATAGATACTACCACTGTCACTGTCCATATATGGGCTTGATATTCTCCTTGATGAATAATTTTATAACAATAAGCATTATATCATACTGTTTTAAAAAATGATACATCTGGACACCTATAGGCAAGAAAAAACACCTCGTTTGGAGGTGTTAGTGTTGGTGTTTACACTCACAAACGTCGTGATCGTGTCCACAATCACAGTCTTCGCCTTCTGCATGGTGGTGATGACCGCATGCACAGTCGCCATCTTCATGGTCGTGACCACAGTCACAATCGCCTTCATGTTCATGGTCATGGTCGTGGTGATGTCCACAGCCACAGCCATCTTCGGTTTCTACGAATTCTGCTTCATCTAGAAACATCAACTCGCCGTTTTCAACATAGATGGTGATGAGTTCTGTACGGGAGACGGTTTCTTCTTCCATCACGACAGGAATCTCATTGAATGTGTACACTTGATCACCATCTTCAATGTTGCCTAAACCGAATTGTACGGTTGAGTCGCCACATGAACAATGGTAATGTAATCCTGCAATCACGCAGTTAAAGTTTTCTTTCTTTAAAATATCTTGTAATAAGACTTTTGCTTCATCGGTTATAATCATGGTTTTTATGTCCTCTCTAAAACGAATTTATTATACGGTATTTTAACCGATTTTACAATCAAAATGTGTTAAAAACACTAAAGCGTTAAGCAGTAGCATTTAAAGGATTCTAATATTTGTTGCCAACCTTGTTGCTGAAGCTCAGGACTGTTTTCTGTTTCAGCATCAAAAATCACTTCTACGAATACTTTTTTAGGCAGTTCAGTCATCTTAATCTCAACGATTCGATCATCCAACATGCGATATTTTATGTATTTGAGTGGTTCTATCTTTAAAAACTCACCTTCAAAATCAAACCCAAATGAGTGGTCTTTGGCTCTCATTGGGTATTTGAAAAAGCCACCCACGCGAAAGTCGCTCACCGAACCAACCGTTTCCCAGTCCTCTGTCGCGTGGTTCCAAGCGTCAACGTGTTTTGGGGTAATATAAGTTTTCCAAACCAATTCAATCGGTTTTGGGATGTCTGTATGTATCGATATTTTCATGCATATCACCTCTACCATTATTGTATTTCATTCGATATTTTTTATTTACTAGGAAAGTTCGTCTTTTATTGTTCGCTTTCCGAATGTTATTTCAATCAGTTTTATATAATTCTACTATAAACTTGGTATTAAATACGCGTAGTGTGAAAATTATATATAATTAAATATACGTATAAAATATATATTTTATGAGTTATTTATGGTATAATTTAAGTAGGAAAGGAGGACATCAATAATGCCTTATAAAGCCCTGAAAACAAGACTCTATTTGAATTCAAATCAACATCAGTTTCTACTTTCATTAATGCGTGCTTCAAGAAGTC
>DJWH01000084.1 GCA_002441525.1 Acholeplasmataceae bacterium UBA6235 | reverse complement strand
TGGATAGGAAGCCCCCACTTCTATTTAAGTGGTGGGTAGTTCACTTTATAAATCAATTATACCATATTCAATCCTTTATAGAATTAATCAGTTTATTATTTGCTTATATAAAAATAAAGACCCGACATTTTTACCATGAATTTTCAAGGTTTTATCGGGTCTTATAGATTTTAGTTGGATGACATGTTTTTGTATTTTTCTAACGCACTACCAATCAAAAACACACGGTGTTCTGAGGTTTGACGCTCGAGCCAAGTCAAGAGTTTGCTGACGCGTAGGTTGTTTTTCGCATCCCCCAATAACTCATCGATATCGGCTTGATGGTAAGGGTGATCGTAAGTCTTTAAGTATTTCACATACTTCTCACGGTGTTCATCGTCTTTGATAAATCGAAAGAAGCTAACCAATAACTCTGGGTGAATGATTTTGACATATTGTGGTTCAATGCCTTCTAGATCAGAGGACATCTCATAGATTTTGTAGGCTTGTTCTTCTTTCATATATTGAATGAAAGTTTGTTTTTCATGATCGGTTTCACGCCATTTTTCCAAGACATTCAACAACTCTATACGCCACAACAAACGGTTATGAGACTCTTTAGAAATGTCACGATTCATTTGAAAACTTTCCGTAATTTTGTCGAGTAAATGGCGGTCAAAGGATTCAAGTTGTATGCCATCGAAAAACTGTTTCGTGAGTATAGAAAGCTCTGGTTTAAAGGTTTGTTTTTGTAGGTGTGTGCTGATTTCTTGAATGATATTTCGAGATTCTAGATGGTAGTCTTCAATCAGCTCAGCCGTTTGAATGTGGTGTTTAAATGTCTCGTGCTGTTTTTGTTTAAAAAAGTGGGTTTCATAGGTGATGACAGACATCGAGGTTTCTGGTACTGAAAACAGCGAAAAACCAACCCCTCCTGTGGAATAAGTTCGATGCGTTGGGTGTCCAACAATATCATTTCGTATGTATTTTAATTCACGTAAGTTCTTGTTTTGGTTCACGTTGACAGAATATTTATTACTCATCGTTAACTTGGTTAAATCGTATAACGCATCGATCGAAACAAATAGATTTTGAAGCAACCCAAAAATATGTAATAAGACATCAGATTTATCCATCACTTTTTCTTGTTTCAAGAAGGATTCGATGATGCCTTCCCCTTGACGTAGCACTTGAATACAGGACTTGATTTTGAAATGAACTTGATTTTGATCGCCATTCAAAACCATCGATTCGATTTTATCTAAAGTGTCTTGAACAACCATTACTTAACCCCCTCTATGAGCGCAGTGAGTTTTTCTTCGGTATAACTGAGTTTTTGTTCTTTCACATAAATCGGTGCGTAGTCTTTGAGTTTTCGTTTATCTGCATCGTCTAAATGTTCAAAAATCAATCCCATTTGGTGGTTATGAAGGAAATCCTTAAAGCTCAGAATGAAATCAAAGGTTCGTATTTGATCGAGTTTCATCGGTTCTTTTCGATGAATGAAATGTACCGATGGCGTGGTTGCGTGAACCCATTCAGATACGCCAATATGAATGCCCAAGTCAGCGAGTTCTTTGGTTTTCATCAACTCTACTGGCGATAAACCTGTCGATTTGATGGCCAGCTCGATGACCGAATAAGGTAAATCGTATTGTTTAAATAACCCGATCACATAGGCATTAAAGTCTTTTAATCTAAAGGTATCTTCATCAATCGCGATGGAAATACGGATATATTTATCGGTGGATTTGGATAACTGGTTCAAATACTTAAAAGCGCTCTTTAAGACATATTTATCCAAACGGTCGATTTGCAGGCGTTTTTTCGCAATCAAATAGTAGTAATTGGCATCGACCGACAGTGCATCCATGTATGGATTCACTTGGTATAAAAAGACTTTATTGGTTAAAAGGTGAATGATTGGGGTATAGGATAATTTCAGTTGTTCGTGGGTAATGGCCTCATCCATTTGTTCGATGACAGAGACTTCGAATTGTTCTTCTTGATAGTCTTGGAAATCAAAATATTGGAAAGGGGTGATAGCGAATCTTCGTTTGGCTTTTTCCAAAGCGAGATGGATGAATCTTAAGAACTTGTCGAGTTTGGTTTCAGTCGTATTGACGGGGTATCGAATGACCCCAGCGTAAGCTAAGAATGGTTGTTTTGATAATACTTTCGACGGGGTATCTTTCAACATTTTAAAATAATGATTGAGGTTTTTTTCTACCGTTCTTACGTCATTATAAGGCAACACCAACATGGTTTGTTGACGGTCAAATACATACAGGGTTGACCCCTCCAATAAGCCTTTCGTAATCTGGATAAATTCGTTGAAGAATTCATCTACTTTCGGTTTACCATACAGCGATTCAATGGCGTCAAGACCGCTCAATTGAATCAAAACAAACGTGGCTTTTTGATTGAACCACATCGCACTATCTATATGAAAGGCGTAGGCATTCAGTTCTGAGGAAAGTCCATCGATACGGGCTTGGCTTTCTAGCTCATTTTTCTCAAATACCCGATTCGTGATGTCATGGCATTCCGATAATAAGATGGCATTGCCTTTAGAATGAATCCATAGGGCGGTTTCCTCGATGATTCGATCATGATACGTATATAGGATGGTCTGAGCGTTATTCGTTTTAGACAGGTTTTGTTTGAATTGTTGATACTTGATTTGGTCTTCACCCTTCATTTGGGTTAAAAAAGCACTTAAGGTGGTATGTGTATCTAAACCAAACCATTGGGTTGCTAGAGGGTTTAATGTGATGCCTTCTTCGGTTTCTAGTTTAATCGCAAAGAGATTGCTATTGACAATGGCTTCAAACAAATCGAGCTTGGCAGCTGTTTTATCCGATTGGTTGGCTGTCAACAGTAATTTTTCTAATAGGGTAGATAGGAGTTTTAAATAATCGTCATAAAATAGCGCATTAGCATCATCGATTTGATAATAAGCAATCGCGCCACCTTCGAGAGGATAACAATAGACCCGTTTAACCTGATTGGTATCGTAAGGTGCTTTGGTCAGTAAATCATGGTTCCAACGAATGATGTCGGTTTCTTCGATGATGTCTTCTTGTTTTTGATAAGCGATGTATAAGACACTCTTAAACAAATCCTCTTTTTCAATGGACTTGTCGTATAGTCGTTCTTTTTTATATTGTTTCAGTGAATCTTGATGGTAGATTAAAGCGGTTGAAAATGGTAAGTTTGATAGCCCTTCAGCCAACAAAAGACGCATTTTCTCACGGGTATCCAATTCAGGTTTTAACGATAATCCCGAAATCAACAATCGATGAATCGCTTCAAAATCTTTCGAGCGTTCAATCAAGCGCTTTTCAACCACAGGAATGACTTTCTTTTCAATGATAACTTCGGTTTGAATCGGTGTTACTGTGGCAGGTTTTGGTTCAACGACTTTAGGTGAACTGACTTCCTGTTTTTTCAATTGTTTGAGTTTCTTCTGATAGTTATCCATTGATAACGTATCTTTTTGAATCTCATAGAGTTCGACCAATTTCAAATAAATCTTCTTTTGAACATCGATTGGTAGCGACTCAAATGTTTTTTCGTGCTCAACTTCATAGATGGATGCTTGATGGTACTTTTTTAGTCCAATCAATGCCGATAAATGATAATATTCAAACAGTGGATATTCCCCTGACTGTGTGATATTTAGGATCGCATCATAGTGTTTGGATTCTAACAAAATATCGAGTTCAATGAAGCGGATGGTTTGTGATACTTCTGGCGATAATAAGCGATTTCTTAATTGACGGATCGTATCCATCGCTAAATCAAACGCACCAGTTTCAACATAACGGTCTAGTTTAATCAATTGAAATTTTTGACGGATCGCCTCAGGTAGTGCATCTTCTAGTGCTTTATCGATATAATGTTCAAAGGGTTCATCTTGTGCTTTTGCCCATTCAATCAAATCTATGTAATATAAATATTGTTTCAAAATCGGTAGTGCACGTCGTTTTTGTTCGATGTGTTCTTTAGCCGATGTAAAATCATTTAAGGCGAGGTCATTGTTAATCCATAAACTGAGGGCGTCTATATACAACGGGTCATCCGTTTTGTTTTTCAATGAATCCAACATCTCAAATAAAACTTGAATTGAGGTTTCATGTTGATGGAGTTCAAACAAAATCGATGCGTAAAACAGTTTTGCGTGAGCGATTTGTTGTTCATTTGAGGTCACGCTTAAAAACGATTCAATGGCTTGAATCGTTTCGTGGCTTTTGGGTAATTTGAGCAACGCATCGAGTGTCATAAATTACACCTCTTCGTACATTTGTTTGAGGGCTTGGGCTTTATCTAAATAGGCAATCGCCACTTTATCAAACGGGATGTGGAGTTTTTCTGATAGTCCAATCTCGTGCTTAAAGGTTGCGACCTGATGCCATTGTAAGGTTAAGAACATACGGTAGAATATCATCCGTTTTTTGTCTGCTGAGGTTGCTTGGTGGTTACAATATTCATCAAGCAATGCCAAGGCATCGGTAAAGTCGATGTTTCCAAATTGTGCAATGTCATAATATGGGTCATTGTTACCTGTAAACTCAAAATCGACGACCATGGCTTTGTTGTCAGCTGTGATGACGAAATTTGATGGTTGAGCATCGCCATGACATAACACCATTGGCAATCCTTTGTATTGTTCAAACCAATTTAACCATGTTTTCTTTAAGGCTAAATAACGGTCTGAGATGGTATGATTGATGGCTTCATAATCGGTTAAACGTTGAACATGGTTATAGTCGTTTTCCGCTTTTAATCCCGATTGATGAATGACTTTAAGGGTATCTGAAACTTGTTTAAGATACGCTTTACGGTCTAAGGTCGATAAAACCTTCCCCTCAACATATTCACAAATTTTGATACCCGAGTCTAAATCGAGATATACCATATGATTGGTAATGCCGAGTGGTTCAACCAAGCGAATATTCTTTAACTCAATCTGTCTTGAGACAAAGTTTTCAGCTTTTTCACCGGGTTTTCTAAACGTGTATTTTTTACCATTGGCTTCGATGATATAAGTATAATTGCTCATGCCGCCCATCAAACGTTCAATGACTTTCACGTCTGTTTTGAGGATGGCTTGAGCCAGTGATATGATGTCTTGTTCCATGGGTGATTATACTCCTTGATGGAAAGTAATTTTACCATCTTGATAAATAGCATAAGACGGGGTAATACCAGAGACTGCCCCTGGGTTGATATAAGTAATCCCGTGGTATTCTAGTAATTTACGTTCATGGGTATGACCATAAATAACGTAATCCACTTGGATGTATTCAGCGAGTTTGATGAGCTTATCTAATCCGTATTTAACCTCTTGAATATGACCATGAACCAATAAGAATTTCTTATGGTCGACGATGACGATTTGTTGAAGTGGTAAGTCTAAATACAAATCCCCATTGCCTTTAACCGCAGTTAAATGAAGGGATTCTAGTTCTGCTTGTGACAATACCAAATCCCCAGCATCGAGGTGATAATCTTTATCTGGGTGTTTCAAACTGATGGCACGTAAACGATCGTATCTGCCATGGGTATCTGAGGTAATCAACACTTTCATCGGAACGCCTCCTTTAGCGCTTGTAATGCAATCGCACGATGGGATATTTGATTCTTATGGGTGGGTGATAATTCAGCTAAGGTTTGTTTTAATTCAGGGACATAGAATATCGGGTCATAACCAAATCCATTGTTGCCTTTGGATTCGTGGGTGATGAAGCCATAAATCTTGCCTTGATAGGTTTGATATACATTTGTTCTAGGATCATATAAGACGAGCACACATGTGAAATGGGCATCTCGATTGGTTGTCTGAGCCATTTCTTTTAAGACCAAGTTTAAATTATCGAGATCCGAACCGCCTGAGTACCTTGCACTATAAATACCAGGTGCACCATTTAGGTAATCAATGGACAGTCCAGAGTCATCCGCTAAGGTGAGCATGTTGTGTTTCTTAGCGTAATGCTTGGCTTTCAATAAGGCGTTTCCGAAGAAGGTATCACCTGTTTCATCGATCACTTCATCATCTGATAGATCAGCGAGCGAAACGACTTCGAATGTCTTTTTTAAAACGGCTTCAATTTCTTGTTTTTTATGCTTATTTTGAGTCGCAACCAACAATTTCATGGCGGTCTCCTTTTTCTTGTATTATAACATAACTACGCCCAAAGAGGGATAGGTAGGGATAGATAAATTTGAAGAACAAAAAAATCAGTCGACACTGATTTTAATGTAAAATGCTTTGGAATTTTGAAATGCGGTCGTGTTTACCTAAGACGATGACAATGTCCTTACTGCGTAGTTCGCTGTCGGCTTTTGGTAAAATGACATTTTTACCTCTTTTAATTAAGAGAATGTTGACATCAAAACGATTACGAATGTCCAAGTCGACAATTTTGGTTGTCTTAAAGTCTTCGCCAATGAATATTTCATAAACGCCATAATCGTCGGTAATATTATAATAGTCCAGTACATTATCCGAAAGTAAACGTCTAGCGAGACGACGACCAGCGGATTTTTCAGAGGAAACTACTTCGGTTGCACCGACTTTTTCAGCCACTTTTGCGTGGTAATCATTATCGACTTTAACGGTAATTTTAGGGACTTTCATGTCCGATAGAATCATGGTAGTTAAAATGCTATTTTCTACGTTTCCAGGAATCGAAACGATGACATGGTCAGCGTGTTGTGCACCGATTTCTCTCAAAACGTTGATGTCTGTAGAATCACCAATAACCGCGTTCTCAACAATACCTGTCACACGATTGATGGCTTCTTCTTTTTTATCTAAGGCGATGACATCCGCGCCTAGTTGAGTTAATTCGTCACATAATGCTATGCCAAAGGTATCCATCCCAATGACCAAATATGTTTTTTTCATGTTTTATCACATCCGATAACATATTATCACATCTTATCATTTTTTTCAAAACAAAGTCGCATCCTTGTTGTATAATGAATATGAATGTTATTTATCGAAAGGATTAAATATCTTATGTCACAAGAAAACTCAAATGAAATCTTAGATTTCGAAGACTTATTTGAATCAAAACCTGAAGCACCTAAACCGAGACCTTTGTTCTCACTCAATCGTGCGATTTTCAGTGTGGTTGTTTATTTCATCATCATGTTGATTGTAGCTGGCGTCGCTGTCCTCTTTTTTTATAGTGATGACCGTTTTACCACAGATTACACCACCATTGAATCCATGTTTTATAATGTGAGTCAAGACCCGAATGGCGTTGGTTACGCTGAATTCAGTTATTTTGAAGCATATTCAGCCGAATATCCGAACCTCATCGCGATTTATGAAGGTCCTTATGTCATCTTTGCCAATCGCGCTAACCCTTATTTAAGAGACGCTTATACATTAGAAATGATCCAATCATTCTATTTGGTAGAAGACATGAAGTGGAGCAATGTTCGCCCTTCTGTCTATGTTGAACTCTACTTATTTGAAGACTATCAACCATTCTTAAATCAAATCGGTGTGGGTGCTTTGGTCAATACGGAACGTGTCAAAACACCTCAAGCATTTACCGAACTTACAGACAGCGCTTCTTCTATCCTCAACTTCGCAATTTATATTGTACTCGCAATTGGCGTTATCCCACTTACCTGGAGTGCACTCAAGGTCGATTTCGATTATTTCAAACAACCACTTAAAAAAATCGGTACTGAAACCGTCATCGGTTATGGTTTGATGATCATGGCAAGCATTGGTGCGCAATTCGCTACACAGATCATTG
>DJWH01000042.1:32831-35154 GCA_002441525.1 Acholeplasmataceae bacterium UBA6235 | reverse complement strand
TGGCCTTCTTTAGCACGTTGTTTTAAGTAGTTTGTAGTTGTGTCTGATAGTTCAGAACTGGCATTCAATAGCGTGCCATCCAAATCGCAGACAATCATTAATTGTTTCATTTCATCACCGTTTATATTATCGCACATTTAGGGTTAAAAACCTAGTCTTAAAAAACAGACCTCCAAAAGATAATTCTTTATCTTTTATAGCGGTTAAGGTATAATTAAACCAGTAAGGATGTGAGAAAATGGACTGGCAACAATTCTTTTCATTTAGACTAGAACTGGGTTATCTCGGTATTTTTTTCGCTGGTGTCATGTTTGGATTTCTCTTCCTCTTGTTAGTTTATTTCTACACCATTTTACAAACCATGCGAAACAAGAACTTTTATAAGAAGGCCATTGAACCGGATATTGATGCGGAAGAAATCAAAATTTTGATTAAAGATGCACAAGAACAGTTTAAAAATAAGAAAGATCGTGATGATGCTGGCTTGGTCAACCATCTACGTTCAATCGCTTTAGAATTGTCAAAAGACATCGCTACCAAATTCTACCCATCCTCTAAATACCCACTGCTTGAACTCACCATTCAAGAAACCCTATTGTTGGGGCATTATATCACAGACCGTGTGGATCGACTATTTGATGCGAAACTATTAAAAATTTTTAGAGGTAAAACCCTCGCATCTTTAATGTCTTTGTATGAAGTGAAGGAAAAAGTCGATGATTCGGCTGTGATGAAAGTCGAAAAGAAGTTCAAAGTAAGAAAACGCATTGGCGATATTTTTTCAGCCATCAATATCGCAAACCCGGCATACTGGATTAAAAAAGTCACTGTGGACAAATTAACCCAAACCATCATTGTTAAAATTTGTCTGGCAATCATTGGGATTGTCGGCGAAGAAACCTATAAAATTTACAGTAAAAATGTCTTTGAAGTTGAAAAAGTCATTGATACTGGTGTCGATGGTCTCTATGAGTCCATTCAAACAGATACAGAGAAGGAGGACATAGAAGATGAGCTTGTTCAACCGTAAACCCTATACAGAATTCGTTAAGAAAGACTTTCAAGGGTTCAAAATTCATCAATTCGTCAAAATTGAAGGCTTAAAACAACAAGGCCAAAAAAAGTTCAAATCCTCTGAATTCATTTCTCCGATTTTTGGATTGTCTGTTAAAGATGAAACGGTCGCACCATTTGTGATTCGAAATACAGGTGATGTGAAAAAACGTTATGATGCTTTTAGAACAAAACCAATGACAGACTTATCCGAATATGCAGAGTTTAAGTCGACCATTTTAAGCAATCAAGACCGTAGAAATATTTTTGGTCAAGACGCTGTGATCAATACCGAACGTAAATATGAAGACCAACGTAAGAAGACCGTTGAACTTGAAGTACCCTTCATTCAAAAAGCAAAAGAAGTCCCAACATTTACAAATCCTACCCCACAAAAAACCATCATTGAAGATCGTGTGGTTTCTAGTGACTTTGACTATATGGAAACAAAACCACAACCTCAAACAGTGGATGTGGTGAAAAAGACCGATGTGCTATTCGATCGTTTTAACCCTAAAGTCGCAGATAGTCCGATTGTTAATCCAGACTATAGCTATGAAAGACCGGTTAAAACCCCTGAAAAAGTGGAAAAAACAATACAGGTACCTATGGAAGAGGCACCAAAACCAAGTTTTGTTCGACCGAATAGACCTTATAAGTTCCCTACGGTAGATATGTTTTCAAAAGTCCATCGTGACCAAGATGCGAGACCGGCTTGGTTGGTGGCACAAGAAACGACCGTTAATGAAACGCTATTACAATTTTCAGTTCCGGGTCATGTGCACAACATCACCAAAGGGCCAACCGTTACACGCCATGAAATCGAATTAGAACCAGGCGTGAATGTCAAAGAAGTCAACCGCATCAAAGATAACTTGATGATGAATTTAGCGGCGAAATCGTTAAGAATTGAAGCACCGATTCCAGGTAAAGCTTATGTGGGTTTGGAAATTCCAAATGCGATCCCTGAAATCGTTGCTTATGGGAATGTGGTCGATCATCCTGACTTCATGGATGACCAAAGTCACCCATTAAAAGTCGCGCTAGGCGTCGATATCGATGGTAAAAACATTTACGCAGACATCGCGAAAATGCCGCACTGTTTGATTGCAGGTGCAACCAACTCCGGTAAATCTGTTTGTGTGAACACCATCATTGTGTCGTTATTGATGAAGAATCACCCAGATGACTTAAAATTCATCTTGATCGACCCTAAAATGGTTGAATTATCGATGTACAATGATTTACCTCACTTAATAACACCGGTCAT
>DJWH01000042.1:0-32819 GCA_002441525.1 Acholeplasmataceae bacterium UBA6235 | reverse complement strand
CCAAGGAAGATCCTACATTAGAAAAAATGCCATATATCGTCATCGTCATCGATGAATTGGCAGACCTCATGATGGTTTCTGCGAACGATGTTGAAGAAGCCATCCAACGCATTACCCAAAAAGCAAGAGCGGCTGGTATCCACTTATTGGTTGCGACACAACGTCCAACGACCGATGTCGTCAAAGGTACCATCAAAGCCAACATCCCATCACGTATCGCCTTTAGAGTCGCTTCTTATGTGGACTCTACAACCATCTTGGATGGGGCTGGTGCAGAATCGTTATTGGGTAAAGGGGACATGTTATTCAAAGAAACCGAACGTCCAATCCGTCTCCAAGGTGCATTTTTGAAGGACAGTGAAATTGAACGTATTACCGATTTTATTCGTGATCAAATGCCACCGAATTTCTTATTCGATCACGATTCCTTGAGAACATTTACCATTAAGAAGGAATCCGCTGCCTCAGATGATTTGATGTATCCTGTCGCTCAATTTGTCGTACGCGAAAGCAACGCCTCCATCAATGCCATTCAAAAAGAATTTGGCATTGGTTTTAACCGTGCCCAACGCATTGTCGAACTCTTAGAAGAACAAGGCATTGTCTCTAAAAATGAAGGCACGAAAGCTCGTCAAGTCTTAGTGACGATGGCAGAATTGGAAAATATGTTATGACCTTAAAAGACATCGCACTTCTTGTATCAAATCAAGAGGATTCAGCAGAAGCATCCCAAACTTTAACCAAAAAAATCATTGTAAAAGTGGCGACCTTGAACGTCGTCGCTTTGCTTATATTTGGTGTCGCGTTGGTCTATACCATCAGAGATTACCAAACATTTACAGGCAGCACGCAAAAATACCTACTGATTATTTTTAGCGGGTTTTTTGTGGTCATCTCAACCCTAGGACTTGTGTACCTCAATCGAACAACAATCACCCCATTGGCTAAACTATTCAAATTATTCAAATGGCTAGATACGGTTCAGTTTTTGACCATCAGTTTACTCATCGTTTTACACATCATCACATTTTATGTGTTTACGGCAGAAGTGTTTCAAAGTTCGATGAACCCAACCTTACAACAGCATGACCGCTTGATAGTGTATCAATTTGATTACACACCAAAAAGAAACGACGTGGTGGTCATCTTCATCGATGGTGACTATTATGGCATCGATGAATCTCACTATGTTAAACGCGTGGTTGGATTACCAGGTGATACCATCGCTGTGAATGCATCCAATCAGTTGTTGATCAATGGCATCGTTGTCCAAGATTTACCTTTAAGCCAAGTGGATAGTGTCAAAGATTGGATCGAATTTTTGCCGGAAGGTAAAATCATGGATGGGTTTTACTTTGTGTTAGGTGACAATGTGGCTAATTCCCACGATTCAAGAAATATTGGTTTTATCCGTGAACAGGACATTAAAGCCAAAGTCATATTCCGATTTTATCCGAAAGTGGGGGTCATTGAATGAAACAGGTACAATGGTTTCCTGGACACATGTCCAAAGCCTTAAGAGAGATTAAAGAGTCATTAACCTTGGTGGATATTGTTTTCGTATTATTGGATTCACGTTTACCAGAATCATCCATGAATCCACGCATTCAAGAAATCATCGAGAATAAACCAGCATTGATTTTATATACAAAATCGAGCATGGCAGACCAAAAAGAACTGAATAAATGGTTATCTTATTACGCCAATCAAGGTTTAAAAGGATTAAAAATCGACGCGATTACTGGGTTAAATATCAATAAAATTAAAGAAGCAACCTTAGAAATACTGGAAGAAAAGATTGCGAAAGACCGTCGTCGTGGGATTTTACCGAGGGCCATTCGTACCATGATTATCGGTATACCCAACGTAGGTAAATCGACATTGATCAATACATTATCGAAGAAAAAGGCAGCTAAGACCGGTAATACACCGGGTATAACCAAAGCTCAACAATGGATTAAGATTTCTGAAGATTTTGAACTATTAGATACCCCAGGGGTATTATGGCCTAAATTTGATGACCCGAAAGTAGGTTATCATCTAGCCCTCAGTGGCGCGATTAAAGACGCCATTTTACCCAATGAAGAAGTGGCTGTATATGCCCATAGATTCTTAAGTGCCTATTATCCTGAAGCCTATAAAGCGAGATACGATCTCACAGATTTATCCGATATTGCACAAACGTTTGAGATGATTGGTCGCAAACGAGGTACTTTAATGAAAGGCAATCAAGTCAACTTTGATTTGGTTTATGATATTATCCTCAAAGATATTCGTGATGGTGCGTTTGGAGGGATTACCTTTGACCGATTTGAATCTGTATGAATATGAAGAAGCACTTTATGAAAAAGGTGTTACGTTTATTGCGGGAACCGATGAAGCTGGTCGGGGACCCTTGGCTGGTCCAGTGGTTGCTGCTGCGGTAATATTGCGTAAAGGTGCGAAAATCGAAGGTGTCGATGATTCCAAAAAACTCACCGATAAAAAACGTCGTGCTCTCATCGAAACCATTAAAAAAGAAGCATTGGCTGTCGGCATCGGCATCGTTTCACCTCAGGAAATTGATCAAATCAATATTTACAGGGCAGCCAAGGAAGCCATGATTTCAGCCATCAAAGCATTAAAAATCAAACCCGAATATATCCTCGCGGATGCGATGATGTTAGAAGAAGAATTGGGCATCCCAACCGAATCCATCATCAAGGGTGATCAATTATCAGCCAGTATCGCTGCGGCAAGTATCGTTGCGAAAGTGACTAGAGATGAATACATGATTGAGATGGATAAGTTATTTCCCATGTATGGCTTTAAAAAACACATGGGTTATCCGACCAAAGCACATATCGAAGCCATCGAAACTTATGGCATCTGTCCGATTCACCGTAAAACATTTGAACCGATTAAATCCATCATCAGGGAGAAATTGCTATGAAATGGTTAAAACACCTTAAGCGAATTTTTATTGTATTATTGGTCATTGTAGGGTTTCTAGCAGCGCTGGAATTCAGCCCATGGGCATTGTCATATTCAAAGACGAATGCGTGGATCAATGAAACTTCAAAACCTTGGATCATCCCCCACGGTGGTGCCAAAGCACTTTATCCTGAAAATACCATTTATGCCTTTAAAAACACAATCAAGACGTCCACACCCACTTTAGGTAGTGGGATGAATTGATTTGTTTTCACTCTTTAGTATACAAACACCCATAAATAATGTTATAATATAGTTGAATAATCACTATACATAAATACTATGAAATGGGGGTATCTCTGATGAACAAAGCCTTTAAGTTTAGAATCTATCCAACTCAAACTCAACAGACTTTGATTCATATGACCCTTGGCCATAATCGCTTTCTCTGGAATAAGATGTTAGAAGATAAACAAAAACAGTATGAACTTGATAAAACCATGTTATACAATCGTCCTGCACAGTATAAAGATACTTATCCATTTCTAAAAGTCATCGACTCATTATCTCTAGCCAATACGCAACTCAATCTAGAAAAAGCTTTTAAACAATTCTTCAATCATAAACAAGACTTTCCTAAATTTCATTCTAAGAAACAAGACTACGGGTATACAACCAACCTTGTTAACAATAACATCGTTCTATTAAAGGGTTATATCAAACTACCTAAACTCGGTGAAGTGAAAATCAAACAACACAGAGCCATACCTAGTGATATGACTTTGAAGAACGTAACTGTTTCTAAGAGTAGTACAGGTAAGTACTATGTCTCGATACTTTATGAATACCAGAAAGAGATTAAGAGACAAGAAATCAAAACATCGATTGGTCTAGATTTCTCGATGAATCATTTTTATGTGGATCATCAAGGATTCAAACTAGATTACCCAACCGATATTCAAACAGACTTTATCAAACTAAGTATTCTTCAAAGGAGTTTATCTAGAAGAATCAAAGGTTCAAGTAACTATCATAAAAAAGTATTAGAGATCGCTTTATTACATGAACGAATCAGACATAAAAGAGATGACTTTTTACATAAACTATCTAACGCGATAACCAAGCGTTACGATTTGGTGAGTGTAGAAAGATTAAATCTCATAGAGATGTCTCAGACGAATCCTTATTACGCCAAACAGATTTCGAGGTTTGGATGGACTAGATTTGTTTCATTCTTAAAGTATAAGCTAGAATCACAAGGTAAGACTTTGATGGTGATGGATCAGTGGTATCCATCCTCAAAGACCTGTAGTACCTGTGGTGAGATTCATAGTGAACTCAAACTCAATAATCGAGTATTTGAGTGTAAGCAATGTGAACTACACTTAGATAGAGATCACAACGCAGCGATCAATATCAATCAAGAGGGATTAAGACAGTACAAATTAGCTTTCCAGTAATAAGACACATAAGAACCGTAGGGACTACGGGGATAGCCTATTGAGTCACTGGCGGGTACGCTTTTATGGATAGGAAGCCCCCACTTTTAGTTAAGTGGTGGGTAGTTCACAGAAGTAAACCTGATTGTCACTGAATACGGTGTGATGGAAGTCACCCCACAAGGCCTTTTATTAAAAGAAATAGCCGAAGGTATTACCGTAGAAGACATTCAAAAAATCACTGAGCCGACTTTGATTCATGAAATGAAGAAAAGACAAAGCCAACATGGTCTAGCATCTCTATGCATCGGCGGCGGGATGGGCACAGCCATCATACTAAAAAACGTTTAATCCATATTTGAATTTTTTACCCCCAGATTTAAGCAAAAAAAGGATGAAATCCCTTAACTCACTTTCATCCTTTTTTTCTTTTTAATATGCAATAAAATGCGATATAAGCACGTATATAGGCAATAACACGCAAAATATTGCAAATTAATTGTCTAGGCCAGACCTCATATAAGCAAAAACAATGATGCTTAAAACCGTGCACTCCAATAATAGCGCATCGTTTTTAAATAATGGTGTATTTATCGTGTGAAATAATGATGTTTTATGTATAATATCCTTGAATTGATACATATGGAGGTAACCTATGAATCTATCGATGGCACCAGAATTATTAATCAGTATCCTTAATACCAAACTACGCAATGATTACGCTTCACTCTATGACTTATGTGAAGATTTAGATGTTCATTTAACAGATTTAGAAGCCATCCTGCTTCAACATCACTATCACTATGATGAACAACAAAATCAAATCAAGAAAGGGCTGAAATGATGAAACTGTCTGGCAAAAAAGTCGTTATTACTGGGGCTTCCTCAGGGATTGGACTAGAAACACTCAAACTATTATTAAAAGAAAACGCGACAGTCGTCGCAGCGTCTCGCTCGATGTCGAAAACCGACATCGAAGGCAATTTGTATAAAATCGATTTAGATTTATCTAAGACCGAAGCAATCGACCAATTATTTGATTTCGCCTTAGAAAAACTAGGGGATATTGATATTTTCATTTCTAATGCTGGATTCACCTATTATGAACGCCTTCAAACCTACGATGAAAAACACGTGAATGACCTATTCGCACTCAATCTATATCAAACCATGCACGCAGCGACCAAATTAAAAGCTTTGAAGAAAGATCAACCCTTCAATTTCGTCTCTACACTATCCGCGACAGCCTTTGTTTCACTCCCCGGTTACGCTTTATATTCATCCACAAAAGCAGCCCTTAGAGGCTTTCTAGATGGGTATCGCTTTGAAATGGAAAAAGGTCAAATTCTTCAAGCTGTATATCCAGTCGCGACCCGTACAAAATTCTTCGAACGTGCCAAACAAGAACATCTACCTTGGCCAGTTCAAACCCCTGAACATGTGGCTAAAAAGATCATTCAAGGTATTCAAAAAGGGAAGAAACACATTCATCCTTCCTTTATCTTCAAGTACGGTTATATGCTAGCACCATGGTTCTTCAAGATATATAACGTCAGAGAAAAGAAGATATTTGATCGATTGGTCAAAAAGTAAAATTACACCCAACGCATCCCAAAACGGATGCGTTTTTTCGTCTTAGTAAAATTTTCTAAAAAATCTCAAAAATGCGGGTTTAAAATGGGATTATTCTAGAAATATCTGAAAAAACATATTTGAATTTTTTATATTAGGTTCTGGACTTATAAATTTGATAAAAAAAGTCTCATAAACACGTTTAAAATACAAAAAAATGAGAATTCATATCAAAAAAATAAATCATCCTTACTTCTAATAATAAGTTATAATTAAAGTAAACAAATCGATTGGAGATTTTGTATGAACCTAAACCAATTTCCGTTTCAAGGCACATTTAGAACGTATCAACAACGGGTATTAGACCAAGCATCCAATTATCTCGATGATGGGAAGATACATATCGTTGCTGCACCGGGGTCAGGTAAAACCATCTTAGGATTAGAACTGATCACCAGACTCAATCAACCCACGTTGATTCTTTCACCATCAATCACCATCAAACACCAATGGATGGAGCGTTTTGTTAAGAACTTCTTAAACGATACATCCTTAGAATCTTTTTATGTATCTGCCAATGTGTTTGATTTAAAACCCATCACTTCAATCACGTATCAAGCATTACACGCTGCGATGAACCGGATGGTACTTGAAGAAAGCGATGAAGTTGAATCCGAAACCGAACAAATCGATTTTTCTCAGTTCGACTTAATCAAACAGTGCCAAGCCTTTGGCATCAAAACGATTTGTTTGGATGAAGCACACCACTTAAGAAGTGAATGGCACAAATCCCTCACGAACTTCATTAAGGCATTAGGAAATGATATTAAAATCATCGCCTTAACGGCGACACCACCTTACGATTCTAGTTCATCAGAATGGGATAAGTACATTGAACTTTGTGGAGACATCGATGAAGAAATCTTCATCCCGGAACTGGTTCATCAAAACACCCTCGCCCCGCATCAAGACTATATTTATTTCAATTATCCGAGTGACGCAGAATCAGAACTCATTTTAGATTATAGAAGACAAGCGATGGCGGTTTATCAAAACTTAAAACAAGACCCACAGTATATTCAAGCGCTCAAAGACATCTATCAAATCTACTCAAACGATATAGAACGCATCTTGGATAACCCAGATACATTCATCTCATTCTTAATGCTTTTAGATGATATTTCAGTTCAAGTACCAACCAAATTAATCAAAGACATCACTGATCAAAAACACTTACCGAAAATCACCATCGAACGCTTGGAACAAAGCTTGTCTTTTGTTTTAACACACCAAGATACCGTACCCAATGTTCAATACATAAAACAATACTTTTCCAAACACAACCTGATTGAAAGAAATCAATTGAGTTTATATTATAATGCGAAAATCATTAAGACCATTATCGGGTCATCCGCCAAGCTAAACTCGATTCAGACCATTGTTAAAGAAGAATACCAAGCGTTAGGCGATGCCTTACGCATGGTCATTTTAACTGACTTCATCAAAAAGGATCAACTGAATTTAATCCATACGGATGAACCTTTATCCACGATTGGAACCACGACCTTATTTGAAGCGGTAAGACGGGTTCTACCTAAACACCCTAAAATCGCTTTATTATCAGGGAGTCTGGTCATTCTACCAATGTCTGTTTTATCGGTGATTGCCAATCATCTGGATTGGGATTCTTCCACGTATTCAACAGCACCGATTTCCACAGAATTCATGACGGTAACATTTACAGGATCTAACAAACACAAGGTTAAACTAATCACAGCGCTGTTTGAATCGGGTGACATTGAAATCATCATTGGGACAGCTTCCTTACTAGGTGAAGGCTGGGATTCACCAGCCGTCAATAGCCTCATTCTCGCCTCTTATGTAGGTTCATTTATGCTATCCAATCAGATGCGAGGTAGAGCCATTCGCATCGATCCTAAACAACCCAATAAAGTATCCAATATATGGCATTTGGTCTCGATTGAACCCAATGGTAAAGATGGTGACATTGAACAAGAATACCTGGCTTCCTATGATATTGGTATACACAAAAACATCATCCATTCAGCCGATTATGAAACACTCAAAAAAAGGTTTGACTGTTTCATGGGTCCAGCCTATCATAGCTCAACCATTGAAAGTGGTATCGAACGTATCGACATCATCAAACCCCCATTTCATCCAAAGAAATTTGACCACATCAATCAAGAGATGATTCAATTATCTAAGGACCGCGATTCGGTGAGAACTGCGTGGCAAAGTACGATTGAACAATACGATGATTATGGCATTTTCGAACGGGTTGAAGTTGAAAAAACAACCCTACCACGCAGTGCATCCTTTTACCATTATGCAAGAGAAGTCTTGTTAGGTATATTATTCATATTCGCGAATGTCTTGTTTAGAGTGAATGTTCAAGCACCCGACTTAAGGGCTGCAATCATCATCTCGATCTATCTAATCGTGTTATTTGGATTATCTTATAGTACTATTATTCTACTAAAATACATTTCTCCGATGAACTACATCAAGTGGATTGGGGTTGCGATTCTAAATACCTTTAAAGACCATCAAATCATTGAGTCTCGTTTATCCAAAGTACGAGTACAATACGATGATTTTAAAATCAATACTCTCATTGAGTTATCCAACGCGAATGTGCATGATCAACATGTATTCACGAACGCGATGAAAGAAGTCTTATCACCAATGGATAACCCAAGGTATATCATCGTTCAAAAAGGATTATTTGGATTAAACCACCGGGTGAGCTTTAACGCACCAGCGTCGATATCGAATGCGGAGGTTGCGAGAATTTTGGAGAATCATTTATCGAAAGTCTTGGATAAGTATGTACTGATATACACCAGAAGTGTGGAAGGTAGAAAGCACCTTCTAAAGGCGAAATCAAAGTCATTCATTAATAAGAATGATCGAAAGATTCGAAAAGCTCGAGCCCTTAATCGTTTCTGATTGATATACGAATCACAACTTAGATTTTAAGTTACATTATTAAACAACCTAATCAATAGGTTGTTTTTTTCTCAGAGCCATATCAATATTATTGAAAACATATAGAATGAAAAAAGAAATAATTAAGAATGAAAGATGTATAAGATTTTTGAAAAAGTCATATTACTTTTTATTAATCATACATTTGAAGTTTTAAATGTAATTAAAATTACATTACAATTTTCATTTGTATTTGTTATAATCAAATAGACGAAAGCGCTTTAGTAAATTTTAACTTTTCTATTAAAAGTATAAAAATTAAAGACATTTTCGAGTCTTATCTATTGGAATGCATATTTCAGGAGGATTTTTATGAAAAGACAACATTCTTTGAAGAGATTCATGGGTTTGGTACTGATAGGTATTCTATCTACTGTATTGGCTGCCTGCCAATTTCTACCTGGTCAAGGTGAAACAAACATCAACATCAGTTTCGTAACAGGAACAGATCAAGTGATTGATGGTTTAACCATTCAAACAGGACAAACCATCGATTTACCAGAAATTAATCCACGAGATGGATATGATTTTGTGGGTTGGTATATGGGCGAAACAGTCAACAGTAGTAGAGTTTATGATGAAACACAGTTTTACGTAAACACAACTATATTTGCTCGTTGGCAAGAAAAAACAACCACAAGTGTTACGAGAACGATACCGATTTATCAAGGTATGAGTTTTGAATCGACACCAGAGAGAACGAGTCGAACTCGTACTCAGGTAGCTCTCAATACTGACATCTCCGACATCATCGAAATTATCCCAACAGAATATGTTGCTTTTTTTGCTAATCCTGGTGAAGAAGTATTACTTACAGTGAATTTATATAATCCAGACAAGCTAGTCATTTTGCGCTTTACTCTCAATGGACAAGTATATCAAAATTATGAATTCCAGGATGGATCTAATTCTGAAAAATTAATCCTAAAAGTAAAAGCTGGTCAAGAATCTGGCATTCAATCATTCACAATCGATGAAATTAAATACATCGATGATGCTGACAACAACACCATCAAAGATGTTATTTTCTCCGGTGAAAAAACCATTAAGTTAGGCGTAACACACCAAGTGTTACCGACTGCAAATATCACAAATCAATCTGTAACACATGAAAGCATTCAATTAGCAATCAACACCAAGAATGAGAATGACCTTATTCAATGGGAAATATCACCAATGAGAATTTTCTTATTTGAAAATGACGTATTGATTCAACATAAACCATTGGTCGAAGGCAACCAAGTTGTACAATTTGATGGTTTGATGCCAAATCGTCAATACCAATATATCATTGCTGCTGGATTTGATGCTTTGAATGGCAATGGGCCTACAGTCCATACACTATCAAGTGAATATATTCAAACTGAAGCAGCGATATCAATCATGGATGAAGTGATTGGTTATGACCACATACAATTTGATATTGAAGGCATTAACCAATTACCATATGCCATTCAAGGTGTATATCTCTATCAAAATAATCAGCTTAAAGAAAGCTTAACGGCTTTTGATGTCTTACAATTCATTGATTTGAATGCAAACAGCGAATATGTGATTCATGTACACTATACGTTTGGTGCATTAAATACAAATGATGTTTTAACTTATACTTTTAATACTTTATCACGTCAATTACCGACATTTACGATGAGTACACTTAGTGTTACACAGACAGGGTACACTTGGTCACAAACATTAATAGATCCTGATCAATCGGTAATGTCTATATCTCAAGCATTGTATGATGGCGAAAACTTTGTTCGAGAATTGAATCCAGGGGTATTTGCACTAGGTAACCTCCTATCTAATCGCAACTACACCATTAGAACGACCATCTCTTACAATCTGTTCGATGGTAATGGCATGAAATTACTGGTACAAGAACATACCTTCAAAACATTTGAAAAGCAAGCACCAGAAGTTGGTATTGATTATACGGTTTCTTCAACACAATTAGAATATGTTGTAGTCTCATTAGATGTTGATAATGTACTAGACATTGATTCTGTAAGAATATACCAACAATCGACTTTGATTGCGTTCCAAAACGGCCTTTCAACTGGTGTTTTTAATACGCTTAAAGCCAATACAAATTACACATTACGTTTAACATATACGTATGATTTAAATGACGGACTTGGTATTCAAACTAAAGTGATTAATCATGATTTCATCACAGCCAAAATCACACCAGATTTTGTTCTTAATACCATTTTTGTTGATCACATTTCAGTTCAATTTGAAATTATCATAAGCGACATCAATTCGACTGGTCAAATTGATGCGATTCGATTATATGAAAATGGCACGATTGTGCGCAATCTTACCAATTTAAGCTTAAGAGAGCTTACCTTATTAAAATCAAATCAAAACTATCAATTGATGGTCTTATACCGTTATGATCTTAATGATGGTTTGGGTTCTAAGGTTATTACAAAAACCGTCGATTTTAAAACTACCAAACAACTGCCATCGATCAATGTCAGCTACAACAGCAATCAATCAGCTATCCAATATACCACAGATATTCAAGACAAAGATCTTGCTGGGGCATTGGCAAGCGTTCAACTATTTAAAGGTGCTGAATTAATCGAAACGAAGAACACTACAACCGATATTTTCACTTCTTTATTATCGAATAGTGAATATCGATTGGTGATATCTTACCAGTACGACTTACTAGATGGTCAAGGCAATCAAGTCCTCGAATCCAGTCATTCTATTAGAACTGGTGTGATGCCAACACCAGAAGTGACACTTTTGACCGAAACAACCGATACAACCATCAACTACAATTTTGTTACTTCAGATACAACCAATACACTGGTGATTACACAGGCGTACCTATACAAAGGTGTTCAGTTAGTGCAAGTGGGCAATCTTAACAATAAAGTGTTTACGGCATTAAACTCTAATACAGAGTATATCATTCGTTATGAATATCGTTATAACTTGAATGATGGTTTAGGCGACCAAGTGATTACTAAAGATGTCGTGGTGGTTACAAGTCCTGCAGTGCCAAAAGTTACCATAGTAAGAACCTCCATATCGACTTCAGCGGTTAGCTTCGATTTATTTGTGAATGACTTAAACGCGGTTGGTCAAATTGACTCAATTCGTTTATACCTCGGTGAGATGATCGTCTCTGAGCTAACGAATTTGTCTTATCGATCCTTCAACGAACTACAACCAAACACGAATTATCAAATTCGAGTTACTTATCGTTATGACTTAAACGATGGCAAAGGCTCACAAGCGGTTGTCTTTAAACATGACTTTACAACAACCAAACGACAACCAACCATGGATTTTGAAATCAGTATGATTACCCAAGATGCGGTTGCATACGCTGTATTTATCGAGGATTTAGATCAAGCAGGTTCAATCCACAGCATCACATTATCTCAAGGACAAGTGGTGGATACCAATGCAGCAAATGAACGTGAATTCTACCAACTCTTGTCAAACAATACATACTATATCACCATCGACTATCGTTTCGATTTAAATGATGGTCTTGGTATGAGAAGTATCGTCGTTCAAAAATCATTTAGAACGTTACCTAAGGCCATGCCACAAGGTGAAATCCATTCAACTCAAAGTACAGTGGATAGTATTTCATTTGACTATTCGACCGTAGATATGGATCATGTCAGCACGCTCAAAGCCATTGAGTTGTATTTGTATGGCATCAAAGTTCAAACGCTAGAGAACCTCAACCAAAAGACATTCAACCATTTATTGTCGAACAATATTTATACGATTCGATTGGTTTATGTTTATGACCTAAATGATGGTTTAGGCGAAAGAACCTATACTGTTTCAAAGGAAGTACAAACCCAAAGTAAGCTTAATCCTGTGGTTAACATCATCCAATCTTTAGGTGATTATCATACAATCACATTCGATTATACGATTGAAGATCTAGACCAAGTGGGTAGTTTATTTGCAATCCGATTATTATCAGGCATTACAGTGGTTTCTGAGTTGTCGAACTTTAATGTCAAATTATTTGAAGACTTATATACCAACAGTTATTATACGATTCAAGTAGTTTATGAATATGACCTCAATGATGGCGTAGGTGTTCGCTACTTAGAAGTGAATGAAACCGTTCAAACTAAGGCTAAACTAACACCTCAAATTCAAACAAACATCACCAATCTTACAGACATCGGATTTACCTATGACTACACAGTCACAGATATCGATCAAGTCGGTCATTTAGAATCTGTTGAGCTCTATTTAGGTAATCAATTAATCGAAACTAGAAATGATGGAACTAACCGTATTTTCACAGGATTACTATCGAACAATACGTATAAACTAGTGATTAATTATGAATATGATTTACTGGATGGACAAGGGATTCGTATCTATCAACACAATCAAACTGTAACAACCATTGCGAGAGGCACACCTGAGATTTATTTAGATGCATTACAAAATCGATTTACATCGGTACAATTTACCGTTAAAACGACAAATGAAAATCAATTGGTGTCATTAGATTTAATTGAAATCATACATGATAACGCTGTGGTTGCATCAAACCAATTGAGTGACGTCAATGTTACTTTCGCAGACTTGTTATCGAATACCAATTATCAAATCAAGGTATATTACCAATACAATTTAAATGATGGCAAAGGCATTCAATCTGGTGTATTTGAGACATTCATTCGTACAAATACATACCCAACACCTGCCATCACTTTTGAAAACCTTGTCTTTACAGCAAGCACCATTCAATATGAACTCACCGAAATAGATCCATATCTTTTGGGTTCTTTAATTGACGTCAAATTGTATCAAAACGATGTGTTGGTTCAAACATTAGCCACACTTCAGGGGACATTCACGGATTTACTACCAGATATGACTTATCAAGTGGTTGTAAGCTACCAATATGATTTAAATGATGGCAAAGGTCTACATGAGGTTAGCTTAAATGCAGAAGCCTATACATTGCCTTATCTCGATTTAATTTCAACACAAATCATTAATACAGGCAGAATTACCGAAGGTGATAAGATTGTCCTAGAAATTGTTGTAGATAATCCATCTGAAATTGTATTTACACGCGTTATGATCAATGGTGAATTCTATGATGTTTCAGACACCACCACACTCGATGAAATCCGTGTAGAATTCTTCTTAGACGCATCTTATACCGGTGGGGTAACCCCATTTGTGGTAGAAAGAATTGAAGGTTATCGTGGTTCTGATCTGAGGGTTTTCTTAACAGAAGAAAATAATGTTGGTTCAGCATTCGTGAATGGGGATATTTTAGTTGAATCGATTGAAATCGTCGACGAAAACGATAACCCATTGGATGTTGTCTCCTATCAACAAAAATTCTTTATCAAGATTGTCTTCAATAACCCATCACAGTATGATATCGATTATGTTCGTGTTGAAGGATACCCTTATAGTGGCACTTATACACAATTCAATATCGATGATACGAATCAAACCGTTCTTATTGAACGTATTTCGACTACTTACAACACCACCTATACCTTTACACTTCAAGAATTTAGCTACTCTGATGATCAAAGTAGTAAACAAAAGAATGTATCTGGGTATAGTGATCGTGTGACTGCAGTGATTGATTTAGAGCCAACGCTCATTTATAACGCAAACGATTTAGCAAGCGTTCAATCAGGTAAATCATATAAATTAGCTAATGATATTTATCTAACAAATATTACATGGATACCAAAAGATGTGAGCTATATTACATTAGATGGTAATGGATTTACTATTTATGATCTTCGTTTTGTCAGAACCGACGTAGATACCGATATCTATTTGGGCTTATTTAGAAATATTCACTCATCGATTGTGAAGAACATTAATATTTCTAACGCTCTCATCATCATGACCCTCAATAACTCAACGACAAGCAACTCTTTTGGAGCTGAAGTTGGATTACTAGCATCATATATCGGTAGTTCAAACATCTCTAACGTGACAGTGGATGGTGAAATCAGTATAACCAACACAACCAACGGCCACATATACATGGGTGGTTTGGTTGGTAGAACCGATGGTACTGAGATGAGACTCATTTATAGCAATACCACGTTAGTATCCAACAAAGGCTATGTTGGCGGACTTGTAGGTTACGCAAATAATACCCTCATTGACCAAGTATACACACAAGGTAAAGTAACTGGTAACTTTGAATATGCCGGTGGTGTTGCAGGTATGCATCCGTATTCTCAAACATCCAATGCAGGATCCTCTATGAATTTTGAGGGGACTGGTAATGTTGGTGGTTTACTAGGATATGCCTATAATTCATCCTTAAGTAACGCTTATTATTCAGGACGAATTGCTACACAAAACTATAGTCAAGCTGGCCTGATTCTAAGCGGTTGGAACAATGAAATGCAATATGCATTCAATGCTGGAACCTACACAAATGGCACACTAATTGCAGATTACTCCAACAGTACCAAGACTGGTGTGTACAATACAAATGATGATTATAATGGGGCAATCAAAACAACTTTATCTGAAATCAATACCATTATGTCTGAAAATTGGAATCTCAATATTTGGGATTTCTCGGGTACATACCCACAAATTCAATGGAAACCACACATCCGTATATCAAGCCTAACCGTAGGCAAGACCGATGTTTCTTTTGACATCTATACAACGAACTTTAATCAATCTAATACGCAAACATTGGTTCAGATATTTGAAGGTGATGTTTTAGAAAAAGAATTGCTAGTTAATAAAACAGCTCGTATTGAGGGGTTAATGTATAACACAACTTATACAGTTAAAGTATCTTATACATACAGCTATGGCAGTGATAATATTCAAGTGGTAACTAATACATTTGAATTCACAACCCTGCCGGCAGAGAATACACCAGAAGTGGTTATTCAATTAGGTGATGTTTTTGACACGCATCTGACATTTGACTTCACGTATCTGGATGAATTTAATTATGGCCAAGTGGATTCAATTTATATCACGGACGAACAAGGAACCGTGGTAAATACATTATCTGATCTAACATTAAGAAAATTTGGAGACTTATTACCGAACACTCTATACCAGTTAATCATTAAAGTAACTTATGATTTAGGGGATGGTTATGGTGAACAAGCAATCCATTTCAATATGCCATTTAGAACAACCCCAACAGTGGCATTCACAGGTGTAACTATATTGAACCAAAGTGCCATCGTTACAGGGGATCGTTTAACTTTACAAGTCAATATGGATAACAATCTACTCGTTGATTTCACACAAGTTCAAATCAATGGTACATGGTATCCTGTCGCTAGTAGCAACGCACAACGATTCTTGGTTTATGTACCAATAGTCACTGAAATGGGTGTTGGTGATAAGACATTTACAATTGAAAGCGTACAAGGACTTTATGAAAATCGTATGCACACGTTTGTATTGCTTGAAAATAACACATTTAACACGATGATTAATGGTGAATTCTATGTGATCAGTACAGAATTCTATTCAACAAATATGTCATCGATGGAATACATCTTGCAAGGCATACCTTTCAATATTGTCTTAGAAGTATATAACCCATCCAAATATGATGTTAAACAAGTCTACATCAATACCAATTATGATGGTTTCTATGCGAATCAAATCACCATGAATGAAGACAAAACAAGAATCATCATTCCATATGTGACGAATCGTTCAGAGAGACTGCAAGTCACAATTCAATCCATAGTTTATAGCAACATCTATGTTGGTGAACAAACCAAAAATGTTTATAACCAATGGGCAACCCTGCCAATCATCAACAATGACCAAGCAATTATGATCACGACACCAACTGAACTACAAAATATGGAATCTGGAAAATACTATCAATTGGCGAATGATATTGATTTACAAGGTTTCAATTGGACACCTATAAATAACTTCTATGGTGTATTAGATGGAAATGGATATTCTATTCAAAACTTAATCTACATTAAGACCGCATCAGATGAAACCATGTACGCTGGTTTATTTGAACGTGTCGAAGGTGCGATTATTAAGAATTTAACGATTAAAGACTTCAATTTATTGTTGATTAGCACTTCACAAAGTAGTCAATTTAGCGTTTATGGAGGTCTTTTGGCAGGTTATATTAACAACAGTACCATTGAGAATGTTCAAATTTCAGGTATCATTGAAGTCGATAATATTACCAATGGCACGAATTATGTGGGACTATTGAGTGGTTCATCCGATCGTGTAACTGTCAATCACTTATCTGTTTCGGGTTCCATCACTGCAGCAGGTTATGCTGGTGGTTTGATAGGCTTGTCCTACAATAGTGATATTAGTGATGTTTACGCAAGTACAGATATCATTTCAAAAAACACACACGCGGCTAATTTAATCGCACACGGTGGTACATTGAGTCTAACGAATGTTTATGTCACAGGCACAATGTCTCATGAGCAATCGTGGGTACAAGCAAGTATTGGCTATTTATACTCGAGTAATCTCACAAACGTGATTGTAGATGTAAATGACAAATTAGGTTATACTGTACAACCGCTCTATTCTAATGATGCTAACAATAGATTCAGCAATACATATTCAACCTATACTGGTGGAATGAATGATTTCACCAAAGTAAACACAAGCGATATTCCAGAAAAGATGAATCTTTGGGATAAATTGCATTGGTATGTTTCAGCGGCTCAATTCAGTCTAAAACAAAATCCATGGATCGAAATCTTAGATGTAACACCAAGCATTTACGGAGTCACATTTGAATTAAGAGAAGTCGATAAGGACAATGTAGGTACCATCAATAATATTTATATTTATAAAGCAGGACAATTATATAGAACGATTGAAGCGTTGGACCAATTAGTCTTCGATAACTTGAAGTATAGTACAGACTATGAATTGGTTATAGAATATGTCTATGACTATCAAGATGGTTTTGGTGCACAAACTGTACTGGTTAAACAAGCATTTAGAACGCTAGATAATGAAAATTCACCTGAAATTTCTATTGATCAAGTCAGTATGACTACAACAAGCATCGATTTCCAAGTCAGTGAAATCGATGGAAACAACATTGGTGAAATCACGAAAGTTGAATTATTCGAACTGGATGGTACATTGATATCTACAACTACAGCAGATAATCTAAGTTTCAATGAATTGTTATCAAATCATTTCTATGTGATACGAGTCACTTATGAATTTGATTACCTAGATAGTTTTGGACCAACCGAAATTGTCAAAGAAAAACAAGTAAAGACCAATGCGAAAACCTATCCTAGAATTGATTGGTTAAGTGCATACACGACCCATGAATCGATGACTTTAAATTTTACTGAAAATGATCCTGAAGAATTGGGTCAGATCAAGGTTGTTCACTTATACGATTGGACAGGTAAGAAAATTCAAACCATTGATAACAGTCAAGTTTTGAAATTTAGTGGACTATATTCGAATAAATACTACAATATGGTGGTTGAATATCAGTTTGATTTGAATGACGGTTTTGGCATTCGTGTCGACACCTACTCAACAGGCAACAGTACATCCATGCCAACAATGCCAACTGTAAACATGCCAACTTTAAATATCTCGAAGGATTCAGTGGTATTTAGACCGAAATTATCAGATCCATTTAATATTGGTCAAATTACAAAAGTAGAATTCATAGAAGATAGTGTTGTGAAAAATACATTTACAACAGTGACGGATTTTGAAATCACGAATTTATTACCAGACACTAATTATAGGATTAAAGTCACCTATGTGTATAATCTAAACGATCTAACAGGTAATAAAACAGGTATTTACACATATGATTTCACGACAGCACCGGCCTTCTCAGTGATTTCTACCGATCTAATGAATACTGAAGCAGTAATCATAGGAGATTATCTCGTATTCAACATTGGTATTGAAAACCCAAACAATATTTTAATTCAAGAAGTCAAAATTAATGGTGTTAAATACGCTGTAAGTACCCAAAACACTGACTCAATTAAAGTGAATGTCGCCATCGATGAAACGTTGGGTGTTGGTGATACGGAACTCAAAGTAGAAGCTGTTTATGGTACTTATAATGGCATTCTGTACACTTATAACATACTAGATAATAATGCAGTATCGAAGTTCATAAACGGAGATATTAGAATCACTGATTTCAAATTGACAAATCTAAATGGGTCACCGTTTGAATTTGGTATAGCATATTCAACGAACTACTTGATGGTTATTAATCTTTATAATCCAACAGGGTATACTATTAATCAAATAACAGTTTATGAAAACGGTAGTAGAACATATTATGCGAATCAATTTGTTGTGAATGAAGATAACACGCAAATCACGATTCAAAGTTACGTAAGAAGCAGCAATCATCGAAGCACCAACATTACACAATTTATATATTCTAACGACCAAGTGTTTAATCGTGTTAAAAACGTCAGTGGTATGATTGAATATTTCTCAGTTGTTACAAACACAACACCAATCGAAATAAGAACAGTTAGTGATTTACAAAACATGCAAAGTGGTAACCATTATCGATTGATGAATGACATCGACTTGGCTGGTATAAATTGGCAACCGAAATCCTTCTCGGGTATTTTAGACGGCAATCATTACACAATATCTAACCTTAAGATCACTAGATCCTACAATGAAACCAATGTATATTTAGGCTTGTTCTCAACACTTACTAACTCAACTGTGAAAAACCTTATACTAGATAATGTAGAGATTTACGCAACGGTTACTGGTAACTCCGGATATTATACTTATGTTGGTGGATTGGCTGGACAAATTTTAAGCTATTCGTTGATTGAAAACGTTCATGTCAGTGGTGATTTAACCATGAATAACGTAACCACTGGTAACTCAATAACTGGATTACTAGCAGGACACATCGAATACACACGTGCCAATAATGTTAGTACCCAAGGATCCGTTGAATCCAAAAACTATGTTGGTGGATTATTCGGACAAGCAAGCTATTCCAATATACAAAATGCATACACCAATGTTCAGTTTAAATCAACGAATTATGGCTATGCTGGTGGTTTGGTGGGATATCTATATAGTTCAACGTTACAAGATGCTTACTCCAAAGGCACTATGAATGCAATAAACAATTCTACTGAAGGTGCCGGTTCGCTGGTGGGATATAATCCAGAAAGTAATATTTCTAATGTATTTGGACAAGTAAAGACTATAAATGGGACATCATTAACAGTAGTTCATAGCATAAGTCGATACCCAGTAAATGCATTTGATATAAACTCTAGCAACAAAGCCGAAGTTCTAGCAACCATGAAATCGGTATGGGATCAAGATGTTTGGAGTTTTGGCCGTGAATACCCATTCTTTAAACAATCGCCAATTATTTCACTTGTCCAAGTTGAATCAACGACAGAACAAGTGTCCTTTAATATTGATTTGATTGATCCAACTCAAATTGCTACGATTGATTCGGTTGAACTTTATCAAAATGGCGTCCTCAAAGAAACGAAAGAATCATCTCAAACATACGAATTTGAAGGACTCAGATACAGTACAACTTTCGTTGTTAAGGTGATGTATACATTCGATTACTTAGATGGAAATGGACCACAAACTGTCGTATACGAAAAGGAAGTTTCAACACAAGATATGCCAAATGTACCAGTGGTCAATTATACCGATGTTATAGTAACAAATGAAAGTGTTTCGTTTGATTTAGACATCCTATCTACGGTAGAAAATAGTTACATAGACTCTATTCAGCTAATCGATGAAAACAATCAAATCGTTCAAACTTGGTCAACAGGTGAATATGTCTTTACTGGGCTATATTCAGACACAAGATACACCATTATTACCAACTATATTTATGATTTTGGTGATGGTTTTGGATCGAACGTTTTAGCTTCGAAACATAGTTTTAAAACTGCTACAAAAACCATCCCTACAGGTTCAGTTAATATCAGTAAACAAACCAGTGATGGTATTGAATTCTCATATACTTTGAATGACGTCGATGACACAGTTGTTCATATTGATTTCGAACTTTACCTCGATGGCATCAAAGTAACCACCATCAGTTCAAACGAAGTTTTGGTATACACGGGTCTTTATTCAAACACCCAATATGAGATTAAGATGGTTATTACTTATGACTTGAATAATCAACTAGGAGAAATGATAACTTCCTCTTTCGCTTATCCTAGAACTGAACAAAAAATTACACCAACAGCATCCTTCCAAAATATTGTTATCACAACCAATTCAATCGTATTTAACGCAGTTAAGTCTGATGTGAACAATATCGGACAATTGGTTCAAATTCAATTATTCCAAGGTCAAACACTAGTGAAGACTGTTGAAACGGATACTGTAGAATTCATGGATTTATTGCCGTTTACGCCTTATAACGTGGTTGCTACTTATGAATATGATAAGAACGATAGAAATGGTGTACAAACTTTCCAAATTTCTCAAGCAATGTATACCAATCCTGAGTTCTCAATCGACAGCACTGTCATATTAAATACAGGTGCTATCATGGTTGGAGAGGTATTGTATTTTGAAATAAACATAACCAACCCACAAGGTATCGTGATTGATGAGGCACGTATTAATGGCAATTATTATGCAGTGGATTATATATCTGATACGCAGATTAGAGTTGATGTACCGGTAGATGATAAATTCACTGGAGGCGATACCTTAATCACGATTGAACAATTGATGGGAACAAAGAATGGTGTTAGATTCTACATCAGCCCAATAGCTAATCATCAAGTTAACACCTTTATCAACGGTACAATTTATGTCACCAATGTTAGATTGTTTGATGAGAACAATCAACCATTAACTTTCAATGCTGCTTACGAGACTTATACTGTGGAAGTAGAGTTTTACAACCCAACAGGTTACGATATCAATAGAATTGACTACAACACTCGTTACTATGGGTCCAACTCGATCTATAATACATCATTGCAGATTAACGAGAATAAAACTATTGTTAGATTTAACTTAACAACAGGTTATTACAGCAATGATTGGGGTTATTATGATTCTGTTAATGTAACCAAATTTAACTATTCAAATTCCAGAATCACTTCTAGAGACCGTGTAGTATCGATTGGAGATGTTTTTTACTCAGTACTAAGCAATGAAAGTATTACACCAATCTCAACCGCGCAAGAACTTCAAAATATCCAATCAGGATATCGATATGTGTTAACAAATGATATCGATTTAATTGGATTTGAGTGGACACCAATTCAAAACTTTAAAGGTATATTGGATGGTAATGGGTATAATATATCCAACCTTAATATAGTGAGAACTTATGAAGATGAAAATATGTATTTAGGTCTTTTCGGAAGAGTTTATTATTCTACCATTACAAATCTAACATTGGATAACTTTAACATCATCGCAACCCTGAACACATTCTCTGGTAACAGCTACAGTGTTTATGCAGGTGGGTTAGCTGGATTTGCTGATGTTAGTACATTCTCTAACATAGCCCTAAACGGAAATGTTACAGTAAATAACAAGACAAATGGCGATGTCAGAATTGGTGGTTTAGTAGGACACATGGACAACTATAACAATATTAACTTAGTTGATTTGGATGTAACTGTTGAGTCAAAAACATCTAACTCTTTTGTGGGGGGGTTAGTTGGATATGTTAATTCATATAACAAATTCTCTAATATTACCATACAATCGCAACTCAAAGGTTTTAATTATGTTGGTGGTTTATCAGCAGCTTCCCAAGGATACAATAAATTTACCGACATCCAAATTTCTACAAATATTCAAGGCGTTGACTATTTAGGTGGATTAACAGGTACAGCAAATAGAAATACATTATCAAATGTATCAGTTGTTGCTACAATTGTTGGAAAATACTATGTAGGAGGTATAATTGGACAAGATTACAATTCAAATATTCTAAATGTTTACAGCAATATGAGTATAAACTCTAGTTCCAATTACTCTGGGGGCTTATATGGGGAAACAGATGGTACAGTAACCATGAATGCTTTTGCAATAGGAACCGTTACAAATACATACTCTGTAGGTATTAGTGGTGGATATAATTACAATAACCCTACATTCACGAATGTTTATAGTTATGTCAAAGTTGAAAATGGTGGTTTTGTTAAAAACTTCTATAGCATCAGCAACTATCAACCAGAATCTTACACAACAGTTTATGATTCTAAATCACAAACCAAGACAATCAGCGAAATTATCGCCATCATGTCTACTCGTTTTGATTCATCAATTTGGGATTTTGAAAACCCTATCGATGACATTGGAAATCCAAGTTTAAAATAGAATTATGGGGCACCATACGAAAAAATGGTGCCCAATTCTAATTTTCAATAAAAAAAATAAATTTTTAGAGTCTTATTATATGAGAGGGAAATTATGACAAATGAACAATTAATTCAAAGGGTAATATTGAAGGATGAATCTGCATTCGATCAGTTATATGAAATGTATCATAAATTGTTATATTACATCATTTATCAAGTTGTAGGAACTGTTCAAGAGACTGAAGAAGTCTTACAAGAGGTATTTATGAAAATTTACAAGAGCATAGATACATTTAAAAATTGCAGTTTTAAATTTTGGATTATTCAGATAGCGAGAAACACAGCATTAACCTATGCAATGCGAGATCAAGCAAAGCACAAAAAAGTGTCTAAAAGCGAAGAGGTCATGCAATATATACCCAGCAAAAATGAACAGTTGGATAGAATAGATGAACTTTTAAAGGCTCACTTTTCTGATGAAATGAGGCAAGTCATTTTATATCGAGCGATTTTTGATTTCTCTTACAAAGATATCGCAGCGTTATTGGAAAAAGATGTTAAGCACGTAACCAAAGTCTATAAAGCAGCATTACCTACATTAAAATTGATTGTAAACGAGGTGAAAGGATGAAAGAGACTAAAATATTGAAGGATGCCGTATTGAATAGCATCGATGTTGAACCAGAAAAAAAGGACGATATTAAAAACAGCGTTGGTATTGAAAAAACGCTTAATAAGCCAGTGAAAAAGAATTTATTCAAAAAAATGTTTGGTACGCGAAAAGCAACCATTATTTCATTGTCAGGTGTTTTATCGTTCGCTTTGATTGTGGTATTCTCTAGTGTTACTTACATCAATTTTTTAAATACCCCTGTGTATCAAGGCATGGAAGCGAGAGCATTGTCAGACATGATTTCACTATCATACAATGCGCCTTTCACCAACATGGAAAGTGAAATGATCGACCAAATTGAAGACGAGATTGGAGTTGAAATGGCTGAAGGTATCAGTTATTATGCGAGTAAATCAGAAACCATCTTGATTACAGTTAAGATTAGTAATCCTAATTTCTATGAAATCTTGTCATTCACTTTAAATGGGCGTTTATATCAAACATTCGAATTCCAAGATGGCTCTAACTCTGAACAAATTATCATTAGATTTAATGTTCAAGATACATCAGGCATTCAATCAGTCACCATTGACGCGATTAAATATGTTCAGGATACCTCCATTAAAAATGCTAGATTTGAAGCGGATAAGACCATACAAATCGGTGTACTACATGAAGATGTTCCGAGCATTGAAAATATGTCTACTGTTGTTGAAACAACCAATTTTGGGATTTCATTCGTAGCTCTTGATCCAGCGCTATTAATAGACATCAACACTGGTTTAAACTTATACCTATTTGACGGCACAAGAATTGTCGAAATTACCAAGTTAACACTAGGCAGAAATGTCATTCCTTATAGTAATCTTCGTATGGGACAAACCTATGAATATGCCATCGTTGGTACATTTGATATTTTGGATGGCAATGGCAAACGCGCATTCATTCTTCATCAAGATACTGTTGAAACCCAAAAAGGTTTTGATCTTGTAGACATTGAATCCAACTATGAAAAAGTGGATTTTAAAGTGAATTCTATGGATCAATACAATGGCGAGATTATGAAAATAGAATTATTGGAAAATGGCACAGTCGTAAAAGAATCTGCTACATTAGATTTAGTAGATCAAACTTTTGATCAATTAAAATCGAATACAGATTATCTAGTTCGATTGACTTATGATTATACCATCATCGAGAATGGTCAAAACGTCGTTGTCACGGACACAGTAGAGGAAGTATTCAAAACAGGTCTTAGACCAAATCCAACCGCAGATTTGGTATCACTCGATGTGTCTCAGGAAACCATGGACTTTGAAATTTCTATTACGGACACGATGGATAATGGTAGTATATTAACGACTCAGATATTTAAAGGTACAGATCAAATAATCAGTCAAAACGGGCTCGTTAAAAATATAAGTAATTTGCTATCTAACACTGATTATCGATTAGTCATTGAATATCAATATGATTTAGAAGATAATCAAGGTTTCAGAACAATGACTTTTGAATACACATTCAAGACTTTAGAGAAAATAGCACCAACCGTCACCTTTACAAGTGCAGTAGCATTATCCAATACCCTTTATACCTTCTTTTCAATTGAAGATGGGGATAATTTATTGATATTAGTTGGATTTGAACTGTATCTTAACGACACGCTGTTAGAGTTTAAAGATTCAGGCTATACACTAAATCCTGCAAATGGTGAAGGTATCATTACTGGCGATATCTCATTTACAGTGACAGCCAATGGTACTTATCGAGTAGTTGCAATATATCAATATGATTTAAATGATGGCAACGGTGTAAGAAATATAAATGACACCAATCGACTAATTCACGATAACTACATCACATATATTAAATGAGAACATTGCATTTAGAGTCTTTATTTGATATGAGAATACATTTAATGAGGGTTTGCTTACAATATGATTAGGATTTATGCAATAACGCTTTGCCTGACTGTTGATATATCCTAAACGAACAAAAGTGCGGAAAATTTCCGCACTTTTCTATTTTACTTTATCCATAAATGTTTTGAGTTCAACGGTTTTAGGTTCATCCAATATCGAAGGCAGTCCATGTTCATGAATCTGACCATCGTGCATAAAGATGACATAATCTGCGAATTCGCGTACAAAACTCAACACATGGGTAACAAACACGAAGGATTTACCCAAAGACTTCAAGTTCTTAATGGCTTCTAAGACTTCATAGGTTAAAATCGGGTCTAAGGACGCTGTGGGTTCATCTAAGAAGATGATGTTTGGGTCAATCGACAACGCTCTCGCAATCGATGCGCGTTGGGCTTGACCACCCGATACGTTTTTAGGGAGTTTATCCATTTGGGTTTCTAAGTGAAGTAAGGTTAAATACCCTCTCGCAATCTTTTCCGCCTCCTCGGGTGTTTTACCCCTGGTTTTTTCGAGAATCAAAGTGATGTTTCTTTTAAGTGTTAAGTGCGGGAATAGATTGTGGTTTTGAAAGACGAATCCCACATGTCGTTTATACGATTCACTATCGACAGATAAATCATCAATACGGATTTGACCTGTGGTTGGTTTTTCTAAACCAGACATCAGTCGTATGAGGGTGGATTTACCAGAACCAGATACCCCGATGATGGCGACAGAATGGTACCCATCGAGTTGAAAATCGATGTCATGTAAGATATCGATATCATACGTATGGGTGATGTGTTCGAGTGCTATTTTCATAGTGTGAACCGCCTTTCCACATATTTAGTCAACTGTGATAGCGGGATGGTTAATAATAGGTACAACCCCCACATCAACAAATACCCCTCTACGAACGCGAATGTTCGTGACTGAGCCACATTGATGACATAATAAAGCTCTGCGAAGCTGAGTAAGTTGAGCAGTGCACTCCCTTTGATGATCATCGAGAAGTTGTTCATCAATGTCGGCATTAATAGTCTAGTCACTTGTGGGATGATGATATAACGATACCGTTGATAGGGTGTGAATAAAAATAGATCCATCGCTAAAAATTGTTCTTTCGATATGGATGCGAAAGCGGACTTATAGACATTCTTCATGTAGGGTGACATATATACCACCAAAGCGATGATCCCAAACAAATCTCTTCGATAAGAGTTGAATGCTGGACCGATTAAGAACGCCATAATGATGATCAATACCAATAACGGTGTCCCATAGATGATTTCAGTGAATACATCCACCAAAGCATTGAAATACTTAATCTTAGACACCTGTAAGATGTACAAAACAAACCCTAAAATCATTGAACCAATCAAGGCGATGATCGATACCCAGATGGTATTGAATATCCCTTCAATAATCAAAGATCCATAAGGCACAAACGCGTCAAAAGCAAACTGACTGGTTTGACGGAAAATAACAAATAAGACAAAGGCGAGAATGGTTAAGATGGCGAATCCATAAGCGATGAAAGATTTAAACTTATTCATTGATGTAGAATTCAAGGCCATAACGTCCTAGCTTTTCTAACAATACGGCATCCCATTTTTCGCTTAATATATCATATAAACCACCCTCATCATTGAAGGTGTCGATGAAACGGTTCGCATCTGCTAACAATTCAGTGTTACCTTTTTTAACCGCCATACCAATCGGTGAGGATACAAATGCATCCCAAACGACCATGGTGGTCGATTGGTTGGCTTTATAACCATCCACGACAGGGTTCGCACTCATCAATAAGATATCGGCAGTGCCTTGTGCAACTGACGCAACCGCGGTACTCAAATCGGTGGCTTCAATGACGTCTTTACCATAAGAAGCAGGGATGGTCGCGGATACTTGAGATGCGATACCAATATATTTCGCCCCTGTAACTGCAAGCAATTGTTCCACAGTGGAATCTTCCGTTAAACCATTGGTGGTTGCGAAAGATTTATTCAATAGAGATATGATTTTAAAGTAGAAGTAAGGATTTGTGAAATCAACCGATTGTTTACGTTCTTCAGTGATGCTCATCGAAGCGATGATGATGTCGATATCACCCGCATTGAGTGCAGGGATTAAAGAAGCGAAGTTGGTGTTGACGATTTCAACGTCACGACCAATAAAATCACCGAATGCTTTCGCAACATCGACGCTAATTCCCTCAGGGTCATTCATCGTCGTGACGGTCTCAAACGGCGGATATCTTAAGTCCATGCCGACGCGTAATGGTCGATCAGATGATAAACCACAGGCACTCAAAATAAATAATGAAGTTAATAAAAATACGAACAAGCTCAATTTTTTCATTTTTTATAAAGTCCTCTCTTGTTTTTACTCATTTTATCACACATTGTTTATAATCCTAATTATAATGCACATAAGCGCATTCGTTTTTACAATTGATTTTCAATGGTATACTTTAGATACAAAGGAGTTGTTGTCTATGAAAAAGTACATTCAACCAGCACTCGCCGCTAACGCTGCGACCTTAGGTGTGCACTGGATTTATGACCATCAGTGGTTAAAAGAACAAGCCAAAACCCAATCTTTATTGTTTAAAGTACAATCCAAATCCGATTACGCACAAGCAAACCCATCCTATTTTGCATACCCTAATAGTCATTTAGGTGATGTTACAGTTCAAGGTGAAATGATTCAGTGGTTATATCAAGCCATGAAACAAAAGCCATCATTTACTGTGAATGATTATAGCCAATTGGTTTTTAATCACTTTAAACCAGGTGGCGATTATCGTGGCTATGTGGAATCGTATGCGAAAAAACACGTGGTTTCGATGTTATCGAAAGAACTCAACTTGACAGTAGAACCCTACTCACTTAATGATGATCATTTGGTTGGTTTTGTACCTTATATCGTTTGTAAGGAACTGGGATTATCCAATGAAAAGGCGTTTGAACTGACGCAGCTTTATTCAAATGACCGTAGTTACTATGATTTCTTTAAGCTCTTTGATTACATCTTAGATAACCTTCATCTAGGTTTAAAACAAGCCATAGAATCATCGCTATCATTGTCACCTGCCTTGTATCAAGAAGCCTTAGAACAAGCCTTCTTGATGACGGATACGGAACGTTTTGTTGAAACCCATGCAGGTAGAGCTTGTGCCATCCGAATGAGTATTCCAGTGGTCATTCATTTGTTGTCTCACTTTGAAAACTTCGATGAGGCCATTCAAGCCAACATATCAATTGGTGGTGCCATCGCAGACCGTGCGATGTTACTGGGGATGATTTATCACCAAGTTGAACCACTCAAAACCATTTATTTGGACAAAGTACCCGTTAAATAGCTTAAGCTAACTTAGAATTGTGATATTTTTCTTATAATGGAAAAAAGTCACCAATTTGACTGCTTGAACTCGCTTCAAAGTGTAGTATAATGTAAAAGGTTGAGCAGTATCGGGGAAACTGCTTACTCACTGTTAAGGGGTTATGCGAAAGCGTAACCCCTTATGTTTTATACATAACTAGATGAGATGATGACGAAAAAATGGTGTATAATAAAGTTAGTATAAATATTAAGGGAGGTCTATCTTATGAATCAAATCAAATGCCCACACTGTGGTCAAGAATTCACACTCAATGATGAAGGTTACTTAAGCATCATCAATCAAGTGAAAACTCAAGAATTCAACCAAGAAATCCATCAACGCTTGGAACAACTCAAGGTTCAAAATCAAAAAGATATTGAGATTGAGAAAACCAAAGTAGAATCGAGTTTCTTACAAAAACTCTCCCAAAAAGAACAAGAGCTTCAGTCACTTAAAGATAAAATCAACAACAGTGAACAAGCGAAATCCTTGGCTGTTTTAAGTGCGGAAGGCAAGCTAAAAGAACAACTCAAACAACAAGAACTCATCATCCAACAACTCAAATCCAACATCGATTCCGCATTAAAAGATAAACAACTCGAAACCCAAGCAGCGTTATCTAAGAAGGAACAACAACTTCAAGAACTCACCGCTCGCATTGAATTAGAAAAGAAACAAGCAGAACTCGAAAAATCATCGATCAAGCAACGCTACGATGAACAACTCAAACAAAAAGACGAAGCGATTGCCTACTATAAAGACCTTAAAACCAAATTATCGACCAAAATGGTTGGTGAAACCTTAGAACAACACTGTGAATATGAGTTCAACAACCTGCGTGCGCTCGCTTTCCCAAGAGCGAACTTTGGGAAAGACAACGACGCACAAAGTGGATCTAAAGGGGATTATATTTTTAGAGAAGTGGATGAAAATGGCGTTGAAATATTGTCCATCATGTTCGAAATGAAAAATGAACAAGATGAAACCGCGACTAAAAAGAAAAACGAACACTTCCTTAAAGAACTCGATAAAGATAGAAACGAGAAGAAGTGTGAATACGCTATTTTAGTATCATTATTAGAAAGTGATAATGACCTTTATAATAACGGTATCGTTGACGTATCACACATCTATCCGAAGATGTATGTCATTAGACCACAGTTCTTTATCCCAATGATTACACTCCTTAGAAACGCTTCATTAAACGCACTTAAATTCAAACAAGAAGCCGCTTTGATGCGTAGACAAAATATTGATATCACCACATTCGAAGACGATTTAAACGCCTTTAAACAGGCCTTCTCTAAGAACTATGAACTCGCAAGCCGAAAGTTTGGTGACGCGATTGATGAAATCGATAAAACCATCAAATCACTTCAAAAAACAAAAGAATATCTATTGTCGAGTGAAAATAACTTAAGACTCGCCAATGATAAAGCAGACAGTTTAACCGTGAAGAAACTCACCAAGAATAACCCAACGATGAAGAAGAAGTTTGAAGAATTAGAATAAAACAAAAACCTCTGTTTTAGCAAATGAATGCTATCACAGAGGTTTTCATTTAGTCCCATCCCTAAGGATAGCTAAATATTCTTCGTACACAAACACGCGATTTCTTTGTTTTTGTGTCATTTCCCTTAGAATACCTAACTGCATCATATGTTTGATGTTACTAGCGATTGTATTGTAGGAAAGATTTAAAGCGAGTGCTGTTTTTTGAATATCCATGATTGGATGAGAAGTCATATAGTGATACAACTTTAACATCGATTTGTTTTGCCGTACATCACCATCTTGAATCAAATCCAAATGATGATTCATCAAAGCAACCAATTGCTCTATACACCCAATCGCGTGCTTTGATGTTTCTATAATGCCTTTAAGGAAAAAGGAAATCCAAGCTTCATAATGACCTTTGATTCTAATTTCTGTTAATCGATCGTAATATTCTATACGATTCTTTTTAAGATAGTAAGAAAGATATAGAACACCATCATCCAAAATACCATATTGCCTTAATAATAATGATATTAATAATCGACCAATTCTCCCGTTACCATCGAGAAATGGATGGATGGTTTCAAACTGATAATGGATTAAAGCTATTTTAATGAGTGGGTCTACATCATCCAAATTGTGAATGAATAATTCAAGTTGATCTAACGCATGATGCATATCTACAACATTCGGAGGGACAAAAGTCGCTGTTTTCAAAGTAGAACCCATAGGACCAATCCAGTTTTGAGTTTGACGGAATGCGCCAGGGTCTTTTTCTTTACCACGTATAGAAGACAATAAGACCGCATGTATTTCCTTGATTAAACGGTTAGAGATGGGCAGTGTTTTAACGCGCTCATCTGCGTAGTTCAACGCTTCAATATAACGTATGACTTCCTCTACATCATGATTTGCAGATGTCATATGAGGGTCGAATATATCCTCTAAAGTTGCTTGTGTGCCCTCTATTTGACTTGAAAGTAAAGCCTCTTTACGAACATACATCGATATGAATAGTGATTTATTCGGAACCAACATAGATACACCCCAAAGCTTACCCAGTTCATAGTAAGCTTCACGAAATAATTGCATCATTTCTTTATCTACAACAATAGGTGGTGTCGGTAATAGGTTTGCAGGACAAAACGATTCATATGCCAACTTACCTGATAAATTTGTCTTGAAATACCCTGAACGTTTCATATAATACCCTCTTTATTGAAATATCACCCTCATTTTATCGCCTTAATTTCAATAAGTAAACTGATAATGAAATAATGACTATATAAAATACAAAAAAGACTTCACTCAGAAGTCTTTAGCTAGAACTAATATTTCTTTGTTTTGTTGGCTAACAACGTTTCAAAATCAAATCCAAAATCTTTTTTAATTAAAGCATTAAAACGGTCATAAGAGCCATTTTCAATTTTGACTTTGGTCGCGTGATAAAGCTTTTCAATATAGTGATGTGCTTCCTCTGTTTTACCAAGATTTCGGTGCGCTAGACTTAAGAAGTAGTAGGTTAAGTCCAAATTGAAGTAAGATTCATTGAAGTCACAAGCCTTCAATACTTCATTACAGAGTTCAATGACCTTCACATCATCTTTGTTCATCCCATACATTTTAGCAACCCCTAAGCTGACACTGTTCATTTGAAAGAAGTCTTTACTGATGAAGGTATAAGCGCCAGTTTTGATGATTTGATATAACTTATCCATGATCGGGAATCGTTCCTCATTAGGGATGAAGTTTAACAATAAGGATAAGCCGACCAACTCAACGCCATTCATCACATCGTGTTTTAAGATATCTGGGTAGTGAATGAGCTCTGCACAAACTTTGGCCAAATGAGCATTGGGATATTTCTTTAAGTAATAATCCAGTTGTAGTATGTTTAATTTGAAATAGATTTCGTTATTTTGATCGATCATGACTTCTTTACTCAAGTCTCGCATCAAGGCTTCTGCTTGATCAAAGTCTCTCGCAATGATTGCGTTACTGAATACATCCAAACGGTTCGCTTGATCGATTCTTTTATGTTCGAGTTCATAAACCATATAAAGTGGTTCAACACTGACACGGTCACACAGTTCAACAAACATCTTAAATGGCATCTCTGAGGTGCCATACAAATATCTTTTATATTGACGCAAAGAAACAACC
>DJWH01000016.1:12879-14124 GCA_002441525.1 Acholeplasmataceae bacterium UBA6235 | reverse complement strand
CCGACCCACAAGTCTTAGAGACCATTGAGTCACCACGCAAGATGAAAGCCGATATCGCATGCGGCGAATGCCAAAGTTTAGGTATTCCTCTATCTTATGGTGGCGCATATGTGGGTTATTTAGGTACGACAGAAAAACTTTTACGCAAGATGCCAGGACGTATTTGTGGGGTGACCACCGATGTCGATGGCAAGCGTGCGTTTGTACTAACCCTTCAGGCGAGAGAACAACACATTCGAAGAGAAAAAGCCAATTCAAACATCTGTTCAAACCAATCCTTGATGGCATTATGGACCACCATTTACATGTCCACCATGGGCAAACAAGGCCTGAAAGAAGTGGTTGCACAATGTTATCAAAATAGCCATTACCTACAAGAACAGCTCATTAAGACAGGTTTATTTAAACCCGTTCATAACGGTTTTTTCATCAAAGAATTCTTATTAGAAGCGTCCTTTGATTTAAAAACGTTCGAACAAAAATGTATTCAAAAAGGCATCTTACCAGGCTTAATTATCCATGAAAAATACATGTTATTCGCGGTGACTGAAAAACGTACCGTTGAAGAAATGGATCTACTGGTATCCTTAGTCGGAGGTGCAAAATGAAAGCATACGACCAATTGATTTTTGAAATCAGCAAACCCGGCCGTGTCGGTTATTCTTTACCAAAGAACAACTTACCATACGACATCTCGAAAGATATCCCACAAAACCTCAAGAGAAGTGAAGAAACGTTGTTGCCAAGTGTTGCAGAACTTGACTTGGTTAGACACTATTCCAATGTTTCAAGAAAGAACTTTGGGATCGAAACAGGGTTCTATCCTCTAGGGTCTTGTACAATGAAGTATAACCCAAAAATCAACGAAGAAATCGCTGCGTTACCTGGTTTAAGAAACATCCACCCACTTCAACCTATGGATACAGCTCAAGGCTCATTAGAAATCTATTATGAGACCGCACGTATGTTATCCGAACTCTCAGGGATGGCTAGTTTCTCCTTAAACCCATTCGCGGGTGCCCAAGGTGAACTGGCTGGCCTCATGATTATGAAAGCCTACCATCACCATAATGGCAACCTTCACAAGACCAAAGTCATCGTGCCAGATTCGGCACATGGCACCAACCCAGCCTCCGCGACGGTTGCTGGCTTTGAAATCATTGAAGTTAAATCCAACAAAGATGGCACGGTCAATATTAAAGCGTTAAAAGAAGCCTTAAGTGATGAGGTTGCAGGCATCATGCT
>DJWH01000016.1:0-12819 GCA_002441525.1 Acholeplasmataceae bacterium UBA6235 | reverse complement strand
TTGGGTCGTGCACGTCCAGGTGATATGGGCTTTGACATCATCCATATCAACTTACACAAGACCTTCTCAACCCCACACGGTGGCGGTGGTCCAGGGTCTGGTCCAGTGGGTGTTTGTAAGAAGTTAGTCGATTTCTTACCAAGCCCACAAGTCTATAAGAGAAGAAACAAATTCATCTTAGAACAACCTATCCATACCATTGGTCACGTCTCCGGATTCTTAGGTAACTTCAGTGTAATCATTAAAGCCTATAGTTTCATGTTAACTTTAGGGAAGGAAAACCTTTCTAAAGTGGGTGAACTATCGGTATTGAACGCGAACTACCTAAAAGAATCCTTGAAAGAAGACTATTTCCTACCAATCAAAGGCTTGTGTAAACACGAAGTGGTCTTTGATGGCTTAGTCGATAAATCTACCGGGGTAACAACCTTGGATGTTGCGAAAAGATTGTTAGACTTTGGAATGCATCCACCAACGATTTATTTCCCACTCGTGTTCCATCAAGCATTGATGATTGAACCGGTTGAAAATGAATCGAAAGAAACATTAGACCAATTCGTCAGTGTCATGAAACAAATCGCATTTGAAGCGAAAAATGACCCAGAAAAAGTCAAACATGCCCCATATACCACCGTCGTTCGTCGTTTAGATGAAGTATCGGCGGCACGTAACCCAAGGGTTAAATACAGAGATTTATTAAAATAACAACAAAAAACAGTTCACCGCGGTGAACTGTTTAATTTTTAAATTAATGCATCGATGATGGCTTTGGTAAAATCTGGTAAATCGGCTGGGGTTCTTGAAGTGATCAAATGTCCATCGACCACGACCGTTTGATCGAGATAAGTCGCACCTGCGTTTTCAATATCTACGCGAATTGAATGGAAACCAGTTAGTTTTTTGCCTTTTAAGTTACAAGCGGAAATCATCAACCATGGGCCATGACAGATGGACGCGACCACTTTTTGTTGCTCGTCCATCGCTCTTACAAAATCAATCGTTGCCAGACAGCGACGCATGTAATCGGGTGAAAACCCACCAGGGATGATGACCGCTTCATAATCGGATGCGGATACATCTTTACTCGCATAATCGCTCTTTAGTGGCATACCAAATTTGCTTTTATAGGTGTTGTTGGCTACTGAACCAATCAAATCTACTTGAAATCCAGCTTCTTGCATACGGTAATAAGGGTAAATGAGTTCTTTATCATCGTATAAATCTTCAATCAATATCGCAATTTTTCTCAAAATAAAACACCTCTTTCTTAGCCTCATTATAACAAAGGTCATGGCTATGTTTAAGGCGAATGCTTGAAAACATGACAGACATCAAGTGCGACAAAAACGGTCGATTCATTGTATAATGAGGGAAAAGGTGGTGTAATCATGGAGTTGAATAAAACGGAATGGCGTTCATCGGATCGAGTGGCGTTTTTAGCCTATTTGAAATCATTTGAACAACCGAATAAAGTCGATTGGACAAGGCGCATTCTCAACACAAAAATGCCATTACTAGCCATGCCAACCAAAACCATCGATCAGATAGCTAAAGAAATCTTCAAAGGCGACTATCCATCCTTTTTAGACTTGCACATCGATGATTACTATGAATCGATCGCCATTCAAGGCAAACTCATTACCAAAATCAAAGACTTTGATTTAATGAAGCGTTATTTAGATCGTTACGGTACCGTGATGGAAAATTGGGCTCATTGTGATTTATTATCATTCGATATTCATCGCGAGAATCAATTAAAATTCGTAGAACTTTCCTATAGTTATCGTCATTCGACTCAACCATTCATCCGTCGACTCAGTCTGATGATTTTATTCCAAATGGTCAAAGATACTTTGGTTCTACCCATCATTTATGAAGCACTTTTGGCACTTGAAGATGAACAAGACTATTATGTCATCATGATGGCAGGATGGTTGTTATCGGAATGCATCATCCAACACAAAACACCAACGCTATCATTCATTCAACATAAAGAGCTAAACCCGAAAATTGTCAATAAAGGCATTCAAAAATGCCGTGAAAGTCTACGATTATCCAAAGCCGAAAAAGACGATTTGCTTATATATAAGCGAGAAAAAAACCACAAACGGTAATCCCGATTGTGGCTTTTTTCTTATTTGTTTTCAAATAATTTGATTAAGGTTGGATAAACACCGATACCATCACGGGTTTGTAAACCACTGTGAATGACTGGGTTTAATAAAGCTTGGTCAATCCCTTTGTTGGCGATTTCTAGACCATATCTTAAGGTTGCGTTATTGAGCGCGATTGATGATGTTTTAGGTACAGACCCTGGCATATTCGCGACACCATAGAATAACACATGACCCACTTTGTATATTGGGTTATCATGATAAGTCACTTTAGAAAAATTAGAAATACCACCTTGGTCAATCGCGACGTCGACGATGATGGCACCCGGTTTCATGAGTTCTAGGTATTCATCTTTGATGAGTTTAGGTGCGGCGTCACCTGGAATTAACACAGCTCCGATGACAACATCGGCTTCAACAATCGATTTCTTTAGGTTTTCTTGGTTCGAATATAAGGTATGGACTTTGTTGTGGTATAAATCTTCTAAGTAACCTAAACGCTTCGTATCGATATCAAGTACAGTCACGTTCGCTTCCATACCAACCGCCATACGGCAAGCACTTTGACCAACGATACCAGCACCGATGATGGTGACTTTGGCTCTTGGTGTACCTGGTAAACCAGACATTAAGACACCAGTACCACCAAAGAAGGCTTCAGAATACTTCGCACCCTCAACGACAGACAATCTTCCCGCAACCATACTCATCGGTTCGAGACATGGGAGTGTTTTTTGATATTCCATGGTTTCATAAGCGACGGATAACACTTTCTTTTGTTTCAATGCTTGATACAAAGGTTCATTAGAAGCTAAGTGTAAGTACGTATATAAAATCAGGTTTTCTTTAAAAAGGGCATACTCTGATTCTAGTGGTTCTTTGACTTTGACAATCATATCGCTTCTAGACCAAACAGATTTCGCATCTGAGACCATTTCACAGCCTAGAGCTTCATATTGTTCATCTGTAAAACCAGAACCCAAACCCGCGCCTTTTTCAATGAGGACTTGATGTCCACTTCTGACATACTCTGACGCTGCATTTGGGGTTAAACCAACTCTAAATTCATATTTTTTAATTTCTTTGACACATCCGATAATCATAGGCTCACCTCTACAACTATTTTAACATAACCAAAGCCTCTTGATGCAAAATTTCATTGAAAAATGTAAGCCTTATGCTAAACTAATAGAGGGAGGAATGACCAATGCACTATAAAAAATCCATTTGTTATTCAGGGTATCGATTGAACCAAAGTCCAGTCACCAAAATATACCCTTCAAAACAAGAAATACTCGAAGACTTACAAATACTCATGAGAGATGGGTATGAACAAATTCGTATGTATGACCCAGGCATGCATGCGAGACTCACTTTAGAAGTGATCAAGGAAAACAATTTGCCGATCAAAGTCATGCAAGGCATGGACTTAGATGGTGAAGTCATCAACAATAACGTTGGTTGGGGTGAACCACTCAAAACCAAAGACATCATCCAAAACAAAAAGAACAACCTTAAACAGTTAGATTTGTTGATTGAACTAGCCAACCAATACCCAGACATCATCAATTATGTATCTGCAGGTAATGAGAATACTTCAGATTGGAATCCAAAGATGGTTGCGGTGGATACCTTGGCGAAATACATTCGCACCCTCAAAGAAAACATCAAACAACCTGTAACATTCTGTGAAGGGGTCTATTTTTGGAACACCCACGCGATGCCACTGGTGAAAGAAGTAGATTTTGTGTCCATCCATATTTATCCATTTTGGTTAAGAAAACCACATGAAGAAGCGTTGGAAAATACATTCGCAGCTTATGAGGCAACCAAAGAAAATATTAAAGATAAACCCATCATCATTACCGAAGCTGGTTGGCCAACCAAATCCAGTCTAGGAGATTACACGTCTAATGCGTTTCATCGTACCTATGTGGATGGCTTAGAAGCTTGGGCTAAAAAGAACGATGTGTTGCTTTATATGTTTGAAGCCTTCGATGAACCATGGAAAGGTTCGGATAAACAGGATGAACCAGAAAAACACTGGGGCGTCTACGATTTGAACCGAAATAAAAAGTAAATTGTAAGCGTTTTTAAAAATAACGGCTATAATCATTGACAAACCAAGAAGACTGCGTTTTAATAGAGGTGTGAGTACAAAACCGATATTAAAAAATAGTCTTTTTCTTTTAGAAAAGAAAGACGGAAGGCAAGGGACAAGGCATTGTTTAAAAGTGCGTATCTAGAGCGAGTGTTTAACGATGTACTTAAAAAGGACAACGGACAACCGGAATTCATTCAAGCGGTTGAAACGTTCTTTTTATCGATGGATGACATCATTTCGATGACACCGCAAATTGAAAAGTATGGCATTATGGAACGTCTGGTTGAACCAGAACGTCTAATCCATTTTAGAGTCACCTGGGTCGATGATCAAGGCATCACACGTGTCAATCGCGGTTATCGTGTCCAGTTTTCATCTGTATTAGGACCTTATAAAGGTGGGTTGCGTTTCCACCCAACCGTTAACGCCTCCACCATGAAGTTTTTAGGTTTTGAACAAACCTTTAAAAATGCCTTAACCGGCTTACCGATGGGTGGGGCGAAAGGCGGCAGTGATTTTTCATCGATTGGTAAATCTGATGGTGAAATCATGCGTTTCTGTCAAAACTTTATGTTAGAACTCTATCGCCATATCGGTCCAGACACCGATGTACCCGCAGGGGACATTGGTGTGGGTGCCAAAGAGATTGGATATTTGTATGGCATGTATAAGAAAATCCGTAATGAATCTGTCGGTGTCATGACTGGTAAAGGCTTAACTTATGGTGGGTCTTTGGTCAGAAAAGAAGCGACTGGGTATGGCTTATGTTACTTTGTTTCGGAAATGCTTAAAACCTATCGTTCCGACCGCATGGATGATAAAAAAGTCGTCATCTCTGGGTCTGGTAAAGTTGGACTATACGCTGCGATTAAAGCCCATGAACTCGGCGCGATTGTGGTAGGTATGTCGGATGTCAATGGTTACATTCACGATCCAGAAGGTTTAAAGATGGATATCGTTACAGAACTTGCCAGCAATGGTGAACTCTCGAAGCGATACCATGAAAGAACGGGTTGTGAATATGGAAACGATCCGAGGGGACTATGGCGCGTACCATGTGATATCGCGATGCCGTGTGCCATTCAAAATGAACTCGATTTAGAATCGGCCAAAGCGTTGGTTGCCAATGGTTGTTACTTGGTAGCGGAAGGCGCGAACATGCCGTGTACATTAGAAGCTGAAAAGTATTTCACTGAAAATCAAATTCTATTCGCACCTGGTAAAGCTGCGAATGCCGGCGGGGTCGCTGTTTCATTGTTTGAAATGAGCCAAAATGCGATGCATTACCCGTGGCCATACGATGAAGTGGATGACAAACTCAAAGGCATCATGAAAGAAATATTCTTCAAATGTTACACAGCTGCACGACGTTATAAAAACCCTTATGACCTCATCAGTGGCGCGAACATCGCTGCTTTCCTTCGTGTTTATGAAGCGATGATGGACCAAGGCATTCAATAATCATTCAACCGTACCTTAACAAAAGGTACGGTTTTTGCCAATAATAGGAGACAGATATTGACACAAAAATCTCATCATGATATGATAGTGTCATAATATAGAAACGGATGTGGCACGATGATTGATTACTCAGTATACCCTAAAAATAATCGAATATATACTGGATCAGAAGAAAAATTCGGTATTACGATTGATGATGAATATTTTATTGTCAAGTTCCAAAAGAATTCAGAAAATGGGTTATTAAACAATCATATTTCAGAACACTTAGGCTCTATGATATTTAGTCTTGCAGGTGAAAATGTTCAATGGACGAGACTTGGTTTGTATCAACAGCGACCTATTGTATTGTGTAAAGATTTCAACAATACGGGAAGTATATTCACTCCTTTCAATGGTGTAGGGGAGTCTTCACTAGATAGAGATAAAGAAATGTATCAATATGATTATCAAGACATTGTTAGAATGTTACAAGATAATATAAAAATTACACAAGTTTCTACAGTAATTGAAAAGTTTTGGAATATGTTTATTATAGATGCTTTGATTGGTAATTTTGATAGACATGGCGCAAACTGGGGTTTTATCAAAAAAGATAATCAGTACACCATGGCACCCATATTTGATAATGGATCATCACTGTTTCCAAGACGTAATACTGAACAATTGATGCTTGAAGCCATGAATGATTCTACAGTACTTCATCATATGACATTTAAGTATCCAACATCACAAATTAAAATAAACCATAAGAAATCCTCATATTTTGAAGTTATAAACAGCTTAAAATTTGAAGCTTGCAATGAAGCACTTATTAGAATGTATCCTAAAATTAATCTTGATCAAATTTGTAGTTTTATCGATGGAGAAGAGATGCTCACAACGATTCAAAAAAAGTTTTATAAGTTTATTATACAGCATCGATACAAACACATCATCAAAGCATCCTATGAAAGGTTGGTTAATCAACATGAATGACTTAAATTCACCAATTCAACAACTGACAAGTATTTATCACAATGAAGGATATATCACATACCAATGGAAGAAAGTGTATTTTAAGATTGCAAAACTGACATATGAATTGTTTCCTGATGAATCGTTTCAATACATATTTGAACCCTATTATGATGTTTTAGACGCAATTGATGGTTTAGAAATACCAGGTATAGATTTGACACTTAGACAGCAGGCATATTATCGTGTTAATGTGACACCTGTTTTTGTTTCTGAGCGCATAACGCCTAAGAATAGAGTGAATCTTATTGAAGAGTTAAAAGAATACAATTTGGATTATCATCAACCATTTCTATTATTGCTAGATGCGCACAAACAGTACGGCGGAGACCATTTGTCTCTAAAAAGTGATACATTTTATTTAAACTTGGAAAATAATCATATGGATGAGAACGATTTATATAAATTAATACCAAAGACACTGCAAACCTTAGCAAGTAGATCAAACTTTATTTTGGGCAGTATTATTGTGAATAGCGTTAATCGAACCATTCTCATCAAAAACTATTGTCATTTATACGAAAAAGTGTCCCACTATTATCAAAATAAAATAAAAAGAAACCGTGGTAGAGCCAAACAATCGGTACCCTTCATTATGCTCGAAGAAACCCAAAAACTGTACACTAATGGGGTAATCACATTAGAAGAGGCCGTTAAACAGAGTGGGTTATCATCAAAACGCACTTATTATCGTAGAGTGAAAGAAATGAAAGAAAAGGAAAAATAGAATCCTTCCAATTCATAAAAAACAGACATAGTTTATGTAGTAAAATATGTTACAATACTTTTATTGAGAGGAGCGATTTCGATGTATAAAACCATTTTGTTTGATATGGATGGGACATTGATTGAATCTAATGATCTTGTTTTAGATATCTATCAAGCCCTCGTCAAACTTCACCCACCCAAAGTCAGTTTAAAAAGTATCCCTGTTGCCGATGTGCTTGCGAAAGGATACCCAGAAGTACTCGAAATGCTCTATGGTAAAAAACGTCCGGATTTGATTGAAGAGATTTACCGGATTCACAGCGAACTCGCGGTCAATCACTTAAAACTCTATCCGAACACATTGGACATTTTAGAAAGTTTAAAAAGCCGAGGCATCAAGCTTTACATCATCACCTCAGAACTCAGGAAAATCGCGATTGCGGAACTGACTGGTCTCAGCATTTTCCATTTCTTTGAAGACATCATCGCGTTTGAAGATGTATCTAGACCTAAACCAGACCCAGAAGGGATCATCAAATTGATCACCACCAAAAAACTCAATAAAAAAGAAATGATGTTTGTGGGAGATTCGATTTCGGATGCGAAAGCCGCCAAAGATGCAGGGATATTATCCATCTACATGAATTGGCATAAAGACGCCTCTAAGATGATTTATTTCGACAAGACATTCCATGCTTTTGATGAGTTGTGTAGTTTTACCTATGATTATGAACCTGTGTTGACACTCAAGATGAAACCCAATAAACCATTTAAAATCGTTCAGTTCACCGATTTGCATTTGATGAATGACATGAAGGATTTGAAAACCAAGGGTTTAATCAAAAAGATGATTGCTGAACATAAACCCGATTTCATCGTCTTTACTGGTGACCAAACGATGTCAAAAGATAGCCCTAAATTATATAAAGATTTAGGGGCTTATATGGGACAATTCAAAACCCCATGGAGTTTTATCTTTGGTAACCACGATACCGATGAAGGCGTCGCATATGAAACCTTGATTGAACAAATCAAGGATGCGAATTACTTATCCTATAAACCGGGTAATCCAAAGTATGGGTATTCCAACTATTTTATTGAAGTTAAAGACAAAAAACTGACCAAAGGTTTGTTATTCATGATGGACTCCCATGTTGATGCGTTTTACATCATTGATCAAAAACCAACTTGGGGGTATGGTTCACTTAAAGATGAACAACTCCTTTGGATGGACAGTGTGGTCAATCAATACCATTTGCCTTTTGAAAAAGTACCCAGTTCACTTTTGTTTTGTCATATCCCACCCTATGAATTTAAATCGGTCACGCCAGAACAAAAACAGGACTATATTGGGTCTTATCATGAAACCCCATGTACCCCACCGATTCCAAACCATATGATGGAAATTCTCAGTAAAAAGAATAGTTGTAAAGGTATCTTTGTGGGACATGACCACTACAATGATTATGCCTTCTATCACAACCAAGTATTGTTGGCTTATGGCCGTGTCAGTGGTTATTATGATTATGGTCCAAAAGGATTTAAAAAAGGCTGTCGTGTCATTGAACTCAACCACGATGGCGAAATCAATACATACGTCAGCATTCTTTAAGAAAAAAAGAAGAAGCCCATTCAGTGTTTTTCACTGAGTTGGCTTCTTTTGTTATTCTTCTTCATCTCTAATAATTTCGATGACGATTGGTATATCATTTTCAAGTGAAAAGCGATTTAAAGCCGAACTAAATGCTTCATACGCTTCAGGACTGAGTGTTTTTTTCCTTGGATAAAAGTATTCTAAACTTTCATCATAAATTTCCAATAAATAGTGATCACCATCATAAAATACATATTCAGCCACCAATTGCTTACCCATTTTGTAAAACACAATGGCTATTTCATGATTGGGATCCTCTTTTAAGTAATTGAACTGGATGGTTTGTTCTTTTAGGTTATTAAAAATGGCTTTGTAATCCTTTCGGGGTGAGAAGAAGTGGATATCGACATACTCAATGCCTTGTATGGGTTCGACATATACAGGTTCAGCATCCGCTTCATCATCGTTGAACGGCAACATGATATCTTCCATTTTTGGCATAGGTTTTTTATAAAAATATGCTAACCATAAAACAATCATTAGGATCGCCATGATGCCTGTTGTGACTGAACCAATATAGAGATTGTTTTGGTTATCTTCTATGTAATCTTCTAAAGTGAGTATCGCAACCCCGTCATGATACATATAAACGATTTCTTTATCATAGTTATCGGACTCACCGCCAATATAACCAATGGTCAAGACAGCGTGTTTTTCCAATTCACTAAGTAGTTTTCTATTTGGATGAACAAAAGAGGGAATATATAGGGGTTTTTCTTGTTCAAACACGTAGATGTATCTACCTCGGTTGTTCTCGTCATTATAGAAAGTTAAAGTCACTTCCTGAATACTCGTCACTTCAAATGTTCGGGCACTGTCAAACAATGCGATAGACCCAATCGTTAGTGCCAAAAATGCGATTGTAATACCGATGAGTCCTAAGATTTTTTTGATTGGCATAATGTATAACCTCATTCCAATATTATTATACAATTTTATAGATAAAAAATATAAATATAATTTAAAATAAGGATTTACACCGCTGAAAAAATCAAATACATCGATGTATCTGTTTATAAGCAGGGCATTCAAATCTTACTTTAAAATGTCTATTACATCGTGTGTTTTCAAGTGTCATTTGCATTTCAAAGTATCCTCTAAAAAACTGCGATTTTCCCTACTATTATCATTGATTAAAAAGGTTAAATATTATATGATTAATATACTGGAGAGATGTATGTGTTAAAAAAGATCATTGTTATTTCAAATACCCCTTCAAGCGACATCAAATGGCTTGAATATATCAACGAAGAAAATATCCTCAACGGCTTAAATGCGATTGAGGTTAATCAAATAAAAGATGCGAAAAACATAGGTAAGTTACTCTATAAACATCAATTATTTGATATTTTTGTGTTTTCCAAATCCAAACAAGCGTTACGAACACTCTACAAGAGTTACCCATATGCAAGACTCATTTACATGCCAGACACTTTCAATAGTTTGGTCGATTTATCCAAAGATGCCTTTAACAATCACGCCCATACGGTGTGTTTAAAAGCGACTGCTTTATCCTCATCCATGGTACGACATTTGAAGATGTACGGATTGGTTGTTTTTGCGTATGTTGAAAAACAATCGGATATCTATCAAGCGGTATTGGCAGGTGTCGATGGTCTGTATGGTAAAAACATCGATAAAAAACAGATTGATGTGAAAGGTGATTATGCTTTTTCACCGTTTGTTATTGCCCATCGTGGGTATCACGCCAATGCACAAGAAAACAGTTTAAAAGCCGCTGCAGAAGCGGTCAGAATGAAATCCGATTTCGTCGAACTGGATTTCCAAATGACCAAAGACAAACACATTGTAGTGAATCACGACGATTCTTTGGGTCGTACTTATGAAAAAGACTATGTCATTCGTAAAGACACCCTCAAATCACTACAGTCCATCAAAATGACCTATCAAGGGGAAAAAACAGATGAAGTATTGCCTACTTTATCGATGTTTCATCGCCATTTAAAGGATACCAACACATCGTTATTGATTGAAGCTAAAACATCATCCGGTACAGCCATGAAGCGTTTGAACCGAGTCCTCTCGCAAATGGACCGTCCACCGTTACTCATGAGTTTTTATCCATTCGCCTTGGTCAATTTCAAGAAGTACGCGAAAGGGTATGCTCGGGGATTTTTAATTGACCTTGAACAAAACCACATGAGCGTATCAGATATCATCAAAATTTCCAATAAATACAACCTCATGATTCACCCATACTTTAGTCATACCAAATCCAACTTAATTGAGATTCTCAAGAAGAGAGCGATTTTATACTGTCCTTGGGGATTGAAAACCGATATCGATTTAAGAAAGGCATTCTTATCTGGATATTATGGCATCAACACCGATGAATCTCACCGCTTTAGAGATTTTGTCAAATATTTGATAGTCAAGACAAGACATATTTATTATATTGGGGATACCCTTAAAATCGATGTCACCACCGATTTAGGCGTTGAGGTTCAAGGTAACATCGAGGTTTTATTCCAAAATCCACTGGGGCTAGTCATCGAAAACAATCAAATCACACACGCGACTCTAGATGGCATCGCCTATATTTATGTGACTTACATGGTTAAAACAGATTTGGTTAACTACACTTTGATGTCAGACCTCATTCAAATTGAAGTCAAACGTAGTGCCCATGAATAACGTCTATTTACATAACCTATACGCCACGAAACAAGAGACTGGATATGTATTACATAAGTTCCCTGAAAATCTCATACCAGCGTTGTCAGTAAAGGGTCAACCCAACGCCTATACGCTGTTTGGTTCAGAAATTAGATTCACCATTTTAGACAAAGTCAAAATCGAAGTCTATACGCCATCTACAGCACAAATCCTGATTTGTTATGGGGACTATCAAGGTGAATTTCATACATTCAGTGGGTCATATACCTTTGAAATCGCGCCTAAGTTTGATGAAGATGGGTTGAAAAGACTATCCAACTACCATCGATTTGAACCGAATTTGGTTCGCATCATTCTCAAAGAAAGCATTACAGTTCAATCCATAGAAGGTGGGTATAAATACCCAGATACCCATCAGTTTCCTAAAAAAAGGTATCTCGCTTACGGCACATCAATTACCCAAGGCAGAAATGGATTCACCCCAGACTTAAACTATCCAGGGATTGTTTCTGAATCCTTAGGTTATGAGTGTTTCAATTACGGGATGAGTGGTTCAGCGTATATCGAAAAAGCTTTGGTGGATTTCATGTGTCAACAAACCTATGATTTGATCACATTGGAGTTGTCCGTGAACTTGCTAGGGGATGGTTATGATGTTTCTATATTTATTGAACGTCTCAAGTACTTATTAGAACAAATCAACCGAACCCAACCACAAGCGAAAGTGATTGGCATCACGATTTTAGACAACTGGCGAAAGCTTGGGTTTGATCAAAACAGGGGCACACAATCCGATGTCATCTTATATCGAGAAGCATTCAAGATAGTGATGAAAGACTACCCTCATTTCATTTTATTAGAGGGTGAATCGATGTTAAAATTTCATCACCTGTCCGCTGACTTAATTCACCCGTCACAATACGGGATGATTGAACTAGCAAACCAAATACTTAAACACACAAAGATGTAAGTAAATTTACATCTTTTTTTGCTTAAAAAGGGAAATATATACCCAATTGTGGTATAAATAATATGGTGATAATATATGAGTTTAAACACATTATACGATGAAGCATTGTCCTATTTAGGACTCAATGTAAAAGAAAAAGACCCAGCGAAAGCCA
>DJWH01000073.1:11713-19740 GCA_002441525.1 Acholeplasmataceae bacterium UBA6235 | reverse complement strand
TTTTTCCATCTTTTTCACCCATCGCCATTATACCACAAATTCACACATAAAAAAGAGATGCGCAAACCAAAGGCGTTATGTTATAATTTAATCAAGTAGTGAAACCGATTTCAAGGAGGAAAATGATATGAAGGTTTATGATACAAACCAAATCAGGAACATTGCCATCCTAGGACATCTAGGATCAGGAAAGACCAGCATTGCTGAAGCATTATTATTTTCAAGTGGTGCAATTAGCTCACGTGGCAGCGTCGAAGCTAAGAACACCGTATCCGATTTTATGGATGAAGAAAAAGCGAAACAAGGTAGTTTGTCGACTAGTATCATCCCAATTGAGTACAATGGCATTAAACTCAACTTTTTGGATGTGCCAGGCACCGATGAATTAGACAATGAAATCAAACAATCCCTTTCAGTCGTTAAAGGTGCAGTATTGGTCGTTGACGCTTCTAAAGGCGTTGAAGTAGGCACTGAAAAACTATGGAAAGAAATTCGCGATATGCATATTCCAGCGGTTATTTTCGTGAACAAGATGGACAAAGAAAATGTCAAGTTCGAAGATGTTTTAGAAAGTATTCGCGTTAAACTAGGTAAAAAAGCAGTCCCATTTTGTTGGCCAATTGGTCGAAATGAAAACTTCGAAGGTTTTGTGAATGTCATTGAAATGAAAGCCCGTATTTACGACGGCACCACTTCACATGACGCCCCAATTTGGGATGAGAAGAAACCAAAGATTGAACAACTTCGTAATATGATTATGGAATCCGTCGCTGAAACCAGTGATGAACTCCTTGAAAAATTCTTTGGTGGCGAAGAATTAACCGAAGAAGAAATCAATGAAGGCTTAAAGAATGGTATTTATCATGGTGAATTAACACCAGTCATCGTCGGTTCTGCAACGAAGAACATTGGTATTCGTACGATGTTAGGTATGCTTGCAAAATTCTTACCTCAACCTGATCAACTCAGAGCTCTTGAAGGTGTAAATCCTAAAAATGATGAAGCCGTGGTTAGACATACCAAAGACGAAGAACCATTCTCAGGTTATGTATTTAAAACCACGATTGACCCATTTGTTGGCGCAATCAATATCATCAAAATCAATTCAGGTACCTTAAAAACTGGACAAGAAGTGATGATTGGTAATTCCGGTAAGATGGAAAAGATTGGTGCGTTATTTGCGTTACAAGGCAAACAACAATTTCCAATTGAATTGGCCCATGCCGGTGATATCGTTGCGGTATCCAAACTTGAAAATATCCATACCGGTTATACATTATCAGATCCAAAAAATCCAATCGTGTATGAACCAACCAAGACATTAAAACCAACCATCTATGTAGCGATCAATCCAAAGAATAAAGCCGATGAAGATAAGATATCCAATGCATTAACCCGTTTAAACATTGAAGACCCTTCATTTGAAATCGTTCGCAACAAAGAAACAGCACAACAATTATTGGGTGGTCTAGGTATGACACACATCAACTTCATCATTGACCGTATGAAAACGGTATTCAAAGTTGAAGTAACCACAGAAGAACCTAAAGTCGTTTATCGTGAAACGATTAAAAAGAAAGTTGAAGCTGAAGGTAAACACAAGAAACAATCCGGTGGTGCTGGTCAATTTGGTCACGTATTCATTCGTTTTGAACCATCTGATAAAGAATTTGAATTTGCTGAAGAAGTCTTCGGTGGATCTGTCCCTAGAAACTACTTCCCAGCCGTGGAAAAAGGCTTGATAGAGTCTTTTGAACACGGTCCATTGGCAGGTTTCCCAGTCATCTTCGTGAAAGCAACCCTATTCGATGGGTCTTACCATCCAGTCGACTCCAATGAACTTTCATTTAAATTGGCTGCTAACCTCGCATTCAAAGATGCTGTTAAATCGGCACAACCGACCATCCTTGAACCAATTCTAAAGATGTCCATCACAGTGAAAGATCAATTCGTTGGGGATGTCATGGGCGATATGAACAAACGTCGCGGTCGTGTCATGGGTATGAGTCAGTCGGATGAAGGACAAGTCATTGAAGCTGAAGCACCAGAATCTGAAGTTCAAAAATATATCATCGACTTAAAAGCGATGACTCAAGGTTCCGGTATCTTCCAACGTGAATTCGTTCGTTATGAAGAAGTCCCACAACACCTCATTGATGGTATCATTCAAAAATACAAAGAACACTAATCGTTAAGAGCACTTCGGTGCTCTTTTCTTTTAATAGGCATCCAAGAGGTATATATCTATTGGTGATCCTTAATGAAATGTTATCAATGTCGAATCCATTTTTACCCTAAACGTACATTAATGACCTTATTTGAAGAACCTTTGTCACTTCGATGCCCAAGTTGTGATCGAAGGTATCCCCGTTTTATCACGAAAACAGTCATCCCAATTGAAGGGCATTTGTTGTTTCACTACACCTTATTTGACGCAACTTACCCAATTAAAGAAGAAGCATTCTTAGATGAAACATTAAAAATCCTACTAATATATCTACAAAAAAGAACTCAACGCGATTTAATTATATTTCGTGAAGAGCTCGACTTGGATTTTTTTGAATGTTTAGAAGCTATAAATGAATGTGATATTTTTCTCATTTCCCTATTCCCTTCTAAACTCATGATATAATATAAGTGTAAGGGAGGATACATATATGAAATATGATATCATTGGTAAAAATGGTTTTGAACCTACCGAAGCAATCAAGAATTATTGCCAAAAAAGGTTAAACAAAGTCGTCTCCTTTTTCGACACAGAATTGATTCATGAAGTTAGAGTCGTTCTAAAGGTGTACAAAGACCACCACAAAGTCGAAGTCACCATCCCTGCGAAAGGCATCATCCTTCGCGCAGAAGTTTCTGATCCAGACATGTACACCGCTATCGACAAATCAGTCGATAAATTGATCACACAGATCAAGAAACACAAAGAAAAACTCAAATCACACTTGATCAAACAAGGGTTGAAGAAAGTTTACTCCGAAGAATTTGAAACCGAATCGATTGAAAAAGAATTGTTGGCTTCCCAATTGGTGAAGAACAAAGAAGTGAAGTTACAAGCCATGTCCGTGGATCAAGCTTTAATCGAAATGGAAATGTCCGGGCATGACTTCTATGTATTCCTAAATGAAGCTACCAACCAAGTCAACGTCGCTTACATCCGTGAAGATGGCGATTACGCTGTGATTGCAACCAAATAGACATAATAAAAACAGTTCAACCAAAAATTGAACTGTTTTCTTTTTGATTTATTTTAATAAGAATGAATCGAATGTATCGTTTTCAGTAGGTTTTTGTTCCTCAACTGCCTCAGCAATCACATTACCACCACTGACTTCAAGATAGAATTCTGCATGTGCTGCATTGATATATGGAATAACCCAAATAAATGCGATACCAAATGTGATTAATCCAAGCAACCCCCAACCAATGAAGGATAAACCAAGAATGAATAAATCCATCTTATGGCCTTTCATCATTTCTTGTGATTCGTCTAATGCTTCAGTGATGCTAATGGTTGGATTTTCTGCCAAAATATACGGAGCCATGGCATAGGCATAGGCTTTAATGATCCCTGGAATGATGAAGAGTAACATCCATAAAAAAATGAGCAACCCGGTCAATAAACTTAACAAGATACTGCTGAGAAAGCTTTCTTTATAACCATCAAATAAAACTTCAACATCAGGGCTGAGTTGTTTGGAAAACTCGATAAAATACTTATTAAGTCCGATTGCTAATGGCGCTGTAACAATGACACTTAATAAACTTGCTGCAGGCATATTTTGTGTTATAGCAGATAACACCCCTGTTATGACCATGTAAATCAATGACACCGCAATTGGACCACCTCAGTTGCCTGAAAGTTTACCCCAAGCGGCATGTCTAAAATCACTACTATTCATAAGTTAACGTCCTCCTAAAATTAATTGTAACATAAAACATATGAAAAAAACACACTGAATTTAGTGTGTTTTTAAATGGGACTAAATGAATATTATTTTTGGAATTTCGCTTCAACAACATCCCAGTTAATGACTGAGAAGAATGCTGCAACATAATCAGGACGTCTGTTTTGGTAGTTTAGGTAATATGCATGTTCCCAAACGTCTAGTCCAAGAATTGGTGTACCTTCTGCAAGCGGTGTATCTTGGTTAGGGGTAGAGGTGACTACTAAGCCTTTAGGGGTCTTAACAAGCCATGCCCAACCAGAACCGAAACGGGTCTTCGCAGCGTTACCAAACGCTTCTTTGAATGCGTCAAATGAACCAAATGCTTTGTTGATTTCTTCTAACAAGGCACCTTTTGGCGCTTTAGATCCACCTGGGGTTAATACTTCCCAGAATAAGCTGTGGTTGAAATGTCCGCCAGCGTTATTTCTAAATGCCATACGGATATCTTCTGGTACTAAATTGAGGTCCTTCAATAATGCCTCAAGTGGTAAATTTAATTCAGGGTGTTTTTCCAACGCTGCATTCGCGTTAGTCACATACGCATTGTGGTGTTTGGAATAATGGATTTCCATTGTTCTTGCATCAATTGCAGGTTCTAATGCATCATAAGCATAACCTAATTTTGGTAATTCAAATTTCATAGTGATAAATCCTCCTTCAACACCTCTATTTTACTCCAAAATCTTATTTAAAACAAACCAAATGCTTATTTATAAAACCATGATTATTTGAAAATTCATTGCATTGTGCTATAATAAGCCATGGCAAGTAGGTGCTTTATATGTCATTATCCAAACGCATTAGACGATTTTTCTTCATTACACCCGCACGAACTATATTTACCATATACCTAATAACCATCTTAGTCGGTGGCTTTTTGTTGTGGTTACCGATTTCACAAAATCCTGGGGTTGAATTATCGTTCATCGATGCCTTATTCATTTCACTATCTCAAATTTCTTCAACAGGGTTATCACCAGTCTCACAACGAGACACCTTCAACACACTGGGTGGAATCATCTCTATTTTTATCCTTGAAATTGGTGCTGTTGGTATTATGATGTTGGTCGCGTCATATTGGGTCATCATCGGTAAAAAAATATCCTTAAAAGAACGCAATCTGATCGCTTCTGAACAAAATCAATTTACGGTCAAAGGGATCATTCGGTTGATTACCAACGCGATGATTGCTGTTGGTGTGATTCAAATACTATACATCATCATCATGACCATTTATATTTACACAGTTCAACCTTTCCAAGCATCGTTTGGTGAAGCGTTGTTCCAATCGGTGTATCTCGCTGCAGCTGGGTTTGCCAATGCGGGGTTTGATTTCCTGCCAGGCAATCAAAGCTTTATGGTATTTAATGGCTATTACTTACCTCAAATTCTAACCATGATCATCATCTTTATTGGTGGTGTTGGCTTTTGGCCATTGGCAGAAGTCGTCTTATTTATCAAAAATAAGCTACATAAAAAACCATATAAAATGTCATTCATTTCTAAAATGTTGATTGTCAGCCACTTTGTACTTTGGATGTTGTCAGCACTCATTTATTTCGTGATGGAATATGAACACTCCATGAAAGGCAATCCACCATTAGATATATTAATGAATGTCTTATTCATGACCAATAATGCGAGAAGTGCTGGTTTCTATAATACACCAGTCACCAACTGGGCAGAAGCCACTCGATTGTTTTTCTCGATGCTCATGTTCATTGGTGCCGCACCAAATTCATCGGGTGGTGGGATTCGTATGACCACATTCTTCTTATTAACTTCTGGTTTAATTTCCTTTGGTAGACACCGTAAACAAGTGTTCTTTGCCGGCAAGGCGATTAAAGACCAAGCGGTTAAAAAAGCTTATATGGTATTTGCGCTCGCCATCATCTTAGTGATGTTATCCACGATGTTTATCTCGATTGTAGAACCCAACCGTTGGACCATCATGGAGATTGGTTTTGAGGTCGCTTCAGCCTTCGGTACTGTCGGGTTATCGCTTGGATTGATTCCTTACATTGGTGTGTATTCTAAATTGATCATCATGCTGAATATGTTCGTGGGTCGTATCGGGATTTTAACTGCGATTGCGATGTTAGAAAATAAAAAGGAGACAACCAATGTTGTCACCTATGTTGAAATGGATATGCTGGTCGGCTAAAGCGACTTCAATTTTGTTTCATCAATATCGATATAAATGGTCTTTTGTTGGGTATAAGTTACATTGTATCCAGGAAGGCCTTTTATTTTTTTGATGAATTTGATTTTGGTGTAATCGACAGGAATGGATGAAGATTGACGTTGTGGGCTATAATATGCCGCTAACATGGCAGACAATCGAAGGGATGTTTCATGGAAAGCACCACGCAATAAGACGTGTGCACCTGGACCGTGTTGAACGTGAAACCAAAGATCGGTAGGTAATGCGAAAACATTGGTTAAATAATTATTCTGTTCAGCGGTTTTTCCAATATATATTTCAAAATCTGCCATTTTATACGATAAAAATGTTGGTTTGGTGGGTTTCTTTTTTGGGTTGAGTTTGAGTTTAATCAAACCAACTTCGCCCAGTTCTTTCTTAATATCATCTAAATCATGTGAAGAAAGAAGGGGTAATTCTAACAATATGTTTTGATAGTATTGGTGGAAGTCTTTGGTTATTTTGATTTGTGTTTCGATGGGCTGAATGGCCTTTTTGGCCTTATGATATTTCAAATAAAGCGATTGAGCATTTTCATTCAATGTTTTTTGACTGTCTAAATGAATGTCACCCAATTGGCTGAGTTTTGAACTCAAATCAGCGCCAGACTGATAAATACCATCGGCTTGTATCTTCCATTGTTCATAACCCAAATTGGCATTTAAATCCGCGAATAAATGACTGAGTTTTAAATCCAATCGCTTTAGTTCTTTATCAATGAGTTTTTCAAGATCACTGTATTTGGGTGTATCGCTTTGATAAAAAGATTCCATCAACTTAGATAAACTATCGAATCCTAGATGGGGTTTGGATGGGTCTGGATTGAATGGATAAATTTGTTTTTTAGGTTCAAGTACTAAGGTTGGATTGACAGGTATATCTAAAGGGTTTTGACGATGTTCAATCACATAGGTTGCTGTATCTAAAGCGAACCCAATGTATGTATTCATGAATTGTTTTGGGTTTTCAATTTGATACATCAAAGGCACATCTTCCATGGTGAACAACTTTTTATCGGATGGAAAGAAAGAAAACTCGCTCTTATTTAAAATGCTGCGTTTATCGATTGAAAACTGTTTATAGTATGCCTCAACAACCAGATTATTCTCGAGTAAAATCAGGTTTGTGGTACGGCCCATGGTCTCATAGACAAGCTGATAATGCTGATAGCCGAATATCGCATCCAACTTTTGGAAATCAAACACCATTACACGGTCCATCAAATGTTGTGATATTCGCGTGATTTCGGCATTCTCCAAATATCTTCTCAACGCATTCAGCAGGTTTGAAGATTCATCACCATAAGGTGCATTGTCGGATAATCTGACGTGACTTTTATTGGGGTTTAGTTCAAAAATAACGTAGTGTTCGCCTTTTTGAAAATAGCTCAAAACAAACGTATCTTTTGACGTCTGTCTTACTTTTTTGATGCGTACCCCGAGAAGGGCTTGATTGAGTTCTTTGGTTAAATGGTACATGAAATACCCATCTAGTGGCATACAATCACCCCTTGTTAGTATAACACAGTTAATTTTTTTTTATTCCCCCTAATGTAAACGTATACTTCGGAAATTGCGTGTAATGGCTTTACTATTATGAAATAATCGGTTATAATTTATAAAAGTCAGTGTAAATGAGAAAGGGGTAGATACTGTGAAGTTAAACGATCGTGGTTTACTAATCGTCATCTCCGGTCCATCTGGTGTCGGTAAGGGTACAGTACGCAAAGCCCTCTTTGAAATGAAAAATCATGACCTCATTTACTCCGTTTCGATGACGACCAGACCACCTCGTCCAGGTGAGGTGGATGGGGTAGATTACTACTTTGTCACGAAGGAAGAATTCTTAAAACGCATCTCTGAAGGTAA
>DJWH01000073.1:0-11684 GCA_002441525.1 Acholeplasmataceae bacterium UBA6235 | reverse complement strand
GTTGAAGGGGCTTTACAAGTGAGACAAAAAGCCAAAGATGCTGTCTTTATTTTCATTGTACCGCCAGGTAAAAAAGCGCTTTATGACCGTTTAATTAAACGGGGTACCGATTCACCAGAAATGATTAAAAAACGCATGGAAAAAGCAGATCGTGAATTCATCCTTGCACACAAATATGACTACATCGTTGTGAATGATGATGTCAATAACGCTGCGGATCGAATCATGGCGATCATCCGTGCTGAACATGCGAGAACAGAACGCACCATTCATGCTTATATGAAGATGCTCAAGGAGGACTAAACGTATGATAGAACACAAAAATGGGATGAGATATCCTTCGATTGACGCCTTACTAGAAAAGGTGGACTCCAAATACAAATTGGCTTATATTTCAGCCAAAAGAGCGAAATCCATTCAAGAAGATAACGACCATTCATCGATTGATAAGCCGTTATGCAAGAAACCAGTTGGGATTGCGCTAGAAGAAATTTTACAAGACAAAATCCAAGTAGAATTCGTAGACAAAGTAGCCGAGTAATGGCTACTTTTCTTTTTTTATGTTAAAATAAGTCCGAGGTGTTTAGTTTGGATTTAATCAAAGAAAAGCTCAAAACACTCCCGGAATCCCCGGGTTGTTATATGATGCTGAATGCGAAAAACGAAATCATCTATGTCGGTAAAGCCAAAAACCTGAAAAATCGCGTCAGAAGCTATTTTACCGGTTCTCATAACTTAAAAACAACAAAACTCGTCAGCGAGATTGTTGATTTTAATTATGTCCAAACCAATACCGAACGCGAATCATTGATTTTAGAGCTCCATTTAATCAAAGAAAATTTGCCAAGATATAACATCAAACTGGTCGATGACGCGACTTATCCATTCATCACAATCACCGATGAAAAAGACCCTCGTTTGATTGTTGAACGTGAATCCACCAGACATTTAGGCAAGCGCTTTGGTCCGTATCCGAATGTCTATAAGGCTAGAGATACCGTCAAATTACTGAATAAAATATACCCCTTACGCAAATGTGATAAAATGCCCAAAAAGGCATGTTTATATTATCATTTGAATCAATGCTTAGCCCCATGTATCCAAAAAGAACCGATTGACTATAAACCCATCATCCAAGAAATTACCGCTTTCTTAAAGGGCGATACCAAAAAGGTGGTTCAAGACCTGAAGACAGAAATGTACAAAGCGTCTGATGCAATGCAGTATGAACAAGCCTTAGAATACAAAGAAATGATCGATTCGATTGAGTTTACGACTGAAAAGCAACTGATCAGTTTAAACGATTTCCAAGACCGTGACTTTATTGCTTACCATGGCGATCATGAAGATGTGTCAATTCAGATATTGAAAATGCGTGCGGGCAAAATCATCGATGTTAAGTCGGAAATTTTCGGTTATGTCGGTGCCATTCAGGACGCTGTCAATGAGTATGTTTTACAAACCTATGAAGATAAAACCAAATGGCCAGATGAACTCTTGTTTTCCGATTTATTCTTATTAGCCGACATCGAAATGATGTTTGGGAAAAAAGGATCTATCCCGAAAATTGGAGATAAAAAGAAATTGGTCGACATGGCGTTTAAAAACGCAAAATATGATTTTGAAAATTACCGCTATCTAAACCGTATCGAATCAGAAAAAACCAAGGAAGCCGAAGACGCGTTTAAAGCACTGATTGGTTTAGAAAACATCGAACGTGTCGAAATCTTTGATAATGCTCACTTATTTGGTGACGCTAGTGTATCCGCGATGGTTGTGTTTAAAGCCGGTAAGCCATCGAAGTCTGATTATCGTAAATACCACATCAAACAAGCAGCGAAAATGGATGATTATGGTGCGATGCGCGAAGTCATCTATCGCCGTTATCAAAAAGCATTGATGGAAAACACCCCATTACCTGACCTCATCATCATCGATGGTGGGAAGGGACAAGTCTCGGTTGCGAAAGATGTCACAGAATCGCTGGGTTTAACCATTCCAATGATTGGTTTGAAAAAGAATGATAAGCACCAATTAGAAGCGATTGTGTATCAAAATGACGTATTTCCACTCGATAAATCGAGTTACTTATATACCTATTTAGGTAAAATGAGCAACGAAGTTCATCGTTTCGCCATCTCTTTTCACAAACAAACACGCGCCAAAGCATTGATTCGAAGCCAACTCGATGGTATCATAGGAATTGGTGAAAAGCGTAAAACGAAATTATTAGAAACATTTGTTACCATCGACGCGATGAAACAAGGCGATCTTGAAACTTATCAAAGTATCGGCATCAATGAAACCTTGCGTGAGCGAATTATCACCCACTTAACGCTATTAGAAAAGAAGGAAACTGAATGAAACGAGTCATTCATCAAATCAACGAAGACCACCACTACTTTACCTGTATCGTCGATGGTAAAGAAGAAGCCTATTATTTAACCAAAGCCCAAGCCAAAAAGTTCTTTGATTATTTAGACCGTGGCTATATCGTTGATTTTGAATTATACAACAAAAGAAAAATCATTTTCGGTCGTTATGCTTGGCAAGTCGCGTATTTTTCCGCGATTGAACGCCCCGCTTACCGAACCAACAAAATGCTATATGATTTATCCAACATCAGACATCAAATGAAATCCATTTTACAAGGGTTTGGTTATTTGTTGTTTTTAGATTTAGAAATGACGATGCCACCCTATTATAAAGGCCCATTTGAAGCTGAAATCATTCAGGCTGGCTACATTTTAAGAAGCCCTGCGGGTGAAGTTGTTCAACAAGGATCGATGTACATTAAACCAACCAAATATAAGAAGATTTCACCCAGAACTGAAAAGTTTTTGAAACTGGACCAATCCTATTATGATTTAGCCATCGATTACCATATCTTTTATGACCAATTACGTGATATGATAAGCATGTATGATCCAAAAATCATCGTTTGGGGTAAGAATGACATGCTCGCTTTAAAAGCGTCTTATGTCATTAACGAAGTAGAACCTCTGGCTGACATGAATGCGTTTGTGAACCTATTACAGATTCATAAAACCTATTACAATCTCTCCGACGATTTAGGGTTATTTAAAGCCTATGAAATCTATTATCACGACACGTATCACCAATCCCATGATGCTTTGGATGATGCGAAAGTGACTTTAATGGTGTATGAAGCTTTACTCAAAGAAATGAAGGGGGCTTAACCATGAACTTTTACAACAATTTCGCCATGTATTATGACAAGATATTTCCAAGAAACCCTAAAGTGATTCAATTTATGGATCGTACTTTTAAACAAGGCCATATCTTAGATGTCGCTTGTGGTACAGGGGAATACTCTGTTTCGCTCGCGCATTTAAACTATCAAGTGACAGGGCTCGATTTGTCCGATCAAATGATTGAATATGCGAAAGCGAAAGCGGTAAAAGAAAATGTCGATGTCCATTTCCGTGTTCAAAACATGTTGGACTTACAAGATCAATCACTTTATGAAGGTATCATCTGCATCGGTAACTCACTGGTCCATTTAGATAGTGAATCCGAGATCAAGCAAGCGATTGCGAATATATATCAAGCATTAAAACCCCATGGTTCTGTGATCATTCAAGTCATCAATTACGATCTAATCTTAGAAAAGAAGTTGCCTGGATTATCCACCGTAACCAATCAAGAATACTCATTTTATCGAAACTATGAATTTGATGGTAGTAAGATTCATTTTAAAACCCGCTTAACCGATGGACTTAGGGTATTTGTCGATGAAACCTTATTGTTCCCATTAAAACACCAAACATTGATTGATTTACTTACCAATGCAGGGTTTAGAGACCTTAAAACCGTTGGTGGGTTCTCCCATGAATCATTCGATTTAAAACAAGACATCACGTATGTCGTTACAGCGAAAAAATAAAAGGGCCAAAGCCCTTTTTTTCTTAGTCTAATGCAGGTTTTTGAGTAAGCGACATGATGATGGGAATCAACATTGGCTTACGTTGGGTTAAGTTTTTAACGTAATCAGTGACTTGATCCACCAATGCTTGTTTTAACAAGGTTTCGGTGAATTGTTTACGACTGAATTCTTGGTTGAGCACTTCACGCGCTTTCGCTGCTATGCCATTGGTGATTTCCTCATTGCCTTTCATATAAATGAATCCACGGGAAATGACGGTTGGATCGGTGAGTAACTTACGATTGACTGGGTCAATGGTTAAGACAATGGATAACAACCCATCTTCAGATAATAATTTACGTTCTTTGATAATAGCACTGCCGATATCACCAATACCTGTACCATCGATGTAAATATCGCCTGCTTGGACTCTACCTGCATAACGGATGGACTCATTGGATAATGCAGCAACATCACCGTTATCCATGATGAGGACATTGTTCGGTTCAACACCGAGTTGAACAGCGAGTTCTTTATGGTGCTTGAGCATACGGTGTTCACCGTGCATTGGGATGAAGTATTTTGGTCGGATGAGGGATAACATCAATTTCAAGTCGGGTTGATTACCATGACCAGAGGTATGGGTATCCGCGACCGGACCATTGATGATGACAGACACATCTCTACGGTACAATTGGTCAATCGTTTTATTGACAGATTCTTGATTACCAGGGATCGGTGAACTTGAGAAGATGACCGTATCGCCAGGTTGGGTTTTGATTTGACGGTGGGTACCATTCGCGATTCTGGATAAGGCCGCTAAGGGTTCACCTTGAGAACCAGTACATAAGATGGTGACTTCGTTCGCTTTAAAGTTATTGATTTCATCGGCTGTAACAATGACACCTTTAGGGGCTTTTATATACCCTGTTTGTTGTCCAATTTCCATGGCACGTTCCATCGAACGACCAAAGACAGCCAACTTACGGTTATTTTTATAGGAGGCTTCCACGATTTGTTGCATACGATACATATTGGATGCGAAAGTCGCGATGATGATACGACCGGTTAACTTCGAGAATATCTCATTGATGGCATTCCCAACCGTACGTTCGGATGGGGTTAAGCCATCGCGTTCTGCGTTGGTGGAATCTGATAACAAACACAAGACGCCTTCGTTACCGATGGCAGCGAGTTTTTCATATTCTGCAGCTGGCCCTACTGGGGTATAGTCAATCTTAAAGTCGCCTGTGTGGAATAAGATGCCTTGTTTGGTTCTGAAAACAAAGCCAAACATGTCAGGTATGGAGTGGTTTAAACGAATGAATGAGAGTTCTACGTTACCAAAATTGTAAGTATGGTGCGATTTAAACTCGATAATCGTTGGTGGTTTAACGTCTTTGTGTTCTAAAATTTTGTGTTCGATAAAATCTACAGCGATGCCAGCAGCGTATACTTTCGGTATTTTCACTTGTTTGAGCAAGTAAGGAATACCCCCAATGTGGTCTTCATGACCATGGGTGATGAATAGACCCACAATGCGGTCTTGGTTGTCAGCTAAGTATTGGTAATCCGGAATGACATAGTCAATCCCAAGCAATGAATCATCTGGGAACAAAATCCCAGCGTCCACCACAAAAATTTTATCTTCAATTTCGTAGACATACATATTTTTACCGACCTCACCGAGGCCGCCTAAGGCAAAAATGCCAATTTCGCCGTCTTTTAGCAGCGTGTTTTTACTCATATTAAAATCCTCCTTTTCAGGATATCGCAGTAGTTTATATTTATTTTACATGATATGAACTTAAATTCATAGTCTAATGCACAAAATAATGGTAAAATGATGCAGGTGATAAAGATGAAGACTGCTATATTTTTTGATGTGGATGGCACCATGTTCGATAATGAACACCAATGTATCCATCCATCCACACGTTATTTAATTGAAACCTTAGCCAAGGATGACCGTTATGTTTTAGGTCTCGCAACCGGCAGAAGCTTAGAACAACTCGACGCGATTAGGGATATCCGTGACTACTTTAAAGTAAAGATTGTCATCAATGGTGCGGTATCCTATATTGACAATGATTTTGTCTATGGAAGACCCATCGATGTGAAAGACTGTGAGGCTGTATTAAAATACGCCAACAGCATCCATACAGGCATCGGTTTCATAGGCAAAGACCGCCACTGTGTCACGATGAACAACGAGACTGTCAGGGAAGCATTGAGGGATTTCTCCATGGCAATGCCAGAAGTGAACCCAACCTTTTACCTTGAAGAACCTGTCTATCAAATTTGGGTGTTTTCAGATAATCGAGCCCTCATTGATAAGTTTAAACAAAAGTTTAGCCACTTGAGAATATTCAATTGGCATAAAGATGGCGCGGACATCGTTCACCCTGAGGTATCTAAAGGTGACGCCATCACACACCTTAAACCCTTGTTAGGGGTCGATCAAGTCATCGCGTTTGGCGATGGTGAAAACGACGTCGAGATGATTCAAACAGCGAACATTGGGGTGGCTATGGGCAATACCCGTAGCGAAGCACTAAAAAAAGGGGCGACCTTGATCGCACCCAGAATAGATGAAGATGGTTTGTTTCAAGCAGCGAAGCAATTAAACTTACTTTAAAGCGCGTTTGATACCTTGAATGATTTCAGGCAATATCTCATTTGGAACATACATCGAAATATCGGCGTTGTACGCGACCAATTCCTTGATGGCAGACGATGACACATACGTATGTTTATAGGACGGGAATAAAATCACCGTTTCAATGTTCGAATTTAAGTTACGGTTAAAATGGTATAATGCAATTTCATTTTCAAAGTCTTTCATATTACGCAACCCACGAATCAGTGTGGTTGCTTTATTTTTTTCTGCGAATCGGACAACCAAATCATTGGTTTTAGAAACGTAGATATTGGGCACTTGTGCAGTCACCTTCTTAATCATTTCGACGCGTTCCTCAGGGGTAAATATCGGGTGTTTTTCACTATTTTCAGTCACCAATACATACAGTGTTTCGAATTGTTTGGCCGCTCTTAACATGATGTCAAGATGTCCTAATGTGATGGGATCAAAAGAACCGGCATATACGGCATTGCTCATGGTATCACTCTCTTCTAATTTAAGTATACCATAATTCAAAATGTGATTCTCAAAAAACAAGCTTTGTGATAAAATAGCCGTGAGGTGTTTCACATGCATGCATACAAAAGAAGTGTTGTTTTACAATTAGGCGTTTTTGGATTTTTCTTTTTTTACGGTTTAGATCATATTTTATCTGTATTGGTGACACGTAACTTACCCATCCTCATCGCGGAAGGTATCATCACGTTGATCATTTTGGGTCTATTTATATACTTTTACACCAAAACACCGAAAGATGTCGTGTATTTGGTCAAAAAACCATCGATGGATAAAATTAAAATTGTGCTCTATACGATTGCGTTCGCACTCATCCTCAGCATTATCTTCACTGGTTTTCAACCCATTGAAGGTTTAGAATTGTACATCGAAATCATCGCTGGAACCATCACCAGTTTGGCTGGGTTGTATGGGGTTTATATCGGTATTGAAATCATCCAACAAAACAAATAATCATCCCAGGTGGATGATTTTTTTTCACATAAATACGAAACAGTTGACCGCTCAACTAAATGTGCGTATAATAGACTCAGTTGATGAGTCAACCATATATTAAAGGAGATATTTATGCTCAAACTATTCAAGTATTTTAAATGGTGGTATTACCCACTCATTGTATTGATTTTGGGTCTGACTTTGATCCAAGTCGAACTCGATTTAAACCTCATTGATTACATGCGTGAAATCATTACGCTCGTTGGTAAAGCCAACATCACTGGTGAATCTCAAACCAATGCGATTTTAAACCAAGGGTTAGAGATGTTAGGGATTTCTTTGTTATCCATCTTAATTACCATCGTCGTGTATTATATTTCTGCACGTATTGGTGCGAATTTCGTGAAGCATTTGAGAAAACAACTTTACGATCGTATCCATGATTTTTCAATGGAAGAAATCAACCAATTTCAAACCAGTTCGTTGATTACCCGTTCGACAAACGACATCACGCAAGTTCAAATGGTCGTCATTGTATTGTTACGATTGGCATTCACAGCACCAATCATGGCGATTCGTGCCATTCAAAAGATTGTCGATATCGATTTGACGTTATCGATGCCGATTGCTGTTGCGATCATTGTGATTGTGTTGATGATTTCCATCATCTTCATTTTTGTGACACCATTGTTTTCTAAGGTTCAAAACCTTACCGATGATTTAAACCAAGTCACCCGTGAAAACTTGACAGGGTTAAGGGTTGTTCGTGCCCACAATGCAGAAGGGTATGAACACTCGAAATTTAAAAAGGTCAATAATGAATTGACAAGAATGAATTTATATGTGAACCGTGCGATGCAAATGATGATGCCAGGGATGATGCTCGTAATGAATGGGGTATCCTTAGCTGTCACATGGATTGCAGCTGTGATGATTCAAGAACAAACCTTAGGTGCAAACCCACTCGAAGGGATTGCAATCCAATCCCAGTTCTCGATTTATGGTATCCGTATTTTATTCGCCTTCATGACCTTGACCATGTTATTCATCATGGTACCTCGTGGTGCTGTATCAGGTAAACGTATTTATGAAGTGTTGAATACAACGCCGAAGATCAAAGACCCAGAAAATCCAAAAGAAATCCCTGCTGATCAAGCCGTTGAAGTTGAATTCAATGATGTTTGTTTCAAATACCCACTAGCCAATGAATGTGTACTCGAACACATTTCATTTAAAGCCAAAGCGGGTCAAACCGTTGCATTCATCGGTTCAACTGGTAGTGGTAAATCTACCATCATCAATCTAATTCCTAGATTCTATGATGTCTCGAGTGGTGCCATCACATTGAATGGCGTCGATATTCGTGATGTCAGACAAAAAGACTTATTGGATTATATTGGTTACATCCCTCAAAAAGGGTTGTTGTTCTCCGGGGACATTGCATCTAATCTACGCGTAGGCAAGCCAGACGCCACCGAAGAAGATATGCAAAACGCTTTGAAGACAGCCCAAGCCTACGATTTCGTGATGGAAAAAGAAGGTGGCTTGAATGCCGATGTCGCCCAAGGCGGTAAAAACTTCTCGGGTGGACAAAGACAACGTTTGTGTATCGCAAGAGCCATCATTAAACAACCGAAAATATACATCTTTGATGATTCATTCTCGGCCCTCGACTATCAAACCGACCGTAAATTACGTGCGGCACTCAAAGAACAAACCAAATCATCGATTAATTTTATCGTTGCACAACGCATCGGTACAATTATGAATGCCGATCAAATCATCGTACTAGACCAAGGTAAAGCCGTTGGCATTGGTACACATCAAGAACTATTGGCCAACAACAAAGTATACCAAGAAATGGCATTCTCACAATTGTCGAAGGAGGAACTCGAAAATGCAAGCCTCTAATAATAGAAAACCAGCACCTGGCATGGGCGGTGGACATGGCCCTGGCGGCATGGGTCGCTTCATGGGTCAAAAACCGAAAAATTTCAAGCAAGCAATGAAAAAATTGATTGTTCACTTGAAACCATTCTATCGACCTATCCTCATTTCATTGATTCTTGCTGCAGCATCCACTGTGTTTAATATTTTTGGCCCTCGTTTGATTGGGGACATGATCAACGCCGTCAGTGACGGTGTAAGTATGGGTGGACCTGGCAGTTTCATCGTCGATATTGATTTTGAATTGGTCAACCGTTTAGGATTCATACTCATTGGTTTATACGTGACCAGCTATGTGTTTAACATTGCACAATCGTTCTTATTAACCAAAGTCACTCAACGTTTGAATCAATCTTTAAGAAATGACGTATCCACTAAAATCAACCGTATGCCTCTTGCCTACTTTGATTCAAGAAGCTATGGGGATGTGTTATCGGTGGTTACCAACGATATCGATACCATCAGTAATTCTTTAAACCAAGCAGTGACTGCGATGATCACAGCCATTACCTCGATGATTGGGATTCTCATCATGATGTTGACCATTTCGTGGCAACTCACTTTGGTGACCCTCGCCTTATTACCACTATCGATTTTAGCCATTAAGATCATCATGGGTAATGCGAGAAAATACTTTAGAGCTCAACAAAGTACTTTAGGTAAACTCAATGGACACATTGAAGAAATCTATAGTGGACACCAATTGATCAAAGTATTTAATGCAAAACAAAATGTCGAATCTGAATTCAACACCAACAATGAAGGTTTAGAATCGAGTGCCTATAAATCGCAATTCTTATCCGGTTTAATGATGCCGGTGATGGGTTTCATTGGAAACTTATCTTATATCTCTGTAGCGGTATTTGGCGGTTATTTAGCAGCTACTAGACAGCTACAAGTCGGTTATATTTTATCCATGATTCAATACAACCGTCGTTTCACCAACCCAATGGACCAAATTGCGCAATCCTTAACACAACTTCAAAGTGCAGCAGCAGCCGCAGAACGCGTATTCGATTTCCTAGATGAAAAAGAAATGGCCAACGAAGCAGCACTGGCAGATAGTGTCGTGAACAAGGCAGGTAATATCGAATTTAAACACGTGAAGTTTGGTTATACCCCAGACCGTGTCATCATTAAAGACTTCAATTTAAGTGCGAAATCCGGACAAAAGATCGCGATTGTTGGACCTACCGGTGCGGGTAAAACCACGTTGGTTAACCTCTTGATGAAATTCTATGAGATCAATGAAGGGGATATCATCATTGATGGTCAATCGATTCATAGTTTAAGACGTGAAGCTGTTCACCAACAATTTGGGATGGTTCTACAAGATGCGTGGCTGTTCACAGGTACCATTTATGATAACCTCAGATATGGTAACCCTAAAGCCACCAGAGAAGAAGTCAAACAAGCAGCTATCATGGCGAATATTGACCACTTCATCGAATCCTTACCTGGCGGTTATGATTATGTCATGACTGAAGAATCTGGTATTTCATCGGGTCAAAAACAATTGCTCACGATTGCTAGAGCGATGGTGACCAACGCCCCAATGCTGATTCTAGATGAAGCGACTTCCTCAGTCGATACCCGTACCGAAATGCTCATTCAACAAGCAATGGATAACCTCATGAGTACCCGTACTTCATTCGTCATTGCACACCGCTTATCCACGATTAAAAACGCAGACATCATCTTAGTCATGAACGAAGGCGATATCATCGAAAGTGGTAGTCACGATGTGTTAATGGCCAAAGAAGGTTTCTATGCGAAACTTTATCAGTCACAATTTGACAGGAAGAATCAATATGCAACAGAATAACGATTCAGAAGTCGTCAAATTACCACTGCTGATGGGGAAAATCATGAAAAAACTCCATAGTGTTGGTGACCCCATTCTTGAAAAATACGCATTATCGAGAATTCATGTACATTATTTAATGGCCTTGTCAGACTGTCATAAATCATTATCATCGAAGGAATTATCAGAGAAATTATCTGTCGATAAAGCCAATACATCGAGAGCCATCAACGACTTATTAGAACGTGGATTTGTTGAAAAAGAAGCAGAAGACCAAAAATCCTATCCGCTTCGATTAACAAAACAAGGTGAAATGGTTGCGAGAGAGCTCAAAGAGCACAATGCGAAAGAATTGATGGCGATGCTATCGGTTTTAACCGCAGAAGAAAAGATTCAAATGAAATCCATTTTAACCAAGATTTCAAACAATATATAAAAAAATGCCTTAGCCGATT
>DJWH01000117.1 GCA_002441525.1 Acholeplasmataceae bacterium UBA6235 | reverse complement strand
AAATATATAGAAAAGATTGCGAAAGGGATTCAATACCTTTTCCATCAGTTGAGCAAACTATTTCAGGCCATTGGTCGATGCATAAAACACATCTTCATTTGGTTTTATGAGAGATGGTTGGACGTATTAAAAGGCATTCGATGGGTCTTTATTCAACTTTGGAAAGGCTTCAAATTTGTGGTTAAAACCATCTACCGTTTCATCCAATGGTTGGTTACCGGCATTTTGGATAGTTTGGTTTGGTTCATAACAAAGACCATTGACTTGATTCGCTTTTGTATAGATGGTTTGGTTTACATCTATCGGAATCGACCTGAATGGTTGTATCGAAGTGTTCGGTGGAGTCTTTTACAAGGGTTCTTGTTGTTATATACCCTCCTCATCTGGTTACCAAGCGTCATCCTTTTGGATGGCACTTATCAATTATTTTATTGGACATTTTATGTTATTAAGAAAGTCCTGATCTGGGTGATTACCTGGATTCAAAAAGGATTCATTGTATGTGTCAATGCTTTGGTACAGGTAAAACGCTTTTTATACCCAGTCAAACGCTTGATGATGGATTTGATATTTGATTTTAAAGATTATTACTATATAGTATTGTTACTACCCATCTTGTTACCAATATTACTGATATTGTTAGCGTTGGTTCTGGTTGAACTGGTATTTGTACATCTATGGTTAATCTTAAAGGTATTGTTCCATCTACAATCGGGCATCCTTACCGTCGGATACATCCCCTCATGGAATGTGTTTACCTTTAGCAAACGTTTCATGAGAAATCAGAGGTTGTCTATAGGTTATCAAAAGAAGTGGCGTCATTTACACACTTTGATGGTTTTATTTGCGTGGCCACTCATGTTTCCGATTCGATGGGCTATCGCGATATTACTATTACCTTGGTCTCTTGTGGCGGGCTTATTTTATGGCCTTCAATACATCCGTTACCACGATCAAATCGAATTTATTGTCGATGATTTTATCCGAATACCCAATGAAGTCGAGGGTGTTATCGATGGACATGCTGTGAGACGTTATGGTCATGACTTAACGTTAGACATCCCGGCTGGTATATATGACAAATCGCTTGAACGTTGGGTCATTGACCCTCACATCGACACCTTTAAAATCGATGTTTTGATCGATGGTTTGCTCTATCAATCGTATACAATTAAAAATAAGTCCACGTTAAAAACGACGTTATTATATCAGATGAATCAAATTCAAAAAGAATTGGGTCAGTATACATCCTATCGTATCCCTTTACCACAAGTTGAAGGCATCGATGTGGTTTATGAACTCACCCATCGGGGGGATGAACTGTATCAAGGCGATTTAATGATTCGTCCGTTTTCGAATCATACAGACCTCATGGTTAAAATCGACAAAGATGGGTTATCGTATGAACGTGAACTGGATGTCCATTGTATCCATACCACCGAGCTCAACCGTATCCTTTTACAATCTGTATTTTATGGGTATGAAGGATTATCTATTTTAAGATACTTGGATCCAAAACTGGATTATGAACTTTTACCGAATCCCCATTTAAAAGGAACCAAGATTCATACCCAAGCGTCCCTATTTGACGTACCTTTCAAAGTCGTAGGATTGGATGAAGTCTATCAAATACGTATACAGGTGTTACCATTCATGTTATCCGCGTTGACACTGGGGCATGTGGTATTTAAACCTGAATTGGATGTGAAAAATCAAGGGTATCCGATCCCTGAATCCGTATTTTTCTTTGGAAAAACACAAGCCATTGAATGGACCGTCGATGGCATGCCTGCAGAGATCTTTGTTTCACTAGATACCTTACCAATTCAAAAGAAACACGTCTTTTACGTTCGAACCAAAGAATATCATTCGATCCATGAGAAGACCTATCAAGTCATTGACCCAAGGTATAGAACCGATTGGTGGATACCTGAATTTGAAGCGATTAAAGAAACCCGTCTACAGGATACAATCGCTAAAAAACACATCCAATTACCAATTTTCGGATTAAAGAAAATCAAATGTCTTTATTGGGTGTCTAAAAACCCACAACAAATGAAATCCACAGGGTTGGTCAAACAACCTGGAATTACGACATTTAAAGTGGTTCTTTATAAACATCTATTCGTAAAAAAAGTCATATTTTTGGATATAAAACATTAAAAAAACGAACCTGCGGGTTCGTTATTTGAGCTTTACACGGTGAATCGGGGTGTAGGTGAGCTCGCCATCGACTTGATGACTTAAAAATAGGGTGATGGTGTCTACATCGATGTTTTCTTCGGTTTTTGGTAATGGGAGTGCGTGGACTGGAAAAGCCTTACCTTGACGAATCAACGTGATGTGCGGACTGAATTTACCATGGAGTGAGATGTTGAGTGGTGCGATAAAATCGAGTACCTTTTGATATAATGACTTTAAGGATGGGTTCGATTGAATCCCTATATAATAAATGTATCGTTCCCCTTTTTGAAAGTAGTCGATATCCGATAGTTTCATTTGAAATGACTTAAAATCGACAGTATCCATCCAACCTTTGAGTTGTTCTGTTTGAATATCATCGAGTTCGCCTAAAAAAGCCAGGGTTAGATGGTAATTGGGTTCTCTTGTGATATGGCCTCTGGTATGGGGTTCGATGGTTTTGGATACATTGAATAAATAAGATTTCATCGACTGTGATAAGTCGATGCCAATAAATAGTCTCATAGAATCACCATCTCTATTATATAACAGTCTGTCACAGACACCAAGGAGGCTTTATGAAACGCATACAAGCAGTGGATTTTTTAAGGGGATTGGGTGTGTTTTTTGTCATCATCTTACACACCGCTTTTTACTATTTTGACGGGATTTATGATGTCGACATGGATAACCCAAGTTTAATCATCACATTGATTGGTTTCTTGTTGATGTTTGCAGGATTATTCGCGATGGTATCTGGGTTATCGTATACCATTCAATTTTTAAATACGAAAGACCCAAAAGCACGTATCAAATACATGGGTTATGCCGGACTACTCATGATGATCATCGCGTATCTCTATTTCTTATTTACCGGTCCTGGCATCATCCACTTTGATAGTAGAAGTATGGATGAATCTTTATTGGTGTCTTTCATTCGTGATGGGTCTTTTCAGCCATGGACGTTAGAACGCATTTTCTATGTGGATAGTCTGGTGATGATCAGTTTCAACATTTGGCTATTGGCGTTACTATTCTTAGCGATAAGAAAATACATCCATCATCCAAAAGCAGCGGTATATATCCTCATTTTAGCTACCGTCTTCATGGTGTTATCTTATGTGAGAATTCCTTTATACAATGTGTATTTGGATGCGAGAGATAACAATCAATACGTTTTAGTCATCTTACTCAATTGGTTGGTTGCGAAAAACAACCCAATCTTACCATTTTATGCTTTTGCATTATTTGGGGTTTGGGTCGCGTTACTGCTAAAACATAACCAGTTTAAAGTCTTGAAACGCTGGATGTTACCAGTCGGTTTGTCGTATATGATTATCGGTATTGCCGGATACATTTTAACCCCAGAAACCATGTTAGAACGTGCCATTGACCCGACATGGTATTTCATCATGGTCACTCAAATTGGGTTATTCTTGTTAATGATTTTAGGCGCGCTTTATGTCTTTGACTTCAAACAAATCAAACTGAATCCCGTCACGCGTTTCATTAAACGGTTTGGGATTTCAGGGTTAACCCCATTTTTCTTTGAACAAATCACCAGTGCTGTGATTTTCTTAGTCATCAACCAATTCATCACACTCAAATTCGACATCCCTGGCGCGTTAATCTATGGGTTTATTCATGTCATGATGTGGGGATTCATTTTGATGGCTTGGGAGAAAAAACACTACAAATATACGATTGAGTGGGCTTATACCTCCCTTTTAAAAAAGGTTTCACCTTCGAGTAAACATCATGCCTTAGAGGACGCTTATGCAAGCCGTTAAGGATTATCTCTATTTAACGAAAAATAGAAAAAAATTAAGCCGAGCTCAAATCGAAGCGTTACAACTCAAATCGCTTCAAAATATCATTGAATATGCGAAAGCACACAGCCCGTTTTATCAAGATTTGTATGGTAATCAAACCATCCAATCTTTTGAAGACTTTTATCAACTACCGACCATCAACAAACAAATCATGATGGACCACTTTTCAACCCTCAATACCTGTGGTTTAATCAAAGAAAAAGTCATGGCGTACGCAGTCGAAAAGGAACTCAATAAGGATTTCTTGGGGTATTATCAAGACGAATACGTCGTTGGATTATCGTCAGGTACATCGGGTAATAAAGGGTTATACATCACACCTAAATCGATGACCAAACGCTTACCAGGGGTGTTTCTATCCAGAGGTGGGATATCGCTCTCCGATTTACCACTACGCATCCTCTTTTGTTTGAGGGTATTCTCACAAGGTTTTGATGACATCAACGCATCTTTTTTAAAACTCAAATACATTTCAACCATGACAGATATGGATGATGTCATCAAGCAAATCAATCAGGGTAAAATCAACTTGTTGATGGCACCACCCTCTTTTATCCGACAGTTGTTACCAAAACACGAGGCGATTAAGGTCAAATTGAAGAAGATCATCACGTACGCAGAAGTGTTAAGTCCAACTGATAAAGCGGTTTTTGAAACGACGTTTAAAACGAAAGTCATTGAAATCTATCAAGCCTCGGAAGGACAAATCGCCTCGGCTTGTAGCCATGGTCACCTACACATCAATGAAGATTTGGTATTCATTGAACTGTATGACAAAGATGGACAAAGAATCGAACAACCCCATGTGGTTGGACATAAAATGATTCTAACCAACCTCATCAATTTTGCTCAACCCCTTATTCGTTATGAAATGAATGACATGATTGTTTTAGATGAACCTTGTCCTTGTGGGTCACAGTTTAGACGCATCGAAAAAATCTTAGGCAGGAGCGATGATAACATCTATTTTTATGATGAAAACAATCAACCGAAAATTGTATTTTCTGATTTGTTTTCTAGATGGATCATCACCACGTCGGATTTAATCCGCGAATTTCAAGTGATTCAAGAAAGCATTTCAACTTTAGACATCACCCTCGATTTAATGGGTGAAATGGATCTCAGTCTTTTAAAAGACAGAATAGACCAAGAACTCCAAGCTTTGGGTTTACATGGGTCTTATACATTTCGGATTGCACCTTTAGAACTGCCAAAACACGCCAATAAGTTCAAACGTTTCATCAGTCATTTGAAAAAAGAATGAAAGTGATTTTGACCGATAATTTTAATGGAAGGCTATGATATAATCGATACGAAGGATGTGTCCTATGATCGTATTGGTTGGCGCGAGTGCCAGTGGAAAAACCGAACTTGCTAAAATTTTATATCAAACCTTTGGATACAAAAAATGTGTCACGACCACCACACGTCCGCTTAGACCTGGCGAACGTGATGGCATCGATTATCATTTTTTAACAGAAGAAGCATTCAAGGAAAAAATAAAACAACACGCATTTTATGAGGTGACTGAGTATTCTAACCGTTACTACGGGATTCAAAAGAAAGATGTCATCGAAAATGGTGTGGTGATCGTTGACACCAATGGGGCGAATGCCTTGGTCGACCAAGCCGATGATGTGTATGTGGTCTTCGTTGAAGCGAGTGAGGAACTGCGAACCGCTCGAATGGTTGCTCGTGGGGATGCCTTAGACCAAGTTGAAAAACGCATCACGGGGGACCGTCTGGTATTTCAACTTAAAAATTTCCATCGAATCGATTTACATATATACAATGAACAAGTCGAATTGATCGAACTGGCCCAATGGGTCCATGAACACTACCAAAAAAGACATGCTAAATAAGAAACGGACAACCACAATGGCTGCCCGTTTTATTTTTAGTAGTTTCCGTTTTTAACTTTGATCTTATTTAAATACATGAATTCATCGGCTTTCTTGATGTCTTCATAGATTTCTTCATCGATGGATTCTTTAACTATGAATCCAAACGCTGTCGATGGTTGGAAATCTTTGATTTTCATCTTTTTTAGCTGATCATAAACCGTATTTCGAATGTCTAACGCTGTCGTCTGGTCGGTGTTAGGTACGAATACCAAGAATTCATCCCCACCAACCCTAAATTGGTATGGCGTAGGTATGAGTTCTTTGATGATGGTCGCGACCTGTTTGATATAATAATCACCCATATGGTGTCCATAGGTGTCATTGACACGTTTTAAATCATTTAAGTCCATGGATATGATGCATAATGGTAAGCGTTCAGGCTTGATGATTTCACCAATGATGTGGTCTAAATAATGGCGATTGTATAATCCCGTTAAGAAATCATGATAGGATAAGTATTCGATTTCACGTTGTTTTTCAATCAACAAAGTGATATCTCTCGCAATCCCACCAACCCCAGCGATGGCACCATCTTCAAGTATGATCGAAGCATTGCTTTCATAATATCGCCAAGAACCATTCGCATGTCTTAAGCGATAACCACTGATGGTTTGAGCGTCTTCAGATTGTTTTAATGTGTCAGCAAACGCTTCAATGCGTTTCACATCATCAGGATGGACAAATGATTTATAGGGTTGTCCAATCGAATTGGCACGTGCATAACCCAACCGTTTTGACCATGCATTAGATACATAAGAAAGATTGCCTTTATTGTCGATGCGGTAAATGATATCAAAAGCATGCTCAACGATTTGTCTTAAATTACGTTCACTCTTTTCAAGCTCAAGTTGGGCATTTTTTGAATCGGTAATATCGATGTGTGTACCAATCGCAATCAAAGGCTCACCAGTTTCGGACCACTCGATGATTTGACCACTATCGAGTACCCAAATCCAATAACCCAGTTTGTGCTTCATTCGGACTTCGACGGAATAATATTCATTTTTTTTATCGAAGAGTTGTTTGAACGCGTCATCAGATTTATGTAAATCATCTGGATGAACGAATTTACACCACGTATCTAAACTCACGGGTGATAGTTCAGCCAAAGAAAAGCCGATCATTTCTGCCCAGCGCTCGTTATATATAGTTTCATTGGTTTTAATGTTCCAAATCCAAGTCCCTGCATTCATCGCTTTGACAATCATGCTGCCAAAGGGATCAAAGTCGAGGTATTTTTTATGCATCGCTATCGTCCCCCCAATCTATGGATAAACTATAATCGGTATTATTATAATTAATTATATCATGATGTCTTTGCATAAACCACTTCATTTTGTTGTCAAAATCGTTTCAAATAAGTAAAAATCAATGAAATAAAACCGCTCAATGTAGAAAATTATGAGCTAATGAAGTAAAATAGCGGTAAGAGGTGATACTATGCAATACAAAATTGAAGGTGGACAACTACCGGTTGTCATTGTAGAATTGGATGAAAACGAACAAATCATCACTGAAGGTGGTGGGATGTCTTGGATGACTGAAAACATGTCGATGGAAACCAAAGGTGGCGGTTTAGGCAAAGTATTTGGCAGAATGCTTTCAGGTGAAGCGTTATTTCAAAACATTTATACCGCAAAAAATGGGCCAGGGATGATTGCTTTAGCATCCTCATTGCCAGGCACCATCATGGCGGTTCAAATTCAAAAAGACAAACCATTCATCGTTCAAAAAAGAGCATTTTTAGGTTGTGAATCTTCTGTAGAATTATCGATTTTCTTCCAACGTAAACTCGGCGCAGGGTTCTTTGGTGGTGAAGGTTTCATCATGCAAAAACTCACCGGTGAAGGGATTGCGTTTGTTGAACTTGATGGCTATGTCAAAGTATACGAATTAGAAGCAGGCGAAAAAATGATTGTCGATACGGGTTATTTAGCAGCGATGGATTCAACGGTATCGATGGATATCAAAACCGTAGGTAATATCAAAGACATGGTGTTTGGTGGCGAAGGTTTATTCCATACCGTTGTCACAGGGCCAGGTAAAGTTTACTTACAATCGATGCCAGCGTCTAAGTTCATGTCGCCGGTTCAACACAAATAATGCGTAAGGTTATTTTATACATCGCTTGCTCACTCGATGGATACATTTCAAGAGACAACGATTCAATCGATTTTTTAGCCGGTCAAACAAATGAAATCGTAGACTATGGTTATGATCAATTCTTAGCCAGTGTGGATACCCTTATTTTAGGTAGTAAGACGTATTCTGAACTGATTAACCACATCTCTGTGGGTGTTTGGCCTTATGTCGGCAAGAAGGTATATGTTTTTTCCAATCGTTTAAAAGGGTCCAACGAAGAAGTGACTTTTGTAGATGGGGATGTGGTTCAGTTCGTGGAATCCCTCAAACAAACCGAGGGGTCTGATATTTGGGTCGTCGGTGGTAGAGGGGTCATCGATCCACTCTTAAAAGCGAAGGCTATAGACCGTTACATCATCACACTGATGCCCAACATCATCGGTTCAGGTAAACGTTTATTTCCTCAATTAGACAGCGATACGCTGTTGAAATTGGTATCTACAGAAACATTCAATGGGATGGTTATGTTGACTTACGAAAAGCGCTGAGTTTCCAGTATTGATACCGATTTAGAGGTAAATACCATCCAACCAAATATAAAGATTACCAAAACGTCACTTCTAAATCCAAAAGTGACTGAATCACACATTAGCATTCATGGATAAAGGCGATAATGTCGCCTTTTTTTTCTTTTTAAGCGGGATTGCGCTATAATGAAAGTAGAAAAGTGGTGATTTCATGGAACAAATCGTCTTAAAGGATGTCAAAAAGACTTATTACCCTGATATCCTCAATCGCCCAGTATTGAATCATCTATCCTTATCCATTCATGCGGGTGAGTTTGTCGGCATCATTGGCCCAAGTGGGTCTGGGAAAACCACGCTTTTATATGTCATGTCTGGTTTAGAACCAGCTGACAGCGGTGAGGTCACTTTGTTTCAAAAACCACTCGCGCATTACCTTGAAAGCGATCGTGCCATGTTAAGACGTGACTTGATTGGATTTGTTTTTCAATTTTTTAACTTAATACCCAATTTAACCATCTATGATAACCTAAAACTAGCCAATGTCATCATTAAACACAAGGGTTTAACAATTGAAGAAGCGTTGGATTTGGTTGGATTAAAGGATGTTATACACCAATACCCGTCACAGCTTTCCGGTGGGATGCAACAACGTGCTTCGATTGCCAGAGCGATTCTTGGCGAAAAGAAAATCATTTTCGCCGATGAACCTACAGGCAACCTCGATCACCATACGAGTTTAGAAATCATGGAACTATTTAGAAAATTAAATCAGACCTTGGGCATCACCATCGTCATGGTCACGCACAATGAGTCGCTATTGTCATATACCAATCGTGTCATTCGATTATTGGATGGGAATATCATCAACGATGAACAGATCTAAAGTTGTATTCATTTTAAAATTTGCCAAACAAAACCTCGTGAAGTCCCCTTTGCGAAGTTTTTTAATGTTATTGAGTTTTACCTTTTTGATGGTCGTATTGACTTTAGCATTCACGATGAACGATGTCTTAACCGATTACTATATTTACCGTTATGAGCGTCAAAGTGAGCACATCGATTTAGAAATGACCATTGGTTCTAATGCATCAGCACGTTATTTTTCAACCCGTACTTTAGATGACAATTATTCAGGTGATTATGCCAAAGTGTTCAAAGTAGATGTGTTGGCAGAAGATGCGAGCTACATCACTGTTTTCGCCACTTCTGAAGTCGATTTTGGATTATTATACGGCACCAATTATACGTTAAATGACCATGAAATCATCTTGACTGAAACGAGTGCGAAAGCGCATCACGTGGGGGTTTCAGAGTCTTTAACTCTATCCTTAGGCACGACACAAAAAACCTTCGTAGTCAAAGCCATCGTCCCCGATTATGGGGTATTTCAAGGGGACAAAGGTTTTATTTTACACGACCCTCATGTCGCTTTATTCATTCAAGCGATGTTTCCGAGCTTAGCGAATCTGCCTACGAGCTTTTTTATACATTTACACAATACAGTTTATTTTGATACCGATGATGTATCACAAACCATCGATACCGTTTCAACCATCGATGCTTATCAAACCTTAGACTACAAAGTCAGTATACCGATACCCTATATCAAACAATTGATCAACCGTGCGGTTGCGCTATTTCAAATGATGTTGTTGTTTATTGGCATCACCGTTGTTTTATTGATTCAAACCACATATGCATTGGTCTTTAGAGAAAAAGAACAGATGTTATCCATCATCAAATTGTTGGGTGGGTCATTGTGGTTTGGCAGTTTCATCTGGTTGGTTGAATTGCTGATTTTATATCTACCAGCCGCGTTATTGAGCTACGGTCTTGCCTACGGGATCATCCAAGTGGGTATGGAATTGTTGATGCCGGGTCTAGCATACCATTTATCGATTTTACCCATCCTCTATAGTTTGGGTATCTTAACCATCATCTTCATGGTTACGGTACTGTATCACGTGATGCTTTGGCAATCCAAAACAGAAGTATCACGTTTGAAAGTGATGCCGGACCGAAAACTCAGCACTTGGATTCATCTGTCTTTGGTGGGTCTCTCATTGCTAACTTATGCATTATTATCCGAAACCTTATGGATGACGATTGTAAAACTGTTGTTGGTGATTACAATGACTTACTCGCTGGTGATTCTTGTGCATCGGGGTTGGTTGTTTTGTACCAAATACCTCAAAGAGACACCTTATCCATATCTACTTAAAATCAGTTATCATAAAAGGACTTTGTATCGATTCTTATGGCTATCGCTCGCGACACTGGTTACGGTCATGTTGTTGTTTGAAACAACTGGCTATATCAAGCATAAAGCAACTGTCATCCGAAACGAATATCAAGCCGATTTGGTGATGTCTAATGTGCTCACCAGTACCCAACAAATTCAACTTGAAGTTTTGGCACATGACGCAGTCACATCAGCCATCCCTATAGGTATTTATCGCAATGTCAATATCGATGCGGGTAATCAAGTGTTTCAAGCGGTGTATATGTTAGACCCTATAGAAATACCCAATTACTTTGGCATGACACATAATCAGGACTTACAAACCTTCCAAGATGCCACAGAACCAGCCATCTGGCTACCGATGCGTTATCACGCGGTTTATGGGATTGATATTCATGATCAAGTCACATTAAATTTAAATGCGGCGCATCCAAATTTAAACTTTAAAGTCTTGGGTTTTTTTGATGAAGCCGTTGGTAATACCGCCTTCATCAATCTACACCGTGTATCTGGGTATGAAGATATTAAACAAACCCATATTTTAATCAATACGGATGACCCTACCTCAGTTAAGGCTGATTTGATTGATCAATACAGTGCTAAACTCTATTACGTCAATGATTTCCAACAAAGCGCGATTGCATTGTCAAAAGAAGTGATTTTATCGATGAATTACGCCACTTATGTTACCTTCATCATTTTGGCAGGTTTATTGGTATCGATGATGAATCAAGGGTTGATTTTGTTTGGGGAGTTAAAACCCAGTTATGTCCGTGCTTCTGTACTCGGTTTATCCGAAGGCATGTTGAAAAAACACTTATGGTTTGAAGGGGTTATCCAAATCTTAACGCTATCACTATCTACTATAGGTACCGTTTTATTATTGAATCCATTGATTAAACCATTATTGATGTTGTTCGATGAATATGAAAACATCGTCTTTAATCCAGTAGATATTTTTATTGGATGGCTAATGGGTATTTTGATGTTGTTGATAACTAGACTGGCTTATATTCGTGGTATACGTCACTTGAAGCCTTCAGATGTCTTAAAAATGCATCAAATGGATTAAAATAATCAACAAAATCGACATATTTGTAATATTTGTGAAAGAATTGCGACAAATGATTGGTCATATTTTATATGA
>DJWH01000121.1 GCA_002441525.1 Acholeplasmataceae bacterium UBA6235 | reverse complement strand
ACGATAAAGTCATCGACATTGATGTAGTTATACCCATCATTAAAGGTATCCAAATCCACCACTTTAACGCGGATTTTTTCACCTAGATAATCACTTAAATCGACACTCATACGAAACATTTGGTCGGTATCGTTAAAGTTTTCATTACCAACACGAATGAGTTCTTCCCCGTGTTCGTTTATAAAGCTCACATACGTTAATGTGGGGTCTTCACCAGCCCCGACGAGAAAACCGATGATCCCATTGCCTTTTAGCACAAAAGATTCAGAAATCATTTGACCTGTGAGTTGTCCTAAACCACCTTTACCCCCATGGTAAAAGTAGATGCCTTGTTGACGGTATTCAAGTTGATTGGCATCTCTTTTTTGAAATGAGATGAAGGATGGATTGAACGCTTCGCCTGTGGTGGTCCAACCCTCGAGATTCCCGGATTCAAAATCGCCATTGGTGAAACTGTATGGCGTTTGGACATCGAGGTTATCTTTAGGTTTTGTACAAGCAGATAGCGTGAATAATACGCTTAGGACAAATAACAAATACATTTTTTTCATAAATGATGACTCCTTGTGTAGTCATGAAGGGAAGCCAAATAGTGGACTTGACTTCCCTTATGACAAATGGGTTAGGCTAATTCAATGATGGTAATTGAATCGATATAAATGATGGCTTCGCCTGTATTGAATGATCCAAATTGGAACAATAATTCGATGTTTTCACTGAAGGATTGTAGGTTTGGTGTTTCGTAACTGAATGTTTGAGGGGTTGTTGTCAATTCAAACATCGTGGTGACTTTTGGATTCCATTGACCCATTGGGTTCACTGCGAAGAATCCACTGATTGTCTTCGATGCATGTGCAACAAATTCAATTCTATATTTAGAACCGTCGTTGAATACGACATTTTCTAGATAAACTTTGTTGTACCAGTCGGTATCACCAAATACGGATACATCATAAACCAATTTACCCGATTCAACATCGACATATAAGTTGGCTGCTGCAGGTGCATTTTCGAAGCTTGCGAAACCTTCAGGTAGACCAGAGAAACGTGTGACTGTTTCTGAAAAACCGTCGTATTGGGTTAAAACAACATTGGAAATGGTAATGACAACAGCAGTCGCTTGTCCACCAAATTGGAAGAACATATCAAAATCATTGATATCTACTGCGTTGGTTGTGAATGTATGATTGACCACTCTGGTTTCGTCTTTACCAAGGTTTGGTCCTGACCAAATATAGTTTTCATCACGACCACCCGATTGTTGTGAACGGGTTCTTGCGATGTATTCATAACGAATCGCTTCGGTAGCGTGAATGGTATAGGTAAGTTTATATACTTTGTCCGCTTGAAGTTGTAGTGGTTCATGGTATAGTTTTTGTTCCCAAATACCAGCCACAGGGTCAGTGATATCAATCACAACTTTGCCATCGACAGCACTTGCGGAAGATGTGCCTTTATCATTGACATAAACCCAACCATCGCCACCAGCGGTGATGTCTGTAAAGCCAATCGATGTGCTTTGTGGATTGCTGTTAGCAACCACGGTTAAACGGCTGATGTGAACAGAATAATCGGCTGCGCCTTGACCACCGACATTGAACATCAATTCAGCAGCTTCGTTGGTAACATCCACAGCGAATGTGTGAGAATAAGTACGGTATTCAGTACCGACTTCTTGTCCCCACATACCTGCGTATGGATCCCATGAACCTGGGGTTTTACCATTGATGACAAATGCGACACCGGTTAAGGTTCTTGATGCTTTGGCTTCTAAGCTGATGGTATAAGTTGTACCAGCTTCCAAGTTTAATAGTTTGAAGATTTGGTTATCGCCATCCCCATTACCTGATGTAATCGGGGTATAAACCAATGCGCCATTAGCGACGCTTAAAGCATTGACTTCTTGACCAGCTTCCTTAGAAACAAATCCCTTTAAAGCAGAAGCAGCGATGCTATTGAATTCATAAACCACACGGCTCTTTTCTGTAACGACTAAGTTTTCTAATACATCCAAGAATAAAGTAGCGGTTGTTTTTAAAGTGGCGTCTTTAGGATCGGTTGCGGTGAGGGTAACCAAGTAAGAACCGGGTTCTTGTGGGGTAACCACACCATTAACGATGGTTGCTGTCGATGGGTCTGTGGTAACCACGATTTGGTCTGTGATGTCCTCATCACCATGGGCAGTGGCAGTAACGCCTTCTAAAACATTGATCGATTCACCTTCGGTAATCTCTGCCGTAGGTGGTAAGCCAGTGATGACTGGTTTTGTTCTCTCTTCGGATGTGCCATTACATGCGATGAGGACCAGTGCAATCACCAATACAAGCATTGTACTGAGTAATTTCTTCATATTTTTTCTCCTTTTTCTCTCTTATCTTTTTCAATCTGTAGAGCCTTGTTTGAAATGAAACTGATTGATTGAAGCCAGGGTACCACGAGAATCAGTGCCCATATGGCGTAAATCGATAGGTAAATCATGAGGATGCTCAACAACAACATCAAAGCCGTTGACTTGTATTGTACGAGCATCAAGTATAGGGTGTTTCGAATGAGTTCTTTGAATGTGACACGCATTTGAATTAGAATCATCGGTGGATACATCACCAAACTGAGGATGGATAAACCTAGGATGACTAAGACAAATCGGTTGAACCAAAATAGAATGCCAGTCTCACGAATTTGAAGTAACAACAAAATCATCAAACCGAAAAACAAGACCATAATAGATAAGATAACGATGTTTTTGATGTTATCTTTAATCACTTTAACCATCGATTTGAATTGTTCATTCTCATAAAAAGCAATCACAGAAACGACCATAGCGTAGAGCGGTATCACCAAGATACCTGCGATAAATAATAGTAAGCTTAGAAACAAGTAATCGAACAAATAGTTCCCAATCTTAATGTAGAGTTTCAAGGTTATTCGTACCTGTCATATGCACTTTGATAAGCACGGATCATGTCATTTAATTTCATTTGGTTTAACTTACTAACGTAAGCATTCCATTCACTATCGGTCACACCACCATTGAGTAACCAACCGGTTGTAGACTGATATACATAAGAATAAATGTCAGTACCATACCGATTGATGGTGTTCATTTCCGACAAATTAAAACTCACATTTGGGTATTGCCTTACACCTTCCATGATGTAGGGCTTAATATATACATCGAGTAA
>DJWH01000106.1:2699-11105 GCA_002441525.1 Acholeplasmataceae bacterium UBA6235 | reverse complement strand
GTACTCGCATCCATCGCGTCCACATTGCTTGCACCATGGATATGTACATCAATAAAACCGGGCACCACATAGCGTTTAACAGCGTTGTTGGGTTCTGGTTTGACATGGATATTGACGATTTTGCCATCTTGGATGATTAAGTCACCAAACACAATTTGGTCTTTTAAGACGATATATAAGTTGTTAAGCATATAGAACCTCCATAGGGATTCAGTGAGATACATGTCCATGATATCATGGAAAGAATGAAAATAAACAGGCGGGCATGATTTTGAAAAAATGCAGGATTAAAATGGCCTCTATTTTACTTTTTTGGACAAATTTTTCGAGTTCACTGTTTAGAGTGACTTATCCATCGTTCCTTGTTACAATAAAGATAATGGGGTGATGGTATGGACTTAACAACCTTTTTAGAACAATTAGAATTACCAGATTTGGTCGTCGAATACATCCTACAAATACATCAAAATGATCACAAAGATGACGATGTTTGGATTCAAGGATTAAGAGATATGGCTACGGCTGCTGACACACAAAAGAAACTACGCGAGCTGTATCCAAACCCTGACGGGATGAGGATACTTTATCTATTTTTAAGAGCGGCTTTAGACAATTATCCAACTTATCAAATGCTCAAAATATCTGATGAAGTATTCATTGAAACCTATAAAGCATTACCTAGATTCATTCGAGAGTATCATAAACAATCCGGCGTTTATGCTTTTGAAAGAGATTGGTGGGCTTATCGTCAAACCGCGATGAACATCTTTCGAATTGGGGAGCTCGAATACGAGATGACAAATCAGGAAAATGAACCGGTTTTATCGATTCATATCCCTTCAGATGCGGTATTGACACACCCTTTATTAGAAACCTCATTTCGATTAGCTCGACTCTTCTTTAATAGACGTTTTCCATCATACCGTAACGCGAAAATGTATTGTCATACTTGGCTTTTAAGCCCAGCACTAAAAGGCTTATTGGAGCCATCTTCCAAAATTCTCGCGTTTCAAAGTTATTTTGATATTACCGCGACTTTTTGGGAAAATAATTCCTATCTCTATTGGGTTTTTCAAACCAGAGATACCGACTTTTCTAAACTCGAAACAAAGACTTCACTTCAAAAAAAGATCAAACCTTATGTCCAAGTGGGTAACAAGATTGGAACTGCTTCAGGTTATGTGAATTTTGATTATTTCAGGTACCATTTGGTCGAACCAAACAGCTCACATGAAACCATTGTAATGGATTACAAACAAGAGATGCTAGCCAATCAAGACACACTGAATGGCACAGGTGGCTTGGGTCGTTTTGACCACTATACCGATTGGTTGAAACACCTAGAAGTTAAAAAACAAGCAAATACCCCTGAGGATACCATTCCAACCTCAGAGTATTTGCTTGTGGATAACAATCAAGAACTGTACGCGATGCTCAACATTCGTCATTTCTTAGATGATGAACTTAGACAAACCTATGGTCATGCCGGCGCGTCCGTTCGACCTAAATATCGTAAATTGGGTTACGCGAAATTATCACTAGCTTTGGCTTTAGAACAAATCAAATCGTTAGGACAAGACGCCGCTATGATATCTTGTAGCATTCACAATTTGGGCTCTAGAAAGACCATTGAAGCCTGTGGTGGCATCTTCGAAAGATTCACCATGGACGCCTATGATGGTGTTGAAATGCGTATTTATTGGATTTATATATAAGCACGTACATCGTGCTTTTATTTTTGGTTATTTATAATAAATAAGTCTTGTTTCGGTTTGTGAATAACTTTTTCGTAAGCCCTTTGATACAATGAAGCCGTAAAATGCTATACCAAGGGAGAAGAATATGAAAAAGTATATCCTCATATGTTTATGGGTGTTGGGTGGCTTAGCCTTATATGGCTGCAACCAAAATACAGGACCCATCTGTAATGACAATGAATCACTCATTGATGGCAAATGCGTGATCAATCGCACAGAATTTGAAAACAAATTATATAATACGGCACAATTAGCCAACGTTTCGGTGGAATGGGTCGTTACATTGGGTGAAGAGACATCTACATCGATATTAAAGTTTGATGGATCCAAATCATCGGTTCAAGCAGGCAATCATACGGAATATTTTGAAACGGTTGGATTAAATCTATACAGATACTATCCAACCACATCCGGTTATCAAAGAGAAACCATAGAATCCAATACAAACACACCTATACAGTTCTTTGATGTCCTCAAAGAATCCGATTTCACTTTGCTGGATTCCAGATACCTACTCAACTATGGTACTTATCCATCGATCGAGGCATTCGTACAAAGCTATGATGATGAAGCTACTTACGCTAATTTTGAATTGGCTGTAGACACATTCATTACACAAATCAAACTCGACATCATCGTTGGTGATTTGGTATATAAATTGACCTTAAACTACTATGATTATAATCAAACAACGGTGGAGGTACCAACCTATGTATCGTAACCAATGGATCAAGAAAACCTTATTGTTGTTATTTGTTACGTTATTAACCTTCACATGGATTCAACCTTTCCGTGTGGATGCAGCGTTAAGAATATATCAAAAGTCTAGAGATACCCAATATGTTGAAGGGGTTAGACACATTAAGATTGCTGCTGAAATCGACTTCAATGGTACGATTTCCGAACAAGTCATTAATTATGCAGGAATCAACCTTAAAAATAACCCCCACATTCAAGTGGTGGTTGGGGATAATTATCAAGATTTTGGATTTGGTATGTCAACAGTGCCTCAACAAATTTATAACATCCATCAAAAATTTCCTGATGTCAAAGTCATCGCTGGTGTCAATGGTGATTTCTACAACATGAGCAATGGCATCCCTGTTTCACCTTATGTTAGGAATTATGAAGTTATTTTTCAAGGGACCACTTGGGCAAGAACATTGGTTGGATTTAAAGCCAATGGCGATGTGGTGTTTGGTAAACCAACCTTTAGTGGTTATGAAGTGATGGTGTTTGACCAAGATGGTTCACTTAAGTTGAATCCGGTTAAAGTCGATGGTTTCAATCGTGAACCAGCGAACACCAATGAAGTGACTGTCATTTTCCCAGAATACGCAAATGAAATTCCTTCAGGGTCATCCAAGATGATGATAGAAGCGAGTGATATTAAATCCGATGGTTCAGGTTCAAGGTATTTTGCGAGAGGCCAATACTCAAGTGAAACCAATGATACCGTTTCGGTTCAAGAACACCAATTTGTTTTGATGGGTTCCAAAGTATTTTCAGAAGGATTCATCGAACCAAACGATACCATTGTCATTCAACAACGTCTATCTGGCGCATTTGAAGGTGTCAGAGACGCCGTAGGCGGATGGGAAATATTGGTGAAAGATGGGTTGCCTGTGACTGAATTTACACAGGGAGCGTCTTATCAATTTCGAGCACCTAGAACCGCTGTAGGCATTAAAAATGATGGTACAGTATTCTTTGTTACAGTCGATGGTAGAAACATGCCACTTGGGATGGACGGCGTAACTGCATATGAAATGGCCGAAATCATGGTGTATTTCGAAGCCGACCACGCGATCAATCTGGATGGTGGTGGCTCAACCACCATGGCCATTCTCAATGGCGATGATTATGACATTGTCAATACACCGTCGGATGGTCATTTAAGATCGAATGCCAATGGGATATTCTTCATTAAAGGTAACTTACCTGTGGGTTTACCACCGATTCCATATCCAGACACTAGAACGGTTTTAAGTACACCTAATCAATTATTCATCGATGAAAACGGTCAATTGTCATTTAATACCATTGAACACGCTACTCGTTATGAAGTATGGATCAATGGCACGACCAAGATAGATACGACATCCACATCTGCGAATTTGAACTTACCAATGGGGACTTATACCATACAAGTACGGGCGTTTGGTGACCATGAAACCTACAAGCAATCGTCTTATTCACAACAATTATCGTATACCGTATATTCGAATGATATGCTCAACTTCTTAGATTTCATTCGAGACTATACCCAAGCACAACACAACGCTAACCAATCCAACTAACCCTTGGATTGGTTTCTTTACAAAAGCCGTTTAGGAGACCACTATGAAAATTATTACCTGTATCAAACAAGTACCTGCCTCATCCAATGTCCAAGTAGACCCCATCACAGGTGTACTGATTAGGGATTCACAAAACGTTAAAATGAATCCGTTTGACCTATTTGGATTAGAAACTGCATTTCAAATCAAATCACGTGTACCCAATACATTGGTTCACGCCATCAGTATGGGGCCACAATCAGCCACTCAAGTGTTGAAAGAAGCATTGTACATGGGGGCAGATGAAGCCACACTATTGACCGATAGAAAATTTGCAGGAGCGGATGTGCTCGCAACCTCATATACCATCAGCCAATTGGTTAAACACATTCATGAATACGATATCGTCATTTGTGGCAAACAAACCACCGATGGTGATACAGCTCAAGTGGGACCTGAGATAGCAGAGTTCTTAGGTATACCACATGTGCCTTATGTCAAAGAACTCATTGAAGTAACCCCTGAATATGTCATTGTTAAGAGTGCCTATGACCAATATGAAGAAGTCGTAAAAGTTGAATTACCATGTCTATTAACCGTAGAAAAAGATGCAAATACGCCTAGATTGCCATCCTTTAGAAGGTCGCTTTTATTCGATAACTACAAGATAAATTACGTTACATTTAAAGATTTAGAAGACCAAAATGAAAATCATTATGGTTTAAACGGTTCACCAACCCAGGTAGATGAGATTTTTTCACCAGATAAATCGATGCATTCTACCCGCTTTGAAGGTGACCCACAAACGCTATCTAATCAATTAGTAGAGATACTAAAAGATAAGCGTTTCTTATAGGAGGTTACCATGGGCTATATCAAAGTAGATAATTCCAAAGTCACCAAAGCGGTGGCTGATCAACTCAAACAAATTTGTCCATTCAATGCGTTCGAATATGTCGACGAATACTTATCCATCAATGCGAGCTGCCGCGTCTGTAAGCTTTGTGTGAAAAAAGGCCCTAAAGGGGTTTGTGAATTCATTGACGATTCGAGACCGAAAATCGATAAATCGTTATATAAAGGCATCGCTGTATTCATGGAACAACACCACAATGTGTGTCACCCGGTCGGTTTTGAACTTTTAGGAAAAGCCAAAGAAATCGCATCAAAAACACAAGAAAAGGTATATGCTATCGTCATCGGTAGTGATACCAAATCCATGGTAGATGCGTGTTTAAGTTATGGTGTAGACGATGTTTTTGTCTATGAAGATGCTTTATATGGCGAATTCAATGTCGAACGTTACACCCATGTGGTTGAAACGTTCTATAAAAAATATCAAAACAACGTGATTCTATTTGGTTCAACCCCATTGGGTAGAAGTTTCGCTCCAAGGGTAGCGGCGCGTTTAAGAACGGGGTTAACGGCGGATTGTACGATGTTAGATATCACTGAAGAAGGCGATCTTTTACAAATCAGACCTGCTTTTGGTGGAAACATCATGGCGAAAATCAATACACCGAATAACCGCCCACAACTCGCCACCATCCGATACAAAATGTTCAATCGTCCAGCCATCGTAGAACCGTTTGGACAAGTTCATTATGAATCGGTCACAGACATTCCAAAATCATCTAAAATCACATTGGTAGAAACCGTTCATAAACCACAAGCCAAAGATATTTCTGAATCGGAAATCATCATCGCGCTTGGTAGAGGGATTAAAAAACAAAAAGATTTGGAACTCATCGAACCATTGAGAGCTTTACTAGGCGCAGATTTGGCTTGTACAAGACCATTGATTGAAAACGGGTGGTTTGACGCGAGACACCAAATTGGTCTATCGGGTCGAACTGTAAAACCCAAATTACTCATCAACATCGGCATCAGTGGATCGGTTCATTTCATCGAAGGGATGAAAGAATCTGAAACCATCATCACCATCAATCAAGACCCACACTGCAAGCTATTTGATCATTCACATTATGCTATTTGTGGGGATTTATATCAGGTTGTACCAAAACTCAATGAACTATTAGAACAAATGGGGGTTATCAAACATGTTTAAGCAATTAGATCGTCACGACATCGAAGTTTTAACCAATATCGTCGGCGCTGAACACATCACCGTGGGTGCAGACATTGACCATGAATTTACGCACGATGAATTAAAAAATGTTTCTGGCAAACCAGAAGCCCATGTCTATGTATCCGACAAATATCAAGTTTCAAAAATCATGGCTTATGCCTATGAAAACAATTTGCCAGTCACCGTTCGTGGTGCTGGTACAGGGTTGGTTGGATCCTGTGTACCCGTTCATGGTGGTATTTTATTGAATACCTCTAAAATGAATCACATCATTGAATTAGACAATGTCAATTTGACTTTAACCGTTGAACCAGGGGTACTGTTGCTAGATATTTATGAAGCCGTAGAAAAAGAAAACTTATTTTACGCACCTGACCCAGGTGAAAAAACCGCGACCATCGGTGGTAATATTTCCACCAATGCGGGTGGTATGCGTGCCATCAAATATGGTGTTACGAGAGACTGGGTGAGGGGATTAGAAGTGGTTTTACCCAATGGTGAAATCATCCAAACCGGGGGTAAAGTCGTTAAAAACTCTACCGGTTACGGTCTAAAAGACCTCATCATTGGTTCTGAAGGTACCTTAGGCATCATCGTTTCCGCTACCTTAAAACTGATCTCTAAACCAAAGAAAACCGTTTCACTATTGGTGCCATTCCATAACCGTGAAGAAGCCATTAAAGCTGCACCTGTACTGATTAAGAACCATGTCACACCAACTGCAGTAGAATTCCTAGAAAAACAATCGTTACAGTACTCTGAAACTTTCTTAGGCAAGAAGATTCCACATAATAACTTCGAAGCATATTTATTGTTATCCTATGATGGTAATACCGATGAATCGGTTGAAAATGACATTAAGATTGCTTCTAACATGTGCTTAGAATTGGGTGCGATTGATGTGTTCTTAGTGGACACGGCTGAGCGTGCTAAATCCGTCTGGACCGTTCGTGGTGGATTCCTTGAAGCCATCAAATCATCGACCGATGAGATTGATGAAATTGATGTTTGCTTACCAAGATCTGCAGTCAGTGCATATTTGGCATATACTAGGGAAGTATCTGAACAACTCCATATTCGCATTCCCTATTTTGGACACATCGGGGATGGAAATCTTCATATCTATTTTTGTAAAGATGGCATGTCTCAAACAGATTGGGAATCCATTGTTCACAAAGGATTTAAACTCATGTATGATAAAGCCTTTGAAATGGGTGGTGTGGTCTCAGGTGAACACGGCATAGGATATGCTAAAAAGGCTTATATGGTTGACTTATTGGGAGATACACAAATCCAACTCATGAAAGGCATTAAACAGGTTTTTGACCCTAAAGGCATTCTAAATCCAAGTAAGGTCATTTAAACCATAGCCTATCAAGAATGATTTTGAATTAACAAAACCCCCATCATTAAAAATGATGTAAAGCCCTTACATTTAGATACTTCTATGTTATAATTACTATGGTGATTCATCGATAGAAGTAGAGAATGGGGGTTTTATTTTTATGAGCATCATGTTAAATATGCTAAAAAACAAAGAAGAACTCAGTATGGCCGAAAAGGTTGTATTGGACTACCTTATTGAACATAAAGAAGACTTAAAAGATTTTGGGATTGAAAAGATTGCAGAAGCAGCCTATACCTCACCAGCTTCTGTCGTTAGAATGTGCAAAAAACTCGGATATCGTGGATTCAAGGACTTTAAAATCGACTTTATTTTAGCCAATGCGAAAGTTGAAATTCCTGAACATACCGAATATTCAGACGTCATTTTGACCAAGAAATTCAATACCGGTAAAGTCGCGATTGAAAATGATATTCGTGTCTTAGAAGATACCTTAAAACTATACAATGAAGATACCTATGAAAAAGCCGCTGAAATCATTATGAGTGCCAGAAAAATCCTCATTTTTGGTAAAGGATCTTCTTATATCGTTTGTAAAGATTTAGAAATGAAACTCAGACGTATCAATAAGTTTTGTATCGCTCAAGGCGAATCACATGACCAATTGGTAGACGCTTCCTTCATCAATCAAAAAGACGTCATCATATTCATCAGTAACTCAGGAAAAACCAAAGAAATCATTTCATCTGCTTTGCTAGCGAAAGAAAATAAAGCGAAAATCATTGTGATTACGAAGCTAGGATCATCCATTTTAGCGGACTTAGGTGACATCGTCATTTATACCTCTTCATTGGAAGGGGAGTTTAGAAGTGCAGCGATGACATCGCGTATTTCACAGCTCGCTGTGGTGGACGCATTGTTCTCGCATTGTGCATA
>DJWH01000106.1:0-2674 GCA_002441525.1 Acholeplasmataceae bacterium UBA6235 | reverse complement strand
TAAGGGATTTTTTTCCATTTTGAAAAAAACAACCAAAAGACAATGAAAGCGTTTCAATTACAAAGTAAAACCACTATAATGAATAGCGAAGATGGAGAAACAACCATGAAATTGTCAATTGGCTTAATGAGTGGGACCTCACTGGATGGCATCGATGTGGTCCTATGTGAAATAGATGGGTCTTTTATGGACACATCCGTTAGAGTCATTGCCCAACAATCCTATGAATTAGAACCAGGATTGGTTGAAAAAATTCAAGATACGATTCAACTCAAAACAAACGTCAGAGACATCACCAGTCTCAATTTTGAATTAGGGTATGCCTTTTCTGACGCCATCAATCAGTTCTTGAAAACCCAAAACTTACAACCATCCGACATCGATTTTATCGCCTCACACGGCCAAACCATATACCATATACCGACCACATCCAAGGACCATGTCAAAAGCACCTTACAACTTGGCTTTGGTTCAATCATCGCTCAACTGACAGGCATCACTACCGTATCCAACTTTAGAGTTGCAGATATGGTCGTAGGTGGCCAAGGTGCGCCGTTGGTGCCTTATGCTGAATATGTCCTGTTCAGTCAAAAAGATAAGACCATCGCGATGCATAACCTCGGCGGGATATCGAATTTAACCTTGATGCCTAAAGGTCAAGATATCAACCAAGTCATCGCGTTTGATACGGGTCCAGCGAACATGATGATTGATTACGCAATGAAAAAACTGTTCAATGAACCCTACGATCGAAATGGCTATCATGCTTCTTTAGGGAAATTAATAGAACCATTGTATGAAACACTCATGGCTCACCCATATCTCAAAAAGGATTATCCAAAATCCACAGGTAGAGAATTATTCGGTGATGATTATACGGCGCATTTGATTCAAAATTACAGTCATGAGGATACCAATGATATCGTACACACCTTATCGATGTTTACGGTAAATAGTATTATTGAAAGCTATCGAGAGATGCTTAAAACACAACCCATCGATGAAATTATTTTCTCTGGTGGTGGTGCATATAACCCATTCATCATCGAACACATTCGAAAGGGTTTATACCCCATCAAAGTATCTACATTAGAAGACCACGGCATGGATTCTAAATGTAAAGAAGCTGTCGCTTTTGTGATACTCGGCAATGAGACGTTAAATCGACACTTCAATCACATATTATCCGCAACCGGTGCGACCAAATTGGTCGTTCTAGGCGACATTAGTCCAGTCATTAAGTAGGAGAACACATGAAATTACATTTATATAAAAACCCATCTCAACCCATCGTTTACTATGGGACAACCCAGGTGGTAGAAGTACCCAATCAAATCCAATTGAAAAAACCATTTCGTGCGATGTGGGTATCGAATGTTGCGAACATCGATTTTCCTGTGTTGACCGATGTGTATGACTATCAACAAAAGATCATCACCATGTTGGATACAGCGAAAAACTTCCACTTGAATGCCATCTTTTATCAAGTGAGAACCACAAATGACGCATTCTATAACTCTAAGTTAAATCCAATCAGCCGTTATTTAACCGGTCAAGAAGGGAAACAACCCCCTTTTGACGTATTGAAGTTTGTCATAGATGAAGCGAAAAAAAGAGACATTGAAGTCCATGCTTGGTGTAATCCATACCGCGTTTCACTCAATGGTTTAATTAAGAAAGATGACTACTTAAAAACGTGTGATCCAAAAAACATCGCAATTCAAAGACCAGATTTAATTATTTTGAACAAAGAGGGTCAAATCATCTTAAACCCAGCCAAATCTGAGGTTCGACAACACATAATCGATTCAATGGTTGAAATCATCGAAAATTATGAAGTTGCTGGTATTCATTTTGACGATTATTTCTACCCTTATCAAGGGTTAGATGATATCGAAAATGATTTAAAAGATTATGAAGAAAGACCCGATAAAAACCAATCACTAGATGACTTTAGAAGACATCAAGTCACACTCGCCATCCAAGGTGTATACCACGCGATTAAGGCGGTAAAACCAAGTGTCCGATTTGGGGTTTCTCCATTTGGTATATGGCGAAATAGTGTTGAATCAGAACACGGTGCACATGTAAGCCCTAAAGCAACCCAATCGTATGATAATCAATACGCTGATGCCTATTTATGGGTTAAATCAGGTTACATCGATTACATCGTTCCTCAACTCTACTGGGAGTTTGGACATCCCCTTGCACCTTATGCAGACTTGGTTCGTTTTTGGGTCAAAACCTGTCAACATACCAACGTTGATTTATACCTTGGTCACGGGGCATATCGCCTTGGTAATGAAGGTGAATATGAAAATCCAGAAGAAGTATCGAATCAGTTGAAATACGCAAACCCATACAAAACCGTTAAAGGTCATGTATTTTTCACCTATAAAACATTTTTAAATCAAGACAAGAGCCGTCAAGGGATGGTCTCCTTACAACAAACATTGAAAGAGGTGGCTGAATGAAGCTATTAAAAACAACCATTATCGGCATTTGCTTGTTCCTGCTCGGAACGTTCCTATATGGTCAACAACAACCTAAAAAAGAAACCCCATCGATTTTTCAAACGACCGCTGCTGTACCCCTCAATGAGTACGAGGAAAAAGATTACGAACTCAGAGCAGTTTGGGTCGCTACAGCATGGAATTTAAACATCGGTACAGCC
>DJWH01000026.1 GCA_002441525.1 Acholeplasmataceae bacterium UBA6235 | reverse complement strand
GAACACAAAGAACGCATCAAAGAGATGCGTGTCAATGTCGATTGCTTGTCTCTATCTGCGACCCCAATTCCAAGAACCCTTCAAATGGCTCTAATGGGCATCAAAGACTTATCGATGATTGAAACACCGCCCCTCAATCGGTATCCAATACAAACCTACATTGTAGAACGCCATGACGCGATCATCAAAGAAGCGATTGAACGTGAAATCTCGCGTGCGGGACAAGTGTTCTATTTATATAATCGTGTACTAGATATGGAACTCATGGTCACGAAGATCTCGAAACTCGTTCCGGAAGCGAAAGTATGTTTCGCTCACGGAAAGATGTCTAAAGAACAAATTGAAGATGTTTTATCTGATTTTATCGACCGTAAATACGATGTCTTGATCTCAACGACCATCATTGAAACAGGTATTGATATTCCAAATACCAATACCTTACTCATTCACGATGCAGATCAACTGGGGCTATCACAACTCTATCAAATCCGAGGCCGTGTTGGCCGTAGTGATAAAATCGCTTATGCGTATTTGATGTATGCGCGCGGCAAACACATGACCGAAGACGCGGAAAAAAGACTTAAAACCATCCAAGACTTTACAGAACTGGGCAGTGGTTTTAAAATTGCGATGCGAGACTTATCGATCCGTGGTGCCGGAGACATTTTAGGCGGTGAGCAGAGTGGTTTCATCGATACAGTCGGGATGGATATGTATTTGAAACTCTTAGAAGAAACCATCGATGAAAAGCGAGGTATTAAAAAAGAAGAACCGAAAGAAGCGATGGATATCCCACTATCCAATCGTCATATTCAAAACGAGTACATTGAAAACGATGAAGTCAGGGTTGCGATCCACAAACGCATCGCGGAACTCAATACACTCAATGACGTTGAAAACCTACGCATTGAATTATCAGACCGTTTCGGGTCTGTCGATCCTAATTTGGTTGAATACATGTTGGAAAAGGTATTCAAGAAGTTGATTGCGAAACTGGGGGTTGAAAAGACCATTAAAACCAAGACCGATGTGACATTGATTTTGTCCTCTGAAGCGTCTAAACGCGTCAATGGACAATCGTTATTCATGTCAACATCGTTGGTCGATTCTACCATTAAGCTCGCATTCATTCATGATCGTATACAAATTACGCTCATCATTCAAAATAAACAAAAACACTACTTGGAAGAGTTCATCGAGTATTTATCTGTGGTAACGAAGTATATGTAGATAAGTTAGATTGAACTATCAAAATTGTGATTTCTTACACAATGCATCAACAGGTGTAAAAAAATTACGGATGATTTGACAAAATATTACGGTGATGATAATATAACATCATAGAGGTAACTAAGATGCTAAAAAAATTTACTGTTAGGAACTACAAAGGGTTTAAAGATGAAATCACCATTGATTTTTCAAAGTACAAGGAATATCAGTTTAATAAGCATGTTATCCAAAATAACCTTTTAACAAAAGGCGTCATTTATGGTAAGAACGGATCTGGTAAAACAAACTTTGGGTTAGCTTTATTTGATATTACACTTCATCTCGTTGACAAACAACAGTCATTACATGAATTTACTAATTATTTGAATGCAGGTAGTGTTGAAACACATGCCACATTCGAATATGTTTTTCAGTTTAATGATACAACTGTAGTATACAAATATTATAAGTTAGATGCAAAACATCTTCTATTTGAAGAACTACTAATTAATCAGTCGAAAGTGTATTCTTATAATTATAGAACTAAGCTTGGTGATTTCGAAAATATGGATTTGGTAGGTGCTAATACATTACAAACTGGTAATAAAGATATCAATATTTCAATGCTAAGATACATTAAGAATAATACCATCCAAACCGAAAAAACTATTTTGAGTCAGCTTTTTCATTTTGTTGAACATATGTTATGGTTTAGATCGCTTAATGAAAATGAGTACATCGGCTATAAAACGGGTATGGATTTTTTACTAAATACAATTACTAAAAATGGCCTACTTAATGATTACGAGCATTTTTTAAATGATGCAGATATCAATCTAAAACTTACAACAAAGAAAGATGTTACCGGCGTAGAAATTATTTATGCGAGATTTCCAGATAACAAACTGGTTAATTTTTGGGAGATTGCTTCTAATGGAACTAAAGCACTAACACTTTATTATTATTGGAGTCATAAATTCTCAGACATCTCGTTTTTATTCATCGACGAATTTGATGCATTTTATCATACAGAATTATCAGAATTTATCCTCAAAAAACTATCTGAGTCTAAAGCAGTTCAAGCAATAGTAACGACACACAACACTGCTTTAATGACTAACAATATATTAAGACCGGATTGCTATTTCATACTTACAAAAAATAAATTGACACCATTGACCGATTGCACTGAACGCGAATTAAGAGAAGGACATAACTTGGAGAAAATGTATCGAAATGGCGAATTTGCAATCTAAAAAGAACATTTTATTCATAGTTGAAGGAGAAAAAACTGAACCTGGTTTGATTTATCATTTGCAGAGAGTGTTTAAAGTAGATATCGAATATAACGTATATTCGTACGAAACCTCTATATATGAACTTTATGATTCATTAAGTGAAGATAAAGATCTCGATATCGTATTACTACTAAAAGAATTGACGATTGATCCTGATAAAAGAAAAATCCTTTCTAATCGATTTACAAATATATATCTTTTATTTGATTTTGATCCCCACCATCAAAAATACGGGTCTGAAAAAATTAAGTCAATGCTTGAAAAGTTTAACGATTCTACAGATGGTGGTAAACTCTATATCAATTATCCGATGACAGAGTCGTTTAGACACTTGAAACATATGCCAGATTTGAAATTCATAACACGTAGCGTGACTCAACTCGAAATTACAGAGTATAAGTCTCATGTAGATCAGTGTTCGATATATTCAAATCTCACAAAGCTGAATTACACGACAGCTAGAGATATCGTGATTCATCATTTGACTAAATTGGAGTACATTCTACACCGTACAAAAATAATTGTTGACTCCACTTGCTATGATATCGATTCTCTCAGTTCTATAGATCTATTACTCAAGCAAAACGAATTGTATAAACAAGATAAATTGTATGTCATAAACACTGGTATTTTATATTTGGCCGATATATTACAAGGAACATTTCTCAAATCGCTCCAAAAACACCAAATAAAATTCGATTAGTCTTTGAAGGCTAATCGTTTTTCTTATTCATTTCAATAATACGAGTAATGAAATAACATAATATCAACATGGTGGTATAATAAAACCAAAGATGGGGGAGATTTCAATGGATATTAACGCACTTACACTCAAAGCGAATTCTGGCGATTTAGACGCGTGCTACGACCTCGCGATGTTATATAAAATAGGTAAAGGTGTTTTACAGAATGACCAAGTCTATGAGAAATACATTAAGATGGCCAGTGCTAAGAATCACCCTAAAGCTTTATTGGAGTTAGGCTTTATTTTGGTGTCTGTCAATAAACTTGAAGAAGGCATTGATAAAATCAAGCTATCCGCTAAAAAAGGCTATTTAGAAGCGAATTATTATTGTGGACAAATCTATTTTGGTAAACTCTATAATCAACCAGTGAACTACAAAGTAGGTTTTAAATACTTCGAAACCTATATGGAAGAATATGAACCACAAACGATCCATTTCTTAAGCGAATTTGACCCACGTCTGTATACCTCATCTGAACAAGAGCTGGAACGTTTTGTCGGGTTATATGAAAAGTACTTAATGCCTAACGGCTTATACAACGCTGCTTTGGTCCACTTAGAAGCGAAAAAACCCAATTATGAAAAAGCGATTGAAGACTTAACGCTAGCCCATAAGAAGGGCTATTTAGACGCCACACACCAACTATTTCATCTATTTTATGATGGTAGCCCAATGTACCCTGAGTTTCACGGTAAAGACTATATTAAGGCAACCACTTATTATGTCTTATTGTTAAATGCGAACTATAAACCAAACCATTCAAATGATGGTACTGCTGGTTTCTTTATCCCACCCAAAGGTGGGTATCTAGAAACCATCTTCGACTACAACAAATATGTTGAAGACTATAAAGCTTACATCTTCCAATCGATATCGTATGAACCAGAATTCTCTACCAACATCAAAGACATCAAAATCATTCCTGAGTTGATATTTGAACCTAAACCACTCATGTTCTATACAGGGAAGTTGGATGTATATAAAGAAAAACCGAAGAAAAAGAAACCCGCTGAAGTCATTCAAAAGGAAATCAGTTATAAAAACTTTGATGAACGACCAGACAGTAAGCAATCGGTACTGTCTGAACGTGCCATCTTAGGCAAATATAACATGACCTCAGGTATTTGTGTCTTTAAACCCTATGAACCTGAAAAGCTGATATTAGAATCCTTACATAAAGAATCTGAAAAAGAAAAGGCCACCTATAAAGACTTATTGGTGGACTCTAAAATTGATTTTGACTTTGCATACTTATTTAAACCAACCTTACGTTTACGTTTAAAGTTTTTAGATGATACTTATGAAACCACCTTAACCCCTAAAGACATTCAAACAGGGGTACTGTTAGAAGGGCCACTCAAACCAGAGGTTGAAAAGGCCATCGTTAAAGTTCAAAAGAGCATGGTTAAACCAAAACCAACGGTTTATACCATCATGAACATCATTTTATTGTTATCCTTGTTCGCACTGAACTTTTTATATTATGATGCGTTAGAAGCCAATATCGCTTTCGCAATGGTTGGTGCCTCAGCATGCTATCTATTATTGGTTTATCTGCTCAGTAAAATTGGTCCTAAGAAACTACTAACCTTATCCAAAACTGAGTTGATCAAGATGAATGATTCTCTAGACTTTAAAAAAGCAGAGAAGGTCAAGAAACAAAACAGTCGTAAACGCCGATTACCGATTCTATTAGCCATTTTTGGTATATTGATTGGGTTAGCTTTTGTCGCAGACGTATACCTGAACATTATCAACTTAATCTAATGCAAACGACGCAAAAGTGCGTCGTTTTCTATTTTTTGATTCAAAAATATGAAATAACCATTTATTTTTTAAAGTTTAAGTCTATAATGAAGGTAGATAAGGACAGTGATAAGATGGCATTATCACGACAATCTAGACTTGAACGCGAACGCAAAAACTTCATATTAAAACGTTACTTAGGCGGTATCCTTTTAACCACCGTCGCTGCAGTAGCGTCTTTTAGGTTGTTCCAACCGGTGGTGATTCAGTTGTTGTCCTTATACAATACAGCGGATACATTAAACTACGAATTCTATATAGAGCACCATCCAGATTTAAAGATGGATACTTTACGGGTTAGTCTCGAAAGCCCTGAAGAATATTATGAACAACCGATTGGAGTCGGTGACCAAATGGGGGTATTTCCGACCCTCATTGTGGGTCGTGAATATACCCTAAAAATCAAAGGTGATTTCGGGTTTGGAGACCAAACCGTTTACGAAACCAAATACCGCTTAACCACCAAACCGGTCGCGACGATATCCATTTCACAAAACATTCACACCTTATACTATTATCTCAGCGTTACTGATATATATGATATATTACCAACGGAACAGGTCATCCTAAATGTATATGAATGGGGCGAATTATTTCAATCCGTTGAAATCACATTAGACCCATCGGGGAATACCCAAAGTTATGGAGAAATCAATGAGGTTAAAGCCGATGGGCATACCTACCACTTCGAACTGGTATACCCAAAACGCGGTGGTTATCAGACACTATTAGAATCCGACTTTACCACCACCAATGATCCAATGATTTATGGCAGTGCTTATATCGATTTAGAAAACGTATCTTATTATTTCTATCTCTATGATTTCGCTTTAAAGCGATTGACAGATGATATTCGAATTACCCTCTATTTAGATGGCGTTAAGGTCTATCAAGACACCTTCATTTTAGATGAGACGCTTTCGATTGAAGGCATCATCGAAAACGTCGATCCAACCAAGGTTTATGAGATTAAGGTCGCGATTTACTTAGAAAAAGGCTTCACCGATATTTATCAATCATATGTGTACCAATGGGAGGAACACTACAATGAAACTCAATAAAAAACAAATCACAACCATCGTATTTGGATCACTCGCAGGCATTTTCTTACTACTCGCGATTTTAGGGAAATACATTTTTAAACCAGGCACCTTATTATATGAACTATCCGCTGATAACATTGGTAAGTTCTTCGGTATCGTCGATTTCTTTGAAAACAACGTACCGAATATTGTCGAAACCATCGCCGTGGTGGTGTTCTTGTGGGTAATTTCAAAAGTATTTGAACTCATATTGAAACTCATCACCTTACGAGGTAAGAAATCGAGAACCATCGCGAATCTGCTCGCATCTATGATTAAGTATGGTGTACTCATTGTAGGCGCATTCCTTATCCTATCCGCTTGGGGTGTACAAACACCGACACTGCTCGCTTCCTTAGGTATTTTAGGGTTAGCTTTAACCTTTGGTGCACAATCATTGGTTGAAGATATCTTGGCAGGATTATTCATCATTTTTGAAGATCAATTTGAAATCAATGATATCATTCAAATTGGTGACTTTAGAGGCCGTGTCATCGATATTGGTGTACGTGTCACCAAATTTGAAGACATCAACGGTGACATCAAAATCATCAATAACTCCGACATTCGTGGCGCAATCAATACAACCAATAAGCTATCACCTGCGATTTGTGACGTATCGGTATCTTACGGAGCGAATCTAAAAGACATCGAAGAAGTGATTAAAAAGAATCTTCACCGTTTGAAAGAGGCTATTCCACACATCAAAGAAGGTCCATTTTATTACGGTGTTCAAGAACTCGGTGCCTCAGGGGTTGTTTTAAGAATCTACGCGAAGTGTGAAGAAAACGACAAATACGGTGTTAGAAGACAACTCAATAGAGAAATCAAACTCATTTTTGATGAAAACAACATCGAAATTCCATTCAATCAAATCGTGGTACATCAAGCAAAAGAATAATAAATAAAAGGAAAACACGCATTTGAGTGAAAAAATGCGTGTTTAGGGATGATGTTTTATCTAGAACCACCTACAACAAGGTGGTTTTATTTTTACCAGTATGTTTGGATAAATATAAAGCTTCATCAGCTCGATTTAAGGCAGATTTAATGCCTTCACCGGACTCGACTAAAGTTGCCCCAATTGAGATACTAAAGACGATATCTGTGTTCATGTGTCTTATCGATGATTTATTTGCCAGTTTTCGTAGTTTTTCGGCGATATATGATAAGTATTCTCTGTTCGCTTCTTTCAATAAAATCACAAATTCTTCTCCACCATAGCGGAAGATATAATCACCGCTATTGAGGTTGTTAATTAAGGTTTTTGATAAAGCCTTGAGTACTCGGTCACCCACGTCATGTCCATAAGTGTCATTGACTGATTTAAAATTATCGATATCAATGAATAGTACACCTACCGGTGCACTGTGATAATCTTGGTTGTATAAAGTATCACTGATTTCTTCAAAATAGTGGCGATTACCTATTTGTGTGAGCGGATCAATCAAGGCTTTCTTTTTATAAGCCAATAAATTCTCTATCAAATTGGAATTAGATAAATCTGTAAATATTTCAAGTGCACCTACAACGACACCATCTTCGACGTACGGGATGGTTTTAATCGATACCTTGACACGATGGCCTTGTTTATGATGAAGGTATACAATTTCCTGATTGATTTCATTTTTCATCAAGGTTCGATGTAAAGGACAAACCGTCGTACACAAATTTAATCCGTATTCATTGATGTGATTTAAAATGTTATTTGCACATGAAGAATCCTTCACCTCAGCTAATGTAAATCCCGTGATGCGTTCAGCTTCTTTGTTAAAGTATAAGATGTGTCTATCTTTATCGACAAAATAAACACCATCACTGACGTAATCAAATAAATGGAGGTTTTGCATCATATGAACCTGCTTTCTGTGGACAAAAAGGCCACGAGCGATGTGTAAATGTCACTTTTTAAACTTAAATTTTCATTAATTCGTTCGAAAATATAGACATTAATGAACTATACTTGTATAATAGCATAGAACACTTCATGATGTCAAATGAGACCCTTTACACTCAAAAATAACCGAGGTGATGATTTTGATTTATGCTTATGTAAGGCATATTGCTGGTTTAGACTGTCAGACCATACAAGTACAATTGAATACTTATCATGTCGATCAAAGACATATTTTTTACGATGAAGAAGCAAAAACACAACCAGAACTACATCGATTGATTTCATTATTAAAACCGAATGATTGCATCATCATTCGAAGTTTATATGATTTGTCTGATGATTGTGAAGAGATGAGTCGTTTGTGGCATGTACTGTGTAAAGAGATTCAAGTCGATGTGGTTGTTTTAGATACACCGATGATTGACACACGAAGAAATGAGACAAACATTGATTCAAGATTCGTGATTGATATGGTGGAAGAAATTTTGAGCTATATTGGTAAAAACCAAAAAGCCATTCAACATGTGAAACAAATCAAAGGGATTGAAGAAGCTAAAGAAAAAGGTGTTCAGTTTGGTAGACCGAAGAAACTATCGGATACGCAGTATAAAGATGTGATGTATCAATATCACCATAAACTATTATCACTTAAAGAAGCGATGACAATTTTAAATGTGAAAAAAACTAGTTTTTACAAGTATTACAAAGAGTATATAGAAAATCAAGGCACTCACAAAAGTGATAAAACCTAATTCGTTTAATTGATAGAAGAAAAACAATACAAAAAATGACAAAAAGTGCTTTCATGAAATCGAAAACACTTTTTTTGTATCTTTTAGTTGATTTTTTCGTGCTGATTTGTAACAATATAAGCATTGGAGGATTTAAACCCTATGTATACCCGTGAAGACATTTTAAAATTAGCTAAAGACAATGATGTTAGGTATGTTAGATTACAGTTTACCGATATGTTAGGTACGGTAAAGAACGTTGAGATTCCAGTGACCAATTTATATAAGGCACTCGATAATGATGTGATGTTCGATGGTTCATCGATCAAAGGCTTCGTTCGTATTGATGAAGC
>DJWH01000108.1 GCA_002441525.1 Acholeplasmataceae bacterium UBA6235 | reverse complement strand
GAAGGGGCTGGCCTCGAAAACCAGTAGGGCGAGAGATCGCCGCGGGGGTTCAAATCCCCCTTTCTCCGCCATCTAACTAGAATAGGTCTGATACAACTATCAGGCCTTTTTTTGGTAGACGTCAAATAATAACACTCTAATCAAACAGAGTGTTATTTTGTATCCTTAAGGAAAAGGAGAACGAATATGAGAAAAACACTAACCGATCGAGAAAGGCTAGACCTGGTAAAAAAATATCGGATGTCAGGATTAAACACGACAGAATTTTGTAAAGTTAATGATTTAAAACGAGGTACATTTAGAGATTGGGTAAGGGCGTACAATCACCTTCAAGGTGACTTTGTAAGACTTCCAGAATTAGATGATGAGCCTGGGAAAGTATACGAGGAAAACAATGTTAGAGTTAATATGTTAAAGAGTGAAGAGATAAAGCGTAAATCAGCCCATTTCACCCGGTTTGATCATTCAATCGTGGTGATTGAGTTAAAAGGATTAAAGCTGACAACTTCCCTAGAACAGACACTAGCGATATTGGATAGAATTTATGATCGATTATAGGAGAGTCAAACAGATTTACTTCTACACAAAAGAGATAGATATGAGAGCAGGTATGAACAGATTCCAGATACTCCTATCCTGTAACTTCTCACCGATAGAAATACTCAACACATTATTTGTGTTTTGTTCAAGAGATCGAAAGACATTGAAAATATACTATGAAGATGAGTACGGCAGTTGGCTACTCATCAATAAGATTAATTTCACGAAGTTTAAATGGCCAGAAAGAATCGAAAGTGGCGGATATCAAGCGAAAGATTTAGAGGCGATATTAAAAGGATTAAGGGTGATTGAAGATCGTAAACGAGAAATCGCGTTTTAGAATGTGTTTACTATATATATATAGTAAAAATATTTACTTATGGTATAATCATTGTATGAACCTAAAAAAAGCCCTCGCTGAAATCGAAAGATTGACGAAACAAAATCAAGCATTACTCGAAGAACAAGAGCGAAATCATCGCCTTATTTTTGAGTTGAATTCGCAATTGAACGAAGTTTTAAAACAAAAGGAAACCGTTAAAGAAAAATATACCATCGAAAGATTGAGACGTTTCGTACCTAAAACTGAAGTAAGTAACCCGGTAATCATTAACGAAACCGAATCTATCTTGAAAGAAACTAAAATCCGTAAACCTAAAAGCGATCACTTCTCTAAATTTGATTTTGAACGTCATGTCGTAGAAACCAGATATGAAGAACCGAATGAGTCTACTTGTCCTACCTGTGGAGATGATTTAGTACTAGCGTCTCAAAAGGTAAGATACGTGATTGAATCTATTCCAGCGACTTTGAAAGTAGTTAAGATTATTAAGAAGAGCTGTAAATGTGCACACTGTAATAAAACAGATAATAAACTCTATTATCCTGTTTCAAACGCACTTTTTCCTGGGAGTATTGTAAGTCACTCCTTTTTATCCTATGTAGGCTATCATAAGTACGAACTAGGGATTCCTTTTGAACATCTTTCTAGACATATCAAAGATACCCTTGATATCGAGATATCCAAACAAAACTTAGCGAATTATATGGCTAAAATAGCGACTGTGCTTACGCCACTTTATAGCCATATGAAATCTGATTTATTATCTAATCAAGCCGGTGTGATCCACGCAGATGAAACCACACTATCGATTAGTAAAAGGCCAGATGAAGACAAACAACGAAAGAAAAGTTACGTTTATGTCTATACGTCAAGTTACTACGATGAACAAATCTCGATATATGATTTTCATGAATCACGCGCGATTGATCGAACAGCAGCTTGGTTAAAAGATTATCGGGGAACGATTGTCTGTGATGATTACGCTGGTTACACAAAACTGAAAAAAGATAATCCTAACATTAATCTTCAAAGGTGTTTCGCGCATGTCCGCAGAAGATTTATGGATATTATTAAAAGTGTACCTGAATCTGATATGAAGGACTCTTACGCTGCGAAAATCATCGAGGTTATTGGTAGATTATTTCATCTTGAGGCGGAATACAAAAGGAAAAAACTACTGCCTAGCGAGATAGAAAAGGCACGTAAACAGACTCATCCAGCCATTCATAAAGAGCTAGAAGCTTTGGTTTTTAATACGCATTTTAAACCAAATTCAGCGATTGAAGGGGCGATTAACTATACTAAGAAAGTATGGTCGGAACTATTCACTTATATGGATTCTGGTTATGTCGAGATATCGAATAACATAGCTGAACGGGCTGTAAAACCTTTCGTATTAAATCGTAAAGTCTTTATGACCTCTGGTTCGTATGCAGGTGCTAGATATACTACAGAGATATTTTCAATCATCAGAACCGCTCGCATCAATGACATTAACGTGAGTCCGTACTTAGAATATGTACTAGACAACATTCAATCTTCTCCAATTGAAACACTATTACCTTATCATCCGGACATCATAAAAAGATTCAAGAACTCATAATAATCCGCCATTTTCCGCCGTGATGGGGATTCAACTCTCGTTATAAAACAAGCGCTACATCCAGTAAATTTGGACTGTAGCGCTTTTAATATACATTTATGGTGTAGATATTTGACCTATACTGATATTCCATCTACTTGTCAGCTCTAAAAAGACAAAAAAAGCCACTCTCTTAATTGAGAATGACTATTCGGCTAGTTATGGTGACCCGTACGGGATTCGAACCCGTGAATGCATGCGTGAAAGGCATGTGAGTTAACCGTTTCTCCAACGGGCCAAGCTTAAAACATAATAAAAGCGCACAGTGGCGGAGCAGGAGGGATTTGAACCCTCGCACGAGTTTTGGCCCGTCTACACCCTTAGCAGGGGCGCCTCTTCAGCCTCTTGAGTACTACTCCAGAATGCGCTATTATATGATAACCTATTTTGGGCGTAGTGTCAACCAAAAACATGAAACTTTTTTATCTTTGATAACCCCTACATAAAATAAAAAAAGCACTGGAGAGGTGTGCTTTTCTTATATTGTTTATTTATCGAGGTTCAATCATAGAGAGAGAGACTTTGCCTCGTTTTTCATCTACACTTAATACCCATACTTTAACTATATCTCCAACGGCGACCACATCTTTAGGATGTTTGACAAAGCCTTTGGATAGTTTCGAAATATGGACCAAACCATCTTCTTTTAAACCGCAATCTACGAATGCACCGAAATCAACTACGTTTCTGACGGTACCTTCTAACATCATACCTGGTTTTAAGTCTTCGAGATGGAGAATATCGTTTCTTAAAACTGGTGCGTCAAACTGGTCTCTTGGGTCTCTTTGAGGGGCAATAAATGCATCTAATATGTCGTTTAAGGTGTATTTATCCACAGAGAGTTCTTGTTGTAAGGCTGCTCTGTTGATTTGATCGATGACTTTCTTCAATTCAGGTTTACCAAATTGGTCTGGTGTAATCTGATATTTTTTCATGATCTGTTTGGCAGTGGCGTAAGATTCTGGGTGAATCGCTGTAATATCGAGCGCTTCATCGCCACCGACGATGCGTAAGAACCCCACCGATTGTTCAAACGCTTTGTCCCCTAGACGAGGGACTTTTTTAATGTCTTCGCGTGATTTAAACGCGCCATGCTGATCACGGTGCTTCACGATGTTCTCGGAGACCGTTTTATTTAATCCAGATACATAGGTAAGTAAGGATTTTGAAGCCGTATTGACGTTGACGCCAACTTGGTTTACTGCGTTACTTACAATAAAATCTAGGGATTCGGATAGTTTCTTTTGTGATACGTCGTGTTGATATTGACCAACACCAATCGATTTTGGATCAATTTTAACGAGTTCCGATAATGGGTCTTGAAGACGTCTCGCAATGGATGCTGCTGAACGTTCTTCAACTGAATACTCAGGGAATTCTTCTCTAGCTAACTCTGAAGCAGAGTAAACCGAAGCGCCAGCTTCTGACACAATGACATATTTTGTCGTTAAGTCATACTTCTTAAGGAGCTCTGCAATAAAGGCTTCAGTTTCGCGTGAGGCTGTTCCATTACCAATGGCGATGATATCGACATTGTGTTTCGCAATGAATTGTCTGATGATTTTTTCAGATAAAGTGACACGATCTTCGATGTGTTCTTCACCTTTATACTTTTCATGTGGGTAGATGACACCTTTTTGTAAGACAGTACCTTGTTCGTTTACAACACAAAGTTTGCAACCGGTACGGTATGCCGGGTCAACACCTAGAACAACTTTATTCTTCATCGGTCTTTGTAATAAGAGGTTTCTCAAGTTCATAGCGAAGACTTCGATGGCTTGATCTTCTGCTTTAGAAGTCAAATCGGCACGAATCTCACGCTCTAAACTTGGATAGATTAAACGCTTTAATGCGTCTTCAATCGCTGACTCTACTACAGGTACAACCGGTGAACTCGGATTGGTTAAAATTTTTGAACCGAGATATTTTAACATCGCAGGGGTATTGCTGTCAATAGAAACTGAAATAATTTTTTCATCTTCTGCGCGGTTCATCGCTAAGACTCTGTGAGGGGCTACTTTAGATACTTTTTCGACATGGTCATAATACATTTCATAGACGTGTTTTTCATCGAGTTGTTCGCCATTTTTCTTCACTTTTGAAGTAATTATTCCGTCAACTTCCATCTCAACACGGAGTGCTTTACGGTAATCTGCATTATCACTCACTTGTTCAGCAATGATGTATTTCGCACCGGTAATCGCGTCTTCAGCGGATTTGACTTGTTCATTGATGAACTTGCTTGCTTCAGCTTCTAAGTTGATTTGATTTGGAAAAGTTAAAATCAATTTTGCGAGTGGTTCTAAACCCATCGCGATGGCTTCGGTCGCCTTGGTTTTTTTCTTTTCCTTATAAGGTCTATATAAATCTTCAACTTCAACCAATTTGGTCGATTTCAAGATGTTATTGCGTAATTCATCGGTCATCATGCCTTTTTCTTCAATCAAGCGGATGACGTCTTCTTTTCTCTTTAATAAGTTAACCCCGTATTCCCAAGACTTGTGAATCTCGTTGATTTGTTCTTCATCGAGACCACCAGTGACTTCTTTACGATATCTCGCAATGAATGGGATGGTGTTGCCTTCATCGAGTAAGCTTAAAACAGCTTCGATTTGTTTGTCTTTAATACTGAGTGTATTCGCGATTTCTTTGACTAATAATTGATCCATATATGTTCCACCTTTTTTCGGACAAAAAGGGCCTAATCGCCCTTTTAATTTCTAATTGAGTTTAGTGTTGATAAAATCGATGTAGGACTTGTAATAATGGCATTTTCAGTTGCTAAAGCATCCCCTTGGATGTGAATCAAGGCTGGTCTGCTCGGTAATAAGAGACCTGAAATATAGCTTGAAAGGCTTGAATTATCGGTATCGTTGTAATTCATGACAAAGAATGAATAGTTTTGACTACCAGCGGCTTCTGCTGCTGCAATCACTGCACTTTCTAAGTCTTCACAAACGGTGCATTCTTCAAAGTTACCATTATAAATATAGACATAAACATCGTATTTTACGTCTTCTAATGCATCTTCTTCGTTGTCATTGACCAACCATTTGTATTCATCTAAAACGATGTGTTCAAGGGTTTCAAATCGATCATAGTTTGGTTCTTTATCTTTAAAAACATAGGTATCCACTAACCAGTAAGTAAGTGCGCCAATCCCAATCAATAAAATACCTAGGACGGTATAAAGCATTACTTTGCTAGAAGTTTGGCTTGGTTGAACTGCTTTTTTGTTATTTTGTTTTTTAACAGGTTGTTTTGTATTCGTAACGCGTGGCATGTTAATCTCTCCTCATTCCTATGATATTATACAAAAAATATGATGTTCTTACAAGTTGAATAGAGAATATGGTAATTATTCTTTTATTTCAAGTAAGACAATCGCTACAGCGTAGAGATCGGTGTGTGAAATACTCAATTCAGACTTGTAAAGCTGACTTTTAGGGAATGATTCGATATAGGGTGCCCCATCTTCATCATTCAAAATGGTGATATCGGCGAAATTCAACGTTTTATCACCTTTCTTCAAGGCTTTAAATAACGCTTCTTTCGCTGCGAAACGTCCTGCTAAGAAAGTAAATCGTCTGTTTTCATTTTGAATATCTTCGAAAAATTGATGTTCTTTTTTAGATAGAATTCGTTCAACAAACGCGGTACTATACAATGCTCTAATACGGTTGATTTCAACCAAATCAATGCCTGTGGTCATCATTTTTTACCCTCCCGAATGAATTCTGCCAACGCTTTTATTTTTAATAGGCGGTGGTTCATCCCTGATTTAGAAATGGTTTGACCCGTTTCTTCTTGGTATTTTTCAATGAGCTCATTCAATGACGCTTCTGGGTAGGCTTCACGCAAACGAATGGTGTCTTTTAGTTTTGCATCGATGGTACCGAAAGCTTTATTGGCTTTGATTAGTTCAATGTCTTCTAATTGTTCATTCGCAGCTTCAATGGTTTTCTTTTCATTGGCGATTTCTATATTGATCAAACGATTGATGGAATTATTGAAATCGCGTTTAATGCGTTCATCTTCAAACTTAAATACCGCTTCTACGGCACCGATTGCACTTAAGAAGGCACTGATGGCTTCAGATTCTTTTAGATAGACAATCAAACCTTGTCTACGTTTGGTGATTTTCGCATTCAAATCAAAGTGATTCATCAAGCGTTGAATGAAGATAGCATCGGTTTTATCCATCACGAATAATTCCAAATGATATGTAGGTTTAATGGGGTCATTGACTGAACCAGAGGCGAGAAATGCCCCTCGAAGATACGCTCTTTTTTCTTCATCGGTTTCCGTTAAAAACTCATACTCAAGGGTGTTTTGTTCCACCATCGAATGTTCATCCATGATTTTGTTTACATGGGATTTAACCAAAACCAAATAACCGCTCTTCTTCTTTAATCTCATCTCTTTTTTGGAAATGATTTCTGTTTTCGCATCATACATGTTTTTGATGAGTACGAAAAACCTTCTCGCGATCGAAGGGTTATTCGTGTGAAACTCTAGATGCACACCTTCACTGGTTAGATGGATATCGGTGTTTAAATGTAATAACGCCGATAATTCTGCCAGTTGTTCTTTCGCATCCGTTCTAATTTTAACAATCTCATCTTTAACTGTTTTCGCAAATGACATAGTTTATTCCCGTGATTCTAGATATCTTAATACATTTTGTACAGCGATTGCGCCATCGGCGGTCGCTGTGACGACTTGTCTAATTTGTTTGACTCTAACATCCCCTGCAGCGAATAACCCAGGGATGGCTGTTTCCATCTTTTCATTGGCTTCGATGTATCCCCAAGCATTGGTGATATTCAATCCTTTTAACATATACGTGTTTGGATTCCATCCAATGTATTCAAATACACCTTTACATGGAATAATGGTCTTTTCTTCTGTTTTACTGTTGGTGATTTCAACCCCTGTCAATTTGTCATTTTCCACAATAAACTGAGTGACTAATGAATTGAAATGAGCTGTAACATTGGACTGTTTCACTAAATGATCAATGGACTTCTTATCCGCGGTAAAATGAGGTAGATTTTGGACAATGGTTAAGTGATTGACAAGCGTGGCTAGATAACTCGATTCTTCAACCGCGCTATTTCCACCACCAATGACCACAACATCTTCACCTTTATAGATCGGGCCGTCACAAATTGCACACCAACTAATGCCATTGGCAGATAGGCGTTCTTCATGTTCTAGACCTAATTTTCGTTGAATCATGCCGGAAGCGACAATACAGGCTTTAGCATCATAGGTTTCTTGTTCTGTCACAATCTTAAAAAGATTATCTACCTTTTGGACAGAACGGACATCCCCATAGCCATATTCAACCCCTAGAGCCATGGCGTGATTGAACATATTTAGGGCTAAATCGCCCCCGGAGAGTTTGGTAAAACCAGTATAGTTTTCGATTTCTCCAGTGTTCACGATTTGTCCACCGGGTGCGCTTTTTTCAATCATGATGGTTTTCAAATTCGCACGTTGAGCGTAAATCGCCGCGGTTAATCCAGCCGGTCCTGCACCTATAATCACTAAATCATACATTTAAATCACCTCTTTTATTTGAATGAGTGAATCTAAATAATAATCCGCTTTCGCTTTTTTTAAGTCCTCTAAATTCCAACTGTAATTCATACCGATGGTTTTAATACCAGCCGCTTTTCCTGACAATATATCGTTTGGGTGGTCACCCACATAAACCGCTTCATCGATATCATCAAACAAGCTTAACGCTTTTTGAATCGGTTCTGGATGGGGTTTGTGATTTACAACATCATCCGATCCGATAATGACGTCAAAATATGGCAATAGTCCGGTCACTTTAAGTCCACGTTCAATTAAAAAATGCATTTTTGACGACACAATCCCAGTTTGGATACCGCGAGATTTTAAATGAATTAATAGTTCTTGTGCGCCTTCAAACGCTTTGACATAATCGTCGTGTAATTCTAAATTTTTCTTACGATACACTTGAATTAAGTGTTGAATTTGTGTTTCATCTTGAACATATTTGCCAAACCCTTGTACAAGGGTCGGTCCGATAAAAGGGAAGTAATCTTCTTCTTTCATTTGAATATGTGGTAGTTCGGTTTCAAATACGTATTTAAAGGTGGTTATAATGAGGTGGTTAGAATCGATGAGGGTACCGTCTA
>DJWH01000090.1 GCA_002441525.1 Acholeplasmataceae bacterium UBA6235 | reverse complement strand
CCTGAAAAATCATGGGCAACCATTGGCACAGAACATCATCCAGGTAGAAACATTGTCAATTCGTTATATTTAGACGCACCAAGATTAGAAGAACACAATTTAAACTTAAAAGCGAAGTATGATGCCATCAGACAAAACGAAGTGAAAGTCGAAATGTTTAATATGGAGAATCCTGACTATGTAATAGTAGCTTATGGATCGGTTGCGAGAATTGCGAGAAGCTCGATTGAAATGCTCAAGGAAGTGGGTATTAATGTCGGAATGATTCGTCCAATTACCGTTTGGCCATTTCCTAAAAAAGCATTTGACCAAATTCCTGAGTCCTGCAAAGGTATTTTAGTCACTGAAATGTCTTTAGGACAAATGCTAGATGACGTTGAAATCGCGAATAAGGGAAGACATGAGATTGCCTTTTATGGGCGTACTGGCGGGATGGTTCCGGATCCAACTGAAATCAGAGATGCCATTATCAACTTTAAGAAATGGGTGATATCATGACTGTAAGATATGAAAAATCATTGGGTTTAACAGAACGCAAAACACATTATTGTCCAGGGTGTACACATGGTATATTGCATAAAATTGTAGCCGAAGTTTTAGTCGAACTTGGCGTTTTAGGCAAGACTGTTGGTGTCGCTTCTGTTGGATGTTCTGTCTATTCATATGAATATTTTAATTGCGATATGCAACAAGCACCACATGGTCGTGCTTGCGCTACCGCGACAGGCATCAAACGTGTTTTACCAGACAATGTGGTATTTACATATCAAGGCGATGGCGATCTCGCATCCATTGGGATTGCAGAAACGATTCACGCCGCGAACCGTGGTGAAAACATTACGGTTATTTTCGTGAATAACGCTACCTATGGTATGACGGGTGGTCAAATGGCTCCAACCAGCTTGGTCGGTCAAAAAACAACCACCTCACAACTCGGTAGAGACCCTCAAAATCAAGGGTATCCGATTAAAGTTACAGAAATGCTCTCACATTTGGATGGCGTAGCTTATTTGGAGAGAGTAGCTTTAACAAGCCCTCAAAACGTTAAAAAAGTCAAGAATGCAGTGAAAAAAGCCTTTACGTTACAACTTGAAAAGAAAGGTTTTACGATGATAGAAGTCTTATCGACTTGCCCAGTCAACTGGGGTATGACACCGATCAATGCGATGAAATGGGTTGAAGAACAAATGGTGCCAGTATTCCCATTAGGTGTTTATAAGGATGTGACCAAACATGACTAAAACCATTCGTATCGCTGGATTTGGTGGTCAAGGGGTTATGTTATTAGGTCAAATTTTAGCGTACAGTGCTACACTCAAAGGGATGCACGCCATTTGGGTACCGACTTATGGTCCTGAAACCAGAGGTGGGACAGCCAACTGTATGGTGACCATTTCAGATACACCGATCTATTCACCTGTATTTAAAGATTCAGATGACCTCATCGTTTTGAATGAACCAAGTTATCAAAAGTTTAAACACACCGTTAAAAACGATGGGTTCATGCTTTATAACGAATCTTTGATTCATTTAGATGAACAACCTAAATACCAATCCAAGGGCGTCAAAGCCAACGATTTAGCCATTTCTATTGGTGAATCGAGGGCCATCAACTTTGTATTGTTAGGTGCCTATCTCAAACGAACCAACCTATTTGATGAACAAACCATCATCGAATCGTTAAAATATTTCTTTGGTTCAAAGAAAGAACACCTCATTGATGTCAATAAACAGGCATTCAATTTAGGTCAAGCGGCTTAAAAAAATAGGAAACAAACTGCACGCTATCATGTTATGATAAAAGCGTGCAGTTTTTACGTTAAGAGGTGGCTCTATGAAAAAAATCGTTTTGACAACCTTGGTGTTGTTATTGTTTTTATTGGCTGGTTGTCAGTCTAAGCAAATTAAATCGTATACATTTAAACCGTATCTCACCACAGGTGATAAAACATCGTTACTATCCGAAGGCATTGACATCACATCGGGTGAAGCCAATCCTTCGATCTATAAAATCACGGTAGATACCAAAAAAAAATATCAAACCATCGATGGATTTGGGGCAGCGATGTCTGAATCCGCTGCGTATGTATTATCAAGTTTATCCGAAACCAAACGCAACGAAGTGATGACTGCGTTGTTTGGCGAAACAGGTATCGGTATTGATTTTGTTCGTATCCCGATGGGTGCGTCTGATTTCGCTTTGAATAACTATACCTATAATGACCTCACCAGTGGTACCGACATGACATTAGAACAGTTTTCCATCCAAAGAGACTTGCTCTATGTTGTTCCCCGCTTACAACAGGCCCTAGCCCTCAATCCGGACTTGAAACTCATGGGTTCTCCGTGGAGTGCCCCAGCTTGGATGAAATCCCCACAAAAACTCAATGGGGGTTCACTCAATCCAATCTATCACGCTGTTTATGCTGATTATTTTGTCAAATTCATTGAAGCGTATGACGCTGCAGGGTTACCGATCTACGCGGTTACCCCTCAAAATGAACCACTCCATGAAACCAGTGGTTACCCATCGATGATGATGACTGTGGCTCAACAAATCAATTTCATCAAAGTCTTAGGGCCAAAATTTGAAGAAAACAACATCGATACAAAAATCATTGGCTATGACCATAACTGGGACAATACCTTTTATCCTCAAGCCTTATTGAATAATGAAGACATCGAACCGTATTTGGATGGCGTTGCGTTCCACTGTTATGCAGGTAATTACACTGCACAACAAGCCATCCAAACCAGTTACCCTGATCGTGGTATTTGGTTTACCGAATGTTCGGGTGGCCGTTGGGCAACCAATTTCGCATCTAACATCAGTTGGAACCTTGAAAATGTCTTTATGGGTTCATTAAATTACGGTGCTCGTTCTGTATTGTTATGGAATCTCGCTTTAGATGAACAAGATGGCCCTCAAAATGGGGGTTGTACCAACTGTAGAGGTGTGGTCACCGTGAATGATAATGATACCTATACATTAAATGAAGAATACTATATGATTGGTCATTTTTCAAAGTTTGTGGATAAGGATGCGAGCAGAATTGATGCGAAATCCACCTCACCAAACTTGATTACCAGTGCCTTTATGAATCCAGACGGTTCAGTCATTATTGTCGCACATAACAAAACCAATGCCGATATGCTCATTCAATTAGATATCGATGGTCATACCTTCAATTACTTGATTAAGCGAATGTCTACCGTCACATTTGATGGAGCGGCTTTATATGAGTAACTATATCAAAGACATACGCACCATCGTTGGAAACACCCCGATTAGAAGTGTGTCAACTGGCATCATTGTAGAGTACGACAATCAAATCCTTTTACAACACCGTAGCGATACCAACGATTATGGTACCCCGGGTGGGAATGTCGAACTCGATGAGAAAATCATGGACGCAGCGAAGCGTGAACTATTCGAAGAGACTGGGATCGTTGTCCATGAACTTTCATTGTTTGGTATCTATTCAGGTGAACCACAAGTGACGATTTACCCCAATGGGGATATCACCTACTATGTGGTTATCGTCTTTTATACCAAACTATTAAAACAACCACCGCTGTTCAAAAATGAAGAATCCCACGGATTGGCTTTCTATCCTAAAGATCAATTACCAAAACCACTCAAACCAACCGACGTCGCTTGGATTGATGCTTGGGTGAAGGGTAATTTTGATATTAAAGTGGACTAAAAGTGTGTGAAAACACGCTTTTTTCTTTTATAGACTAGAATGTTTGAAAAGTTCATAACTTTGACACAATGATTTGTATAATGAGAGGTAGAAAGCTGATGCATTTAGACATTCAATTATTCATTAAGTAAAATATCGATTGATATATACATTACTTTTGAAAAAGTCTATAATCATAACTAGAGGTGATCGATTTGGACAATATTGTCAGTATTAAAAATTTAACCAAATCCTATGGTCAAACCCAAGCGCTGAAAAATGTCAATTTAGACTTAACCAGCGGGAAGATCATTGGATTGCTCGGACCAAACGGGTCCGGCAAAACCACACTCATCAAAATCTTAACAGGCCTTTTACAACAGTATGAAGGTTCTGTCAGTATTGATGGCAAATTATTAGGACCAGAGACCAAAGCTATAGTCTCGTATTTACCAGACCAATTGTATTTTGATTCATGGATGAAAATCAATGACTTGAAAAACTATTTTATGGATATGTATGAAGATTTTAGTCCAGTACGCTTCAATGAGTTGATTTATCAATTTCAAATTCCGAGTCGGGATTTGATTCGTAAACTCTCCAAAGGTAATCAAGAAAAGCTTCAACTGGCTTTGGTGTTGTCTAGAGATGCGAAACTTTACATCTTTGACGAACCGATTGGTGGGGTAGACCCAGCGTTAAGAGAAATCATTCTTGAAACCATCATGAATTACCGTAACTCAGACGCGACCATATTATTATCCACCCATCAGATTTATGATGTTGAAGAACTCTTTGACGAAGTCATTTTCTTAAAACAAGGTGAAGTCATGTTACATCAAAATCTAAGTGAATTGATCATGGAAAAGAATAAAACCTTACTTGAAATCTTCAAGGAGGTATTCAGATATGCTCGCTAGATTAATGAAACACGAGATTTTATCCTCTTATCGCAAATTCTTACCCATTTATGCCGGTGTCATTTTAATGACATTCATCACGTCATTCAGTTTTAATGTTCAAGGCATTTCTGCTTCTTTGACTTTCTCAGGGTTATTATTTACATTGGTAGGTATTACCATGTTATTTACACTATATACCATCATCATCAATCTAGGTCAGCGTGTATTTGGGAAGCCAGGCTACTTGTTATTTACGACACCAGCGACGACACTTGAAATCATGTTATCTAAGGTCATCATCAATATGATGTGGTTTATCGTATCGATTTTAGTCAGTATCTTCGCAGCATCATTGTTTGTGTTAAGTGCATTCCAACAAAACATATTTGACATCATTGGCGAATTGATTAATTTGGTCATCAGACATCCTTATGAGTCTTACACCATAATCACAGCTGGATTTACATATGCGTTATACATGATTGGTATGTTGTTCTTCCTATTTGCCTTGCTCAATATGATTTATAAAGGCGAAAAAAAGATATTAATCGGTATTCTTTTATATTTCGCGATTGGTCAAGTGGTCAATTTAATTACTTCAATATTCCTTGGTGCTTATATGTCATTCGCGACAGCTTGGATTGAAGATTTCAATTCGATTTGGGTATTTGTAGGTATATATTTCATACTCAGTGCAGCATTTTATGTGTTAACCTATTTCATCATTGATCGAAAACTCGAATTACAATAAAAAACAAAAGTGTATGCTTTTGCATAGTCTCATGGTATACTGGGTTGTAACAAAAATATAAAAGCAATTTTTATGAGGTGTTACCAAACACCTCATATTTTTTTTGAAGAAAGTGAAACGACATGACATTTAGAGATTTAAACATTATTGACCCCATTTTAAAATCCATCGCGATTGCGGGATACAAAGAACCTACGCCCATACAAACCGATGCAATCCCAGTGCTTTTAAGCAAAAAAGACATCTTAGGGAGTGCGCAAACAGGCACCGGTAAAACCGCTGCGTTCGCGATACCTATCCTGCAAAACTTATATATCGAAAGACCGGATTCGAACCACCGTCACATCCGTGCGTTGATTTTGACACCAACCAGAGAACTCGCAAGTCAAATCTATGAGAATTTCACGTTATACGTGAAATTCGTCAATCAAAGAAGTGCTGTGATTTATGGTGGTGTATCTCAAAAGAAACAAGAAGAAGCCTTGGCCAAAGGTGTCGATGTTTTAATCGCGACCCCAGGTAGATTATTGGATTTAATGAATCAAGGGTTCATTTCCTTACAACACGTATCGTATTTGGTCTTAGATGAGGCTGACCGTATGCTCGATATGGGGTTCATCAAAGATGTGAACAAGATCATTGAGTATGTCCCTAGAGCCCGTCAAACGATGTTGTTTTCAGCAACGATGCCAAAGGAAATTGAAACCTTATCGAAAACCATATTGAATGAACCTGTTCGTGTATCGATCGTCCCAGTCAATCAAACAATTGATGTCATCGAACAATCGATTTACCACGTCAACAAAGGCAATAAGACCAAATTGTTGATTGACTTAATCACCTCATACAAGATGAAGTCAGTTCTCGTTTTCATGAGAACCAAGCATACAGCGAATAAATTGGTGCTAGAACTTACCAAAGCGAATGTATCGGCGGAACCGATTCATGGGAATAAATCTCAAACGGCGCGTGAACGCGCATTGCTCAACTTTAAAAAAGGTAAAACCCAAGTGTTGGTCGCAACCGATATCGCAGCCAGAGGGATTGACATTGAAGCTTTAAGCTTTGTGGTTAATTATGATTTACCCGAAACCCCAGAAACCTATATCCACCGTATTGGTAGAACAGGTCGTGCTGGATTAGATGGTAAAGCCATCTCTTTGTGTGATCCAAAAGAACTCAGCTTATTAAAAGACATCGAAAAACACATTAAGATGACGATTCCAGAAATCGCGCATGTATATCCTGTATCTAAAGATATGTCGAATAACGTAGGTCAACCTAAAGCAAAGAGCCCTAAATCAAATACACAACCAAAATCAAAAGCATTCAACCCATTAAAACCGAATTATGATTCAAAACCAAAAACCAAAACAAAAAAAGAACAATCTGAACAAAAGCCGGAGAAGAAAGATATGAACGGATTAAAAAACTTAGCCCCTAAAAGCAAGTTTGGACCGACCAAACCAGTCAATAACTATATGAAGGTCCAACAACCTAAGCGTAACCAAAACAACAAAAACAGAAGAGCAGTCAAATAAAATAATCGGAGCCAACCAACGGCTCCGATTTTCTTTTAGTAACGAATGCATGATTGACCATTTGTATGGATAAGTGTATAATTTTTGTATAATATGCTTACTAGAATAAATATTAGATAAAAATATTGATAAATGAGGTTTAACATGAACGATTTTGATTTATCAAGCATTCGAAGACACATCAAATACACCTATGCTTTTTTTCAATTACAACTCTTTTTAAGCGTTTGTTCAATCATCATTTATGGACTACCTTTGTTTAACCCCTTCTTTTTATTTTCACAAACCATCGGCATTTTCATCATCACAATCACTAAATTATTGAAGCCAAACACTTTAACAAAAAGTAGACTCGTCTTTTGGAGTATCATACTGTTAACCTTGTCGTCCTTAGGCACGTTATCCTACTTAGAATATGGGGTCATCACCATCTCGTCTGAAAAACAATTAGAACGATTTTCATGGAATCCTAGTGGGTCCTTTATGATCACACAAGATATTGATGTTGAATCCATTGAACCATATGCAGAAAATTGTTTAATCCGTCGTTTTGAAGGCACTTTAGACGGCAATAATCATCAAATTCAACATTTAAAGACCCCTTTATTTTGTACAATCATTACCGGTGAAATTAAAAACTTGTATCTAGTGGATGTGGATATTGATGTACAAACCAATGGCGAGATTGGTGGATTGAGTAACTATAACAATGGCGTGATTGAAAATGTTCATGTGAGTGGGTCCATAAAACATGATGGATCGATTGGTGGTTTGGTGGGAAGAAGTTCTAAAATCATTCGTAGAAGTTCATTCAGCGGAACCATCTATGCACCAGAATCAGGGAATGTTGGTGGCATCACAGGTTTGAATTCAGGCCTCATCGATCAATCCTATACGGAGGGCAGTATTACTGCTTACATGCATGTTGGCGGTATTGCAGGACATTCATATCAGGGGGTTATTCAAAACACATATAGCCTTATGGATATCACTGGTCAAATGTATGTCGGTGGTATTGTCGGTAGTTCATCGGATACCGAATTGAGCGGGTTGATTGTCCACGGGGACATTACTGGTGCAATATCTGTTTCAGTAATCACCCCTACATACCACGAGTATGATTATGATGTGTTATTTACCGGACGTATCTATAGTGAGACGTATGTGGTTGAAGAAAATGTTTTATATTATCAGAACCAATCTTTCACAGTGCCTTTGACCAATCAAATCCAGGATTCACAAATGGATACAGATTTTTGGACTCAAACCTTAGGATTGGATTTGACCATTTACCAAATCGATGATCTATACCCCAAACTCATCGATAACCAAGAATAAAATAAAGAATCGGAGCCAAACAACGGCTCCGATTTTCATTATTCTAGTTCCAAATATTTCTTGGTTTCAATTTTCTTGGATTCTTTCGGGATTTGAATCTTCAAGACCCCTTTATCGAAGGATCCTTTCACGTCATCCATGTGAACATCGCCCACATAGAAGCTACGTCTCATCACGCCATAATAACGTTCACGACGAATGAATTTGCCTTTAGGGTCATCGTTATTGGTTTCATGCTTTCTTTCCGCTTCTACCAATAGATATCCTTCCTCTAGGCTCACTTTTACATCCTGCTTGTCAAAACCAGGCATTTCGATGGCTAGTTCATAGCCATGGTCATTTTCTTTGATATCTGTTCTCATGGAGACATCATTACCAAATGGTGCGACTCTTAATTCATCGAACAAGCTATCAAAGAAGTCTCGGTCTTTTTTGAGTAAACTCAACATAAAACATCTCTCCTTTTTCTATTGTTCTTGAACTTATCTCCTAAGTTCACTTATATTATAATACGATAAATTAGCACTGTCAAGTATAGAGTGCCAAAAAAAGATAAAAAAAAGAGACATGAAGTCTCTTAATTGTTTAAAACATCGATATTGATTCGACCATCTTTAATTTCAATGATACGATCGGCTTTTTCTGCAATCTTTCTGTCATGCGTAATGATGATGAAAGTCGTTTTGTATTTGGCATTGATTTCTCTTAATAGCGTATACACTTGTTCTGTAGAATCGCTATCTAAGTTACCTGTGGGTTCATCAGCTAAAATGATCTTTGGATTATTGATCAAACTTCTCGCAATCGCGACACGTTGTTGTTGACCACCAGACATGTTTTTAGCGAGATTGTTTTTAACTTTCTTCAACCCAACAAAGTCTAATAGTTCATTGGCACGGTCTAAAATCTCTGGTGTTATCTTTTGTTTCGAGATTTTATAAGGCATCAAGACGTTCTCTAATGCAGTAAACTCTGGTAACAAATAGTGGAATTGGAAGATGAATCCAATGTTTTGATTTCTTAAGAATGAAATCTCATTGGGTTTCATTTGTTTGGTATTTTGACCATTGATGAAGATTTCACCATCGGTTGGGTTATCTAAAGTACCCAAGATATTCATTAAAGTGGATTTACCAGAACCACTTTGACCAATGATGGCGTTGAATGAGCCTTCGTAAAATTGTAAATCTACCCCAAACAAGACTTGGGTTTTGATTTTCTCACCGTATACTTTGGTGATGCCTTTGAGTTCCATGACAGGATTAAGCATTTCGAATCACCTCGATGACAGATAATTTAGAAGATTTGCGTGCAGGTACCAAAGCCGCCAATGTAGATACACCCACCGCGATTAAAGCGGATAATGCGATGAAACTGTATTCGATATTGAGCGGAATCACTGGGTCTCCAGTGGTCGCGTCAATTGCGAAGGTTTGGAAGGATACCAATAAACCAATGCCAAGCAATACCCCTGTCAGTGCGCCGAAGATGCCTAAGATTAAACCTTGAAACAAGAAAATTAGGGATGCGTCACTGTTTTTAATACCCATGGCTTTTAAAATACCAATTTGTTTCGATTTTTGTAGAACGATGATGGCTAAGATTGAAGCGATCCCTAAAACAACAGAAATCAAGACGAATACTTGAATCATTAATGAAGAGATGCTTTGACCTTGTAAACCAGAGAGTAGGGAAGCGTTATTTTCGATCCAGTTGGTTGTCACATAGTCCGAACCAATTTGATTTGAAACAGATAGCGATATCGCATCAGCTTCAAAATAAGCTGATTCACGCACTTGAGATTCAATTGATGAGACCACATCGCCTACTTGGAATAACGATTGTGTGGTTTCTAATGTCGAAACCGCCCACAATTCATTGACACTCTTCACTTCAAAGTCGAAGAAACCAACCACGGTTAAGGTGGTGTTTCCTTTTAGCGGTACTTGAATGGTAATCGTGTCACCCACATTCAAATTGAATTCACTTTGGAAAAATAGACCAAGAATGACTTCGTTGGTAGCGTTAGGTAATCTACCTTCAGTCAACTTATCGGATAATTTATAAATACCATCGGCTTGTTCTAAGTTAAATCCTCTAACAAGCACCGGTAAGGTTTCGGTGTTTTGTTCCAAAGACCCAGCGACATTGAAGTTACCAGCAGCCACCCTAATGCGAGAATCGCTGTTTAAAATATCTTCAATCAACGCGTCATAATCAGAGATGTAACCTTCATCCTCACGGGTAATGGTGATTTGAGAGCTGTTACCAATGGTGGTGTCTACCAAACTTTTTTGAAGACCGGAAATCAACGCCCCAATGAATACTTGAACAGAGACCCCAACCCCAATCCCTAAAATAATGAATAGGGTTTGTAATTTACCCGATTTTAAAAATCGAGAAGCAATTTGAAAAGCGAGTTTCATTATTGATTACCCCCTAACTTAAAGATATCTTCTTTATGGGTTAAGTGATAATCATACACCAAATGGTCCAAAGCACCCGGCTTATTAAAGGCGTTACCACCCACAATGATTTTCACATTAGGGTATAAACCTTTGACTTGTTCGGTGATTTGTTTGGTCACGACAAGATTGTAATAATTGGTCACCGATAGGGCTAAATAGTCTGGTTTTAATGCTTTTACAGCTGAGATGATATCATTCTTTGGTGTGTTCGCACCAATGTACTGTGCATCAAAGCCAGCGAGGGAAAAGTAGTTGGTGACGATGATGGCACCGACTTCATGGAACTCTTCACTAGGACATACCACAACCACTTTTTGGTTGTTCTTTTGAACCAATTTTTTAGCTTCAATTAAATAAGGGTATGTCGATTCAAGAATGGTTCTCACAATCGATGTTCTGACATGTTCCTTCCAAATACAAATCTCTTCGTCTTCAAAAGTACACTCAAATTCATTTAATACGGGCCTTAAAAAGAAATCATAGAGTTCATATAACTCAATCTTTTTTTCTTTAAGTAAGTTTTGGACATACAACATCGCTTCGTCTTTATTTTCTTCATTGACGAGCTTTAAAAATGCTGGATAATAGGCATTCATAGTCTCCTCCTGTAGCGTTACTTTATTATATTATAACAATTTCATAACTTTCGTGATATAGTGTAACACCAAGTATTTCGAATTTCAACTAAAAAGCATTGCATACAATTTAATTTGACACAATCAAATAGAAACCAAGAAAAAAGAGGTTTTCACCTCTATTTTTTGGATGCGAGAATGGCTGTGATGGGTATCAATAGGAACGCTATCCATGAGATATGGAACATATCCAAGAAATATCCCAAGGAATAGAATATGATGACAGAAATGAATGGCATGAGGGCGATGATGTTCGCTCTACCAAATAAAGATACAGCCATCATCGGGATGAATAACACAAATTGCCAGCTCCATGCCCACGCGTTATAGAAATAACCAATCAATAGGAATAACGCGATCATACTGATGCTAAAACCGAGGAAGAATAATGTCTTACGTCTTTCTTGACCTTGGAGATTGCCAAAGGATATTGCGATATCCCCTCTTAAGAAACTATAGATGATCGCTGGGGTGAAGGACAACCAAGAGAGATTGAATCCGTACATCTGACCGAAAACAACATACCCTGCGATGCCTAAAAGAATTAAAATGAAGAATACCCACGCATCCAGTTTTTTACCATGGGTGAAGTAACCTAAGACCGGAATCGATAAGAATGGTAACCATGCGTATTCCCAATAACCAGTTAAGAACCCAATCAACATCATCGCGATGACGGATATAAACGGTGCTAATGCGACGATACGATCACGTCTTGGAGAGTTGAATATGATGCCTAACATCGGAATCATCAAGAAGAACAACCAACCATATTGCCAACCATCAAAATAGAACCCACTGATGAAGAAGCAGATGGTTGCGATAAAAGGCGATACCGCGACGATTTTGTTGCCTTGAGTACGTCTGACTTGTTTTTGTGTTAACGTGTCTTTTAAGGCTTCAACCACTTCATGTGGGTCTCCCAACATCGCTTCAATGGCTGCTTCTGATTTACCTGAAGCCAAACCATCCTCATACATTTCTTCATAATCTTTGAGAATGTCTTTGATATCTGCGTAATTGTTGGTGTATTTATTTAATGCTTCTTTAAGTGATACTAGATAATCTGCCTTCATCGTTGTTCCTCCATGATTTTCATTACCCCAGACAAGAATGAACTCCATTCATCCTGGTATTGTTTTAACGCATCTTTACCCGCTTGGGTAGTCACATAATATTTACGCGGTGCACCATAGGCGGTTTCTTCCATTTGAATGTCGAAATACCCTAAGGTGGTCAGTCGTCTTAAAATGGGATAAACGGTATTTTCAGACACATCGATGATGTTTGAAAGTGTATCAATCACTTCGTACCCATACATCTTTTTATCATCGATGAGTTTCAAAATACACATTTCAAGGATCCCTTTTTTGAATTGAGAATTCATACATACCCCCTACTGTGTCTTGCACAATACCAGTATACAACAGTACTGTGCGAAACACAATACCAAAAATAAAAAAAATAAAAGGGGCTGTAACGAAATGAAG
>DJWH01000030.1 GCA_002441525.1 Acholeplasmataceae bacterium UBA6235 | reverse complement strand
AATCCCACCAATGATTTTACCTTCAAATTCAATACCATATTCAAAATTCGTGATCGGTGTTTTTGAATAATGACTAAATACATAGTTTAAGAAAACTTGGGTATCTTCAATGGTATTGGGTCCCCATAACATGTATTGGGTGGTGATTGGGTTGGATGCGTAAAGGTGGATGTCTTCTATGTCATTTTGAGTGAAAGGGCGAATTTTTAAAATCAAATTAGTTGTCATTTTATTTATCCTTAGCGAACTCATATCAATGTGTCTTTTCACAGTTTTTGGCTTCTCGGAATAATTGTTTTTGTCGAATACTTCAATTTAAACAAATAAATTATCTGAAAAGTTATTCTCGAGATTCTGTTGGACTTTCCTCTTTATTCATATTGAAATCAAAAGTCAATTCTGGTAATACAATCAAGTACTCTTTTTCTTCTTCTTTATCCCACCAATAAACCATGAATTTTACAATGGCATTAGTTAATGAATAACCACTATCAAGCAATTCTCTAACACGATCACTATATTTCTTAGATAATTTGAGAATTTTGCGTTCATCCTTAACCATCACATCATCAATGATTGTTAACGTATCACCTGATTTGAGTTTCTTAATGGCATTTTGAACCAACTTAAAGTATCCTAATGCAACGTCCTCATGGTTAATCTGATATATGAGTCGTTCTGGTTTATTGTAGACGACTTCATTAATCGAAGCAACAAGATTTTCAGCTTTAAAATAATTGAAAATATTTGAAACTGTATGAATAATCAAATTGTTCTTCGCCCTAGTCAATCCTACGTACATCGCTCGCTTTTGCTCGTCATTTAACCAAAGATTGTCATCAAGGATGTAAACATTATCGAACTCTTTGCCCTTGGTTTTGTGAAAAGTTGATACCATAACTGGTGCATCTTCAACATAATCCGATAGATTGGTTTCAAAAATGAAGGACTCTAAATCTGAATAATAGAATGCTGTTTTATACTCATTTCTGAAAGCTCTCATAATTCTGATGCACATCTTGTAGTTAGATGTATCTTTGAAGATATCATCAAATCTAATAACCGCATTTTTCCAAGTATCATTGGACACCATACCTTCATGGATATCATTGGAAAAAAATGACATGAAAACTCTAATTTCATACAGACTGAATACTTTAAGTCTTTCATTGTTTTGAATTAGATTGGCTGAAATTCCTTTGAGGTTAAGTATACCGAGCGCATGTAATGCCTGTTCGTTCTTCCATGTAATAATACAAGTTCTGCCTGGAGGATTCTCTAACATGACTTGTTCGACGATACCGACAATTAAATTTTCGGATGTTCTATGTCTAATGACTTCAATTCGGCCATTATCTTTTGTATATGCTACAATAGGGTTATTTTTGATTCGATTAGGTATGAAATTTACGAATTGATTGGTAAATGTGACCAAATTATTCTTACTTCTATAATTCGTTGATAATTCATAAAATGCACCATCATCTGTCATTAATTCCTTGAAATACTTCGAGTTAGAACCTCTAAACTCATAAATGTTTTGATCATCATCACCAACCGCGATAATTCGAATATTTTCATTAAACTCGATGATTTCATTGATTAAATCATACTCATTTTGGTCCATATCCTGTGCTTCATCAATCACCAATACCATTTTAGTAATCTTTGAAGGATCAACATCGCCTGAACGTATGTTTTCAACAGCACTTTGAACGATACCTTCGGTTTTATCAATCGATCCAACTCGACCTAAAATGTCAAAACAAAATGAGTGAAACGTCATTATATCAACGAAATATGATGCCTCACCGATGAGTTTGTATAGTCTATCTTTAAATTCTCCGACCGATGCTCTTGAAAAAGTTAGCATCATCAACTGCTCTGTTCGAATGTCCTCTGTATACAAAATCGATGCTAATTTATGTACTAAAAGCTTTGTTTTCCCACTACCAGGTCCAGCTGCAACAACAATTCGATTATGATCTTTGTCTTTGATCACAGCCAATTGTTCAGGTGACAGTGATCCAAAAAGTTCTTTAAACTTGGCTGGTGTCATGCTTCTTTCGATATCTTTCTTACGATCACCTTTAAAGTATTTGCCTAAAAATTCGTTAAATTCGTATTGAAAATAATCGTCGACAAACAACAATGCTTCTTGATAGTTTTTAATCATTTTGCTGGCATATTCACCAACGATATGTACTTGTTCTCTTCTACTTTGATAAAAGGAATCCAATTGTTCGTAATCGGTTTTCGTGAATTGTTTATGCGGACTTTTTTCAATTCTTTCAATATATAGCGGACTATAAATAACCATAAATCCGCCTTCAATCGTAATGATTCCACTACGTTGCATGAAAAATAGTGCATCTTCTATATCGTCTAAGTTAACGTTATAGTCAAGCATTCCCTTGCTATTATCATAGAATTGTTTAAGCTCAAGTACTGAAAACACAACAGTGCTGAATTCAGTATTGCTTTTTTGCTCACTCATCAATCGATATAAATAATTAATAATGATACTCGAAATAGCCGCATTCTTTTGAATCAATTCTTTGATATTTTCAGGTTTTTGGTTGAACTCAATCGAAACATTGTCTTTCCCGTTTTTCTTTAAATCAATCCATTTTTTAATCGCAAAATAGTTTATGATACCTCTAACTTGTTTGAGATTGGAATCAATACCACTGTTTAATGCATGGTCATTGAGATCTTTTAGATTATAAAATTTTTGATCTGGTGATAAAACGCTTAATATATATTGAATGAGTTCAACTTGATTATCCAAACTTTTTTGAACCGTACTAGACCCTTTTGTTCGTTTCAAAAAAGCCGATAAGTCTTTATGGTCTGCTAATAGTTGAATTTCACGTAGATGGTTAATCGATTTTAATACTAAATGTTTTTCTACACCTAAATTTTCAGCAATGTAATCTACTCTAGATTCCGCTTCGCCATCTGCACCTTTGTTTTTACTCTGACTTGATATTAAGAGCTTTATAATTCGCTTTGTTAGAGATTTCTCAATTTCAGGAATCAATTCTGATTCATCGATTTTTTTGGCAGCATCTGCCATCGTTTTAGCCATAATACTATTGGCAAAAACACGAGGTGAATTTTGTCCGCGCAACAAATATCCAGTTTCTTCAAGTGTTGCGACCGCTGTGGTTACTCGTGTTTCCAAGTCATGTATGCTCTCATCCCATCCAGCGATTCTAGCTATTTCAAGCGCTGATTGTGAAATACTCTCCCTCACTTTTGTTAGTTCTTTGACAGCTTTCCATATTTGTTGGATTTCTTTAAGGTTGAGTTTGCTACGATTTAACAATTCAAAATGACCGTTTAAATCTTGCTCATTGTATAGAATATAGCACTGTGCATGAATGTGTTCATCCCGACCAGCTCTACCAGATTCTTGTACATAATCTTCAAGGGAACTAGAAATTTGATAATGAATGACACACCCGATATCTTTCTTGTCTACACCCATTCCAAACGCTGAGGTTGCGATCATGATTGGGTTTATCCCCTTCATGAATTTATCCTGCTCTTCTACTTTTGCATCTTTCTCCATGCTGCCATGAAAACGAGAAACAGAAAAATGATCCTTTTTCATCCGTTCATACAGTGAATCTACAATTTTCGTTCTCGAAGCATAAATGATGGTTGGACAATTTTCTTGTTCTATGATACTTCTCAGTTTTTGGTATTTTTCTTCGTCGTCTGTGACATCAATCACTTTGTAAGCTAGATTGGTTCTTCGTGATGATGTCTGGTATATTTTCATATCTAAGTTTAAGTGTTCTTTAAAATAATTCGATATATCTTCGATGACGTTTTTCTTTGCTGTAGCTGTAAAACAGGAAACAGGGATTGAAGTTTTATTTCCTTTCACTTCTTGAATATGTTTGATGAATTTTCCAATATATAGATAATCAACCCTGAAATCGTGACCCCAAGAAGAAAAACAGTGTGCTTCATCTATGACAAATCTCGTTACATGTCTTTTAATTAATAATCTTTCAATCGTTTTTGACCGAAGAGATTCTGGAGCAATATATAGAATGCCCGCTAATCCACTTTCAACTCTCTCAATAGCTTCTTTTCGTTGGATAGGGTCGAGCAAGCCACTAATCGCAACCGCTGAAACAATCGAATTGTCTTCTAAATTATCTACTTGATCTTTCATCAGTGATTGTAATGGTGAAATAACAACTGTTAACCCTTTGGTATTTTCTCTACTTAAGAGTGCTGGTAATTGATACGTTAATGATTTCCCACCACCGGTAGGAAAAACAGCAATCAAAGATTCATTTTTGATTGCGGATTTAACCGCTTGTTCTTGAAGTGGTAAATCATTATATTTCCTAAAGTCCTCATAACCGAAAAAGCGTTTCAGGGCGTGTTTTGCATCTAAATGGGTATTACAATAGACACAACCTTGTCTGCATGGTGTGCTTCTAAGTTTGATCATTAAGGGTTCAACCTTTGGATAGTTCATTAAAACCCACCCAGGCATCAGTGAATCTGCTTCGCTCGTCGTAATTAATGATAAGCAATATGCCAATTCGACTCTAACTTCTTTCAGCAAAGCGTTGATGTCGATATTGTGACAGACTTTGTCTCCAAAGTATAACTGAATTAGTTCCACAAGATTACGCACTTTAGGATTGTATTTCATATGTTTGAAAAAACCGGAAAATCCAGGTTCATCTTTTAATATCGAATAATAGATTTGTTTTAGCGTATCATCAAGTCGATTGAATGCATCAACTTCATCCATAAATAAAATTTGTGCGTTTCGAGCGTCATTCAGTGGGTTATTCAGTGAATCACTATCGAGTTTATCGTTTTTAACCAAATGATGATATGGTCTTTCTGGGAACAATAAAGCTGAGAGATACAAGGTGTCTATAGTAGTTTCTAAGGGGATAAACTTTCGAGGTAATATCCGGTTTAGGTGAATAAAGTCGTGTGAAACGAAATTGTGACCGCAAAAAAAATCTACTTTTTTCGTGAATTTAATCAGTTCTTGAATGCTCTTGGTGTGTAGTATTTCACCATTTTCTTTGATACATCCAATATCGGAAACCACATTATTTTTACTTATTTCAGTGTCTATGAATCCAATCATGTTGCACTCCTATAATTCTTGTATTTGATAAAATCATATTCTTATAATTAATTATAACATTGATAAGGTATTGTTGTTTGGAAATATTAAATATTCAAACACAGTTTTTTAAGAAAAAAACACGCTTACGCGCGTTCTTCTTTACTCATATAGTATGAGCAGTTTTGTTTTAGTTTACAGAGTTCACATTTTGGATTGACTTCTGTACAAATGCTGACAATACCTAAATGATTCAATTGCCCATACAATACCAAGATAACGTCTATGTACCGTATTGGATATCCAGTTGATTTACTCATCTGGCGTCCAATTTCAATGGCTTTTAGAATATCTTTATCATGTTCAATTAGACTTAATCGCTTAAAAATGCGTATGATAACGCGATCCGGTTTAATTACATTTAAACCAATGTCCGTCATAAAATGAAAAGATGTAATACCTCCAAGAAAATGAAACTGCCTTTCAAGTGCATGCTTAAAATTATATAGTGATTTTTCATCTTTATTTGGATTCATAAAATCTACATAATTTGAAAACGATTCGTGTTTCTGTATGATTTCATGCATTACAAGCGCATTTTTAAAACATGCTCTTATCTTGGATTGATTTTGTATAATATTCGGATCATTAGCGATATCAATCAAATCGGATTCAGTATACTTTATAACAACATCAATTGAAGGAAAATGATTGTGAATATTTTTGATGTACTTGTCAACAGTCGCTGCTTTAAAGCCAGAGTAGAAAATAACATCCACGAGAATCGAATAATACTGATCATCAGTTAAAGAACGATTCTCATACATTTTATAAATACCGAATTTAGCGTCAAATTCAGTATTTGATAATTTAGTTGTTTCTCTTAAAGTAGAGTGGATTTTGTTGAAAATGTCACCATAAGATAATGGTTTTGTAGAGTATTCAAGGTGAACTTTAACTCCACAATATTTACAATAAAAGCTATCAGAATCTATCGATTTTGAACAACTTGAGCAAATCATACTCATACAGACCACCTCTTATTGAATTGCCATTATTTGTGTAACTAATTTAAAGACATGTTTTCCTTCATCTGCTGATAGTTTGAAAAATTCTCGTCTATTGGCATCTGTATGCTTTCTAAGATTAGGATTCAAAGTATCAATGATGCTGTGAATACTTTTTTCCAATACAATTGAATTTTCTTTTGTTTTTGTTTCAATGGTATCTTCAACTTTAAATGGTAATGGCACCGACGTATTATATAAATCTTTTAATCTACGATCAATGGCGTTGGTTCTACCAATCTTCACCCATCCTGGAATGGATTCGTTAGATAAAAGATAAACAACTTCTTGAGTGTATGTTTGGCTTTCTACTTCTTTAAAATCTACCAGTAATTGATAATTTCCTTTGGATATGAATGCTAAAACACCTTTGTCTCGTAGATTTTGAAGGATTTGTCTTAGTTTATCTTTTATATGAAAATTTGAGGGGTAAACTTGCTGGAAGTACTTCTCGAATTGATACAACTCATCAAGCGTAAATGGGTTGCTTTTAAAGTTGTTCTTTATCAGAGTATATACTATAAAATTCCAACCTTTTAAGTCTTTCATTTTCAAATCACTCCTTATGATATCAATGATTGATAGAACTTAGTAACATAGTGATGCTCCAATGACTCCATCAATTCTTCTTTTTGTTTTGGGTCTTGAATGACCTCTAACAATTGCTTGTTTCTTTCCTCAAGTTTCGCAATATAGTCGTCCTTTGGAGGACGATTGGATTTTGAACTATTATTGGATTTCGATGTAATGACCAAATTCCATAAATCATCTGAATACATATAAGACCATGGAATAAAGTGATCAATGGATATGTCATCTGTATTGATGATTTCATCGGTATAAAAATCTCGAATATCATCTTTATATAGCATCATTAAAATATCCTTGTACTTGGCTAAATTATTGCGTTTTAGCTTATTGTCTGATGAGCCTTTTACTTTCGAAACAATACGTGGTTGTGTATTGTATTTTTCCAGTAATTGAGCCCATTTATAATTAAACAATTGTGTTAAAACTTCGCTATATGAAATGAGTAATTTTGAATCTTCTAATCCGATTTCAATGTATCTATCTTTTATATTGAGGTCATATACTGAAATTACACTATGGTCTATATTCATAAAACGCCATGACACATTTTGAGTTAATACGGTTGAAATGCTTTTTATCGCGTGTTCAACAATTTTATTATCAATTTTATGAATCGCTTTATCGAACCATACAGGTATATTTGATTCTACATTTTTATAGTGATTAATCAAATCATTTGTTAACTGTAAAACCACTGGAGGATACTCGTGGCTAGCACTTTGTTTCAATCCGAAAAAGAATGTTTGGTTCCAATAGTACTTCATCATATTTCTCGCAATCTCATCAAAATGGATTCTATAATTAGTACCTATTTCACTGCCTTGATTGGTTGAAACGCATTCGATGATAGCCCTACCCCAAGCTAATTTATATGTATTATCATTTGACATTCCATTCAAGATATCAAACCATTTTTTAATGTAACTATCCATTAATATGATTGCTTCTGAGGAATGACACCTCGTACTCCTCCACGTGGATTCTCCATATCACCTTGATATCTAGGGATTAAATGGACATGTAGATGCATGATGGTTTGGCCTGCAGCTAAACCGTTGTTGATTCCGATATTATAACCATCTGGATGAAATTCATTATCCAATTTCGATTTCATAATGATTAAAGCTTCATCAATGGCTTCTTTTTCTGATTTAGATAATTCGAAGTAGTTTGAGACATGTCTTTTTGTAATGATGAGTGTATGTCCAGGATTAACTGGAAATCCATCATATATGACGTAAATATACTCGTTTTCAAAAATGATCTTCTTGTCTTTTCGTTCACAAAAAATACACATGTCAGTTACCTCATTTTCTTAAATACTAATTAAATTATACCTTTTTTTACTTTAAAATAGTTATCAATTTAGAATCAAGCATATTTTTGATAAAAAAAGACCTTTAGAACGAATTCACCTATTGTGAATATGTCTAAGGTCTTTAGATTATTTGATGTCTTTAAGTGCTTCTTGAACAATATAATACGACTGCTTCAATCGTTCATGATACGTTGGTAATCCCCAATTATCCCAAGTATATGGTGCTAAGAACATTGAGTCATTGCCTGTGCTTGCTCCAATATAAATATAGTCAAACGGTTCTCCTGTAAAGACATTATCACCTTTAAAGTTAGCCATTCTGGTTTTGGTTGAAGGATCCATAATGTTGAGTAATAAATACGGGATACGGATTTCGATATAATCGTTGGTTTGATAATAATCCGCTAATGAATTGTAGTTTGGGTCAAATGGATCAGATATGCCCTCTTTAAATAAACCCGCTTCATATTTTGAAAATGGAATTACTTCATTGGTGCCAGGGATGTGTAGTTCTTTCGATAACGCATGATACATCCCAGTAAATAATCCACTGTTGATGGTATACATCCCCAGTGGCTTATCAATCATATCTAATACATCCCCATATAAATGACTGAATGCGTCATAATAAGGGTCTACTTCGATTCTTGAGGTTTCATCTATGGTAATTAAGAAGTCTGCATCACGATTGAATGTGATTTGCTTCGAAGGATAACTCAAGTTCCCTTGATTAGGAATGGTATCAATACCAATATAAATGGGTTCATTTACATGACCGTTGAGTTCTACCAAAAGATAGATATAACGTTCATCTTGGGTTGCTTTTAAGTGTAAATCATCCATTTGAACATAAGGTACATCTTCCCAATCAGCAATACTGCCATCGAGTTTGATTTTGAGGGTTTCGCCCGGTTCAAAGGATAAAAGTCCAAACATTTGTTCATTGGTTTCAACGTTACTCCAAAATGGACGTTGCCACTCCAGGTCAAAATCCATCGTATTCCAAGTACGTTTGAACCACTCATCTTGCCACGCAAAGATGAGTGCGCCCATACTACCGGCATCGTGGATGTCTTTAATCATCGATACCAGCATTTCACCTTGTTCTTTTTCCGTGTGTTGACCTTGATTAAATCCAGAATATCTCGCATCATGGGCTTTACCACGCGATGCAGGCACACCAAATTCAGCAACCAACACGGGCATTGTGTGATAAGCATTCAGTTGATCTAAATAAGCACGGTAGGTATTGATTGGGTCATAAGCATCAATCAAATCGGTTGAAAAATTCATAAACTCTGGGTAATACGGATACACATGATAAGAAGCGAACTGACCTGCAAAGGCTTTTTTCGTGGTTTTGATGTGTTCTACATCGACACTTGCCATATCTTCTTTAGGATCAGGTTCATTGGGATGAGTCAATGGGTCTGTGGTTAACCAATTGGTATAGGATAACGGTCTGGTGGTTTGATAGTGTTCTGCTTCATAAGATAAGATCGCATCCCCTGCTTTCGCAAGAAACGCTTCAAATGGGGATGCGTTTTCTGTATATAAAAATTGTCCTTCAAAATGATTGAGGGTTTCGTGTAATTGATTGGTGTTATTGACGAAGTATGGGTCCCACTCTACGCCGAGTACCCAACCAATGATGTATTTTGAAATGTCGTATGTATACGTCCCACTGGCGAAGCCTGGTCTAGGGTCTAACGTTTTATTGCCATGAAAGATATCGACCAAGTTTTGGCCATCCGAGATGAACTCTTGTAAAAGATGTTCATCCTCAGCGTAAGGATCTTGAATTGCTTTAATCTTATCTTCATTGAGCCATAAGCCATGCATCACATAGAGTTTCTTTCGACTGCGTTCGTTGAATTCGAACAATGCGTCATAAAAGGCTGGGGTCATGGTGGTGTATACGCGAATCGTGTTCGCGTTCATTTCAGAGATTTGAAAAAACCATCGGATGTATTCTAATTTTGTGATTGCGAGTTCACCTGGAAAATAACCGGGTTTAGTTGCCCCAATATTGACACCTTTGATGAATGACTTTTCCATCTTTTTCCCATTGTAAATGTAAAAATCCCCGTCGTAAATACGTGCCGACGTGGTTAGTCCATCTACTGTATTGGATAGTTTGGGTTGTGTACACCCCACCAATATAGAACCCAAGATGGTCATCAATGTGAGGGTTGTAAGATAAAGCCATAGTTTTTTCATAAGAAAACCTCTTGTAAAGATTATACTAAAAATATGCTTTTATGTCTTCTAATATGTTACCTTTTAATGATTGTTGTTTTATTATATATCTAAAAATAAAAAAGAGATTGCTCACGCAACCTCTTATATCATCCATTATCGAATGAATTCTGATTTCTTCTTGACATAATCAATAATAGCCTTGGTATATTCTGTACTGGTTTCATTTTTCATTTGATACATCGATTCATCGGCTTTTTTGATTAAGTCATAAATCAACTGATCACCGCTTGAATCAAATGCCAAACCAATCGATACACTGATTTTATCCATGATGTTGGTATTCTCACAAATGGATAATATATGTTCTTTTATTTCAACCAATTTGGATTCAGACGTGTTTGGAATCAAAATCAAGAATTCATCGCCACCAATTCTGGCGATTTCTTTTTTCTCTGTGATGGACATGACTTGTTTAATTTTAGATGAAACCGATTTTAATAGGAAATCACCGCGTTCATGTCCCAAATAGTCATTGTTCACTTTAAGTCCATTTAAATCTAAAGAAATGACACCTAAATTCGGTTGGTTGTTATAAACCTTAAGCTTATTTTCGATGTAATTGCGGTTATTTAAACCTGTCATCGCGTCAAAGTTAGACAATTGATTGAGTTCTCTTAAAAGCTTGAATACTTGGGTTTCATCATATAACAAAATCATATATCCATAGTGATTCTTTTGAATATAGAATTTACGTTCTCTGACATGATAATGGTCTTTATTTTGTGCGACCTCAACATCGACCTCATAGTTTCGATAAAAGACAATTTGGTCCTTTAACCCTTCATACAAGAAATCCAGTTTTTTACCGACATAATCCGTTGGTTTAACACCATACTTGGTCGTTAATAGTTCACTGAATTCTACGATTCTTTTATCTGAATCGGTTAAAATATACAACTCACGCATATTCGATAAGATTTTCCCTCGTCCACTCGTTAAGAGGTTGAAAATCATATCATTGGTATAAACCACACGGTACAAGATGAATGTACCAAATGCGAGAGATACATACGTCAAGTCAATATCGGTATCTATAAATAATAGGTCAATGAAGTTTAGGGCCAATACCACAATCACCGCGATGATGATGGTTTTCGTGACTGCTTCATAACTACGTATGGTATCCTTCTTCTTCATCACGTAATAGAACAGCGCGATGATGGCGTAGACCATCACAGCGTAACTGAAGATGAGATGATATAGGTATAACGGACCTTTATCTGCGAAATAGAGGTCTGAGAATACCGTCATCTCTTCCAGGGTTAATCTAACAAACCATGGATATATATTATTTGTGAAAGCCAAGATGACTTCTACAATACCCAGCATCATTAAAGCGATTAATATCGCCTTTGGTAACTTCTCTTCTACATAATCATAAATGGTACACAATGAAAATACCATCACCATAAATTTCATTGGGTAACCAAGTAAATGGGCATGGTACACAACAAATGGCACCGATGAAATACGTTCGATGAAAATGAGTACCGTCCAGATGAAGGTTGTGAGCATCAATAGCTTTAAACAACGGTATTTTGCTTCACGGCTGCTTTTAAATAGATTTACCACAGGGATAAATGACATAAATCCAACCATAACCAATAGAATCAATAAGAATTCATGCATAATCTTCACCTACTTATATGAACATTATACCAAATATTTGAGTTTCAAAGTTTAATGATATTTAAATCTTGTTTAATTCATATTATGTATTGCACAACCAGTCATTATTGGAAATTTTATAATCAAAATCTATACTTTTTCCCATCATTACATAAAGAATGCGTATCATTTTGTGTAAACACTTTGTCAAGGTATACTGAGGTTGAAAAGGTAACATAAATTCATGTTTACCTTAAAAAACGATTTCAGGAGGCTACTATGTTATTTGATGTATATGATCCATTGAAGAAAAAGATGTTTCAAATTTTGGATCAAGAGGGTGCGGTTCTAAATGCGAAAGATGAACCAAACATCCCTAAAGATGTCTTACTCAAAATGTATGAAACCATGACTTTAGGCCGTATCGCAGACCTAAAAGCGGTTCAGTTCCAAAGACAAGGTCGTTTGCTTACCTACGCACCAAACGTCGGTCAAGAAGCTGCACAAATCGGACCGATGGCAGCGTCTACTGACCGTGACTGGTTGGTGCTTGCGTTCCGTGAATTCAACGCGATGTTGTATAAAGGTGTTACCCTTGAACAATACTTCTTGTATTGGTTTGGGAATGAAAAAGGCTCCCATTTCAATGAGGGTGTGAAAGTCTTACCGGTCAACATCCCGATTGGGTCACAAATCTCTCACGCGGCTGGTTTAGCCTACGCTGCGAAAATTCAAAAAAAGGACGAAGTTGCGTTTGCATATATTGGTGATGGCGGTACATCCCACGGCGAATTCCACGAAGGTTTGAACTTTGGTGCGGTTTATAGCGCTCCAATGATTGTGGTCATTCAAAACAACCAATGGGCGATTTCAACCCCACGTGCGAAAGCAACCAAAGCGGAAACCCTCGCTCAAAAAGCGATTGCTTATGGTATCCCTGGCATTCAAGTCGATGGGAACGACGTGTTAGCGATGTACGTGGCTGCTCAAGAAGCCATCAAACTCGCGAAATCTGGTAAAGGCCCAGTGCTCATTGAAGCGGTTACTTACCGTATTGGTGCGCATACCACTTCTGACAATCCAAAGATTTACCGTTCCGATGAAGAAGTCGAATCATGGGCAAAGAAAGACCCACTGAAACGTTTTAGAAACTACTTACTAAATAAAGGCATCATTACAGAAGATTCAGATGCGAAACTCAATGAAACCTATAACCAACTCGTATTGGATACCTTTAAAAAAGTGGAAGACAGTGGTTTAGAGACTTTAGAAGAGGTCTTTGGACATACCTATGCAGAGCTAACCCCACAACTCAAAGAACAATACGAATTACTCAAAAAACAAGCGGAGGCGGGAGAATAATATGGCAATCCTTAATGTATTAGAAGCCGTCAATAAGGCTTTAGAAACCGAAATGCAAAAAGACCCAACGGTCGTTGTATATGGCGAAGACGCTGGTTTTGAAGGCGGTGTCTTCAGAGCGACCGCTGGTTTACAAGCCCAATTTGGGGTAGACCGTGTATTTGACACCCCGATCGCTGAAGGGGCCATCATTGGTTCTGCTGTGGGTATGGCCATCAATGGCCTAAAACCGGTCGTTGAATTACAATTTTCTGGGTTCATGTTCCCAGGGTTCAATCAAATCGCGACCCATGTCGCGAGATATCGTAACCGTTCTCGTAGTAAATACAATCTTCCAATGGTTATTCGTATGCCATACGGTGGTGGTGTCAAAGCGTTGGAACACCACTCTGAAAGTTTAGATACCTTATTCGCTCACATCCCAGGGTTAAAACTGGTGATTCCATCCACCCCTTATGACGCATTGGGTTTATTAAGAAGTGCGTTAAGAGACCCAGACCCTGTCGTATTCATGGAACCGAAACGCATTTACCGTGCGTTTAAACAAGAGGTCCCTGATACCGATTTTGTCGTACCGATTGGTAAAGCCAAAGTCGTAAAAGAAGGTAAAGACGTGACTGTCGTAGCGTGGGGTGCCATGGTGCGTGAAGTCGAAGCTGGATTGGCGTTACTTAAAGATGACAATATCTCTGTTGAGTTGATCGACCTTAGAACCATCGCCCCATTTGATGTCGAAACCATCGTCAACTCGGTGAAAAAGACCGGTCGTTTACTCGTGGTTCATGAAGCGGTCAAATCCTTTGGACCTGGCGCGGAAATCATCTCTGTGGTCAATGAAAAAGCGTTCTATCACTTAGAAGCCGCACCGAGACGCTTAACCGCACCAGACATCACTGTACCACTGCCACGTGGCGAACACCATTTTATGATTCACCCGAAACAAATCGCGGCAGAAATTAAATCGCTTTACGCCGTGAAAGCCTAGGAGGTCATTATGTATAATTTTAAATTCCCAGACATTGGTGAAGGCATTCATGAAGGTAAGCTTTTAAAATGGTTTTTCAAAAAGGGCGATACCGTCAAAGAAGGCGAAACCTTGTGTTTGGTTGAAACCGATAAAGTCAACGCAGAAATCCCCAGCCCTTTGACAGGCGTTATCGATACATTAGGGGTCGCTGTCGGTGAAATCATCCACGTGGGTGAAACCCTCGTCTTGATTCAAGATGGCACCGCACCAACCAAATCAGAACCGAAAAAAGAAACCACCTCGGTGGATGAAGGTGAAAATGCAGGGGTGGTTGGACAACTCGAGGTATCCTCCGAAGTCATCGCTTCTGCTGTAGAAGAAACCACCGAAGCCAAAGTCAACACCAAAGTATTGGCTTCTCCTCTCGCAAGACAACTCGCGTTAGACAACCAAATTGACATTAAATCCTTAAAAGGGTCTGGTGAATTTGGTCGAATCCTAAAATCCGATGTTGAAAACGCCATCGCGTCTAAATCATCCAAACCCGTTCAACCAAGCATTCCAGTACCGCCAATGACAACTGCCAAAGAAGGCATTCGTCGTGTGCCGATTTCATCCGTTCGTAAAGCGATTGTTACCGCGATGACTCTATCCAAACAAATCATCCCNNTAAGAAACGATCAAAAAGGGTTCGCCGCTGAAGCAGGCATTCATTTGACTTACATGCCTTTCATCATCAAAGCGTTAACCTTAACTTTAAAAGAATTCCCGATTTTCAACGCGTCGTTTGACCATGAAAAGGGCGAAATTCTTTATAAAGATTTCATCCACATCGGTTTCGCAACCGATACCCCAGATGGGTTGATCGTTCCAAACATCAAAAATGCCGATCAATTATCGATTTTTGGACTCGCACAACAACTCAAAGATTTACAAACAAAAGCCATCCAAAAAACCATTCAACTCAAAGACATTCAAAATGGTACCTTTACCGTGACCAATTATGGTGCGTTCGATTCAACCTTTGGTACACCAATCATCAAGTACCCAGAAGTCGCCATCATGGGCATCGGTAAAATCCAAGCCAAACCGATTGTTAGAAACAATGAAATTGTGATTGGACAAGTCATGCCGATATCATTCGCGATTGACCACAGAATCATCGATGGGGCGGATGCCGGCCGCTTCGTCATGAAGTTCAAATCTTACTTAAAGAACCCTGTGTTCATGTTGTTAGCGTCATGACCTACGATATTCTTATTTTAGGTGGCGGACCCGGCGGTTATGTCGCTGCCATCAAAGCAGCTCAACTCGGCTATCAAGTCGGACTCGTTGAAAAAAACGCCTTGGGTGGCGTTTGTTTGAACGAAGGTTGTATCCCAACCAAAACGTTGTTAAAGAATGCGAAAGTATACCGATTGATGAAACACGCTTCTGCTTATGGTATCCATATCGATGATAGTGCGGTAACCTTCAATTGGACCGATATGCTTTCTCGCAAAAATAAAGTCATCAAAACCTTGACCGATGGGGTTAAAGGGTTATTAAAGAAAAATGGTGTGACTGTGCACAATGGGTATGGTGAAGTATTGAATCCAACCACGGTTAAAGTGGGGGATGAAACCTTAACCGCCAAATACCTCATTCTCGCCACAGGGGCCTCTCCAGTGATTCCGAACATTCCTGGGTTAAAAGAAGGGTTCGAGAGACAATTTGTCTACACTTACTCGAGCTTATTAAACTACCCGAAAGTACCCACCAGTTTAACCATCATTGGTGGCGGGGTCATCGGGTTAGAATTCGCGACCTTATTTTCCAGCTTTGGTACTAAAGTCACTGTCATTGAACGTCTAGATCAAATCTTAAGTGCGGTCGATGACGATGTCCGTCAAGCTTATTTACGACTCCTTAAAAAAGAAAAGATTGAAGTGATTACTGGTGCATCCGTGACTGAAATCCAAAGAGATGCCGTTGTTTATGAACATCAAGGGTCATCGAAATCGATTCAAAGCGATATCGTATTGTTATCGGTGGGTATGAAACCAAACCTAGATGCGTTTAAAGCATTGAATCTTGAAACCACCAAACACGGGGTGGTCGTGAATGCACACCTACAAACCAATATCCCTAACGTGTACGCGATTGGTGACATCACTGGCAAAATGATGTTAGCCCACGCAGCGTCCGCTGAAGGGATTACGGCTGTTGAACATATCAGCGGTAAAGACGTGTCCTTCTCTTTCGCCAATGTGCCAAGTGCGATTTATGGGTTCCCAGAAATCGCTTGGATTGGTTTAACTGAAGCAGCTGCGAAAGCAGATAACATCCCTTACAAAACCTCTAAGTTCCCTTTAATGGCCAATGGTCGTTCTTTAGCTGAAGGGGAAACCGATGGGTTTGTAAAAGTCGTGGTTAATCCAGACACTGGTGAAATCATCGGTGCGCACATTCTCGCATCGAACGCATCCGACTTACTCGCTGAAGTGGTGCTCGCCATCAAGTCTGAAGCGACCATTGCCGATGTTGCGAACGCGATCCACTTACACCCTACGGTATCGGAAACCGTGATGGAATCCGCATTAGGTGCGATTCATAAACACATCCATATCTAACAATAAAGG
>DJWH01000061.1 GCA_002441525.1 Acholeplasmataceae bacterium UBA6235 | reverse complement strand
AAACCCTTCACGCAACCGCTGATTCAAGAAATATTGCTTCCTACAAACTCATGGAAAAATTGGGTATGCATCATGTATCCACCACCATTCATGGTAGATTTAATAAACTGACTGGTCAGTATGACTTGGATCAAGTGTATTACGAAATGAAACTTAAATGAATAAAATCCATACAAGAATTCGCCGTTTTGGCGAATTCTTTTCTATAGTAAAGTAGATATAAAATATCAATCATATATCCTTTGGATAACTTCATATTAATGTTAGAATAGAACCATAGAATGGAGGGATGACCTGTGGCACTTAAAAAGAACTTATTACTAGAAGCCTTAGATCGACAAAGAGAATTGATGCGACAAGAGGAACGAAAACCCGATGGGTCTGTTCCAACCATTTGTACGGATGAGATTCTAAGAGACATCGCCACTAAAAAACCACTCAAGGTGAGTGATTTTTTAGGCATTGCTGGTGTGAGTGAGTCCTTTATGGATAAATACGCTACACGTTTTCTCAATGTCATTAAAATCTATCAAACCATGGTCTCTGAAGAAAAAGAAGTCTCAAAAGAGGCTTATAAAGTCTTAGACCATTATAAAGACCGTTTAACCAACATCTCAAGAACCAATCCCAATCTCTATGTGGGGCGTATGGATAAAACCCAACGATTTGATTTAACCCATGTCATGAATGAAGAACTGTCTTTATTCTTATTATCACCCAAGAAAACCACCTATACATTTAAAATCGAATCAGAAACCTTACTCAATCATTTGACCACCCTATATCGTGAGGTCAATAAAACCTATAAAGAAACCGGTAGCTATGACTTATACATCGCTACCCTCTTCATCGAAGGTATTTTTAAGAAAGACCTTTTCGCAATCAAATCGCCTTTACTATTCATCCCTGTCAAATTGGTCAGAGAAAAACGCGTATTTAAACTCATTAAAGATTTAGATAAAGACATCTTACTCAATAAAGACCTTGTTCTCGCAACCAACAAACTCGATCAACTATCGGTATCGATTGAAACCCCACCGATCAAAGAGTATTCAGACAAAGTCATCAAAGAAGTGGTCGTCCCATTTTATAAGTCCCATGGATTAGACATCCACCTAGGGGATTTCAATACGTATGAACCGTTCAAGAGTGAACTCAAAGAAACCTTCATGAAAAAGAAAAAAGGTGTGTTTGAAACCCATCGTTATTTGGTCTTGGGTCGATATCAGCTCTTTTCATCGGAGCTTCAAAAGGATATGGCGGATATCCTCAAACAACACAAATACAATGTGCTACTCGAAGGATTGATTGAGGAGTCGGGTTTGGATAAACCTGAAAAAGCCCTCAATTATGAGATTTCCAGTGGATCCATCGATGAGGATAAGATTTCGTATATCAATGACTTGAACTATGCCCAAGAAAAGGTCATAGAACTCTTAAATAGAGAGAAGAAACTCGTCGTNNCTCAAAGGGGAAAATGTGTTGATCGTCTCTGAGAAAAAAGTGGCGCTAGATGTCATTTATAAACGATTGAAATCTGCAGCTAAATATGTGATGTTCATCGATGACATCGAAAATAAGCCCTATTTCTATCAAAAAGTCGCTCAAATGCTCGATACGACTGCACCGAAACGCACCGTCGATAATGACATTTATCGCTTAGAAACCGAGATAAAACAATTGCTTCAAACGATGGATCAAGCGTTAGATTTGATGTATCACCAAACGGTTCAAGACATCCCGATTTATCAACTCTATGAACGTTTCATTAAGGATAAGGATGTCCATCCATCATTATCACCCAAACAGGTGACTCAAGCGTTCACCAAGGCCTTTGGCGGCTTGGATTTCGCCGTCATCAAAGCCCTTGAACTGGCTTTTCAAAAAGACAGTCATCTTAAAAACTACCTCGACTATGAGACCATTTTACAAACCTATCCAATGGTTAGAACGTTTGAAAAAGCCATCTCTAGAAGCAGTATCGCAGAATACACTGTTTTTCATGACGCTTTTACAACCACCTATCAACACTATACCCAATCGGGTTTCTTTAAGAAACGTAAAATCCTTAAAACCTTCCAACAAGCGGAGGGTTCTAAACTGTTGTATCTAACCAAGAAAAAGAAGACCTCGATCCAGTACATTGAAACCATCTTTAAACACCCAGATTTAGAAACCTATCTATTCGAACACATCAAAGAATTGAATAAACTTGAAACCAAACATGACCATTTATCGAAAAACGAACAAAAGTATTTGGATATGTTGATTCATGACCCATTATTTAAAGGAATATCAGACATCCATAAGTATCGCAGCTATCTTTTTGATGCGCTTTATACAGGTTTCTTAGAAATCTTCAAAGCGAAAAATGCGAAATATTTATATATCATTGAGGAGTACCATCAAAAACAAGCCTTACTGAATGCTAGAATGGCCGATAAACGGGCCTTGTCGATTGAATCCTTTGAGATGGAACTCTATAAACATGCCTTGGACTTATCCAACACCAAGCGGGTGATGGAAATCAAACGCGTGATGGAATTAGAACACAAACCAAGCTTAAAAGCATTTATCTCAACCTATCAAGTTGAACTCTTAAACCACATCAAAGTGTGGATGATGACACCAGAATTGGTGTCTGCCCTCATCCCACTACAATATGGTTTATTTGATTTGGTCATTTTTGATGAAGCCTCTCAAATGTATGTTGAAAAAGGCATCCCAGCGATTTATCGTGCGAAAAAAGTCGTGATTGCGGGAGACCCAAAACAACTTAGACCGAGCGCTTTAGGGTTTGGTCGTATTTCCGATGACGATGAACTCTATGAACAAGATGTGTATAAGGATATTAGACTGGATGCGAAAAGCTTACTCGATTTAGCCCGTTATAAATACCAAGAAACGATCCTCAATTACCATTATCGTTCGAATTATGAAGAACTCATCGCTTTCTCAAACCATGCTTTTTACGACGGTAAACTCTTGGTGTCGCCAAACGCGAACCCATCGGTGTTACCGCCGATTGAATACCATTATGTCAAAGATGGTTTATTCGAAAAGAGACAAAATCTGGCCGAAGCGAAAGCGGTTGTTCAACTGTTAAAGAAGATATTTAAAGAAAGACGAAAAAACGAAACCGTCGGTGTCATCACGTTTAACAGTGCGCAGCGCGACGCCATTTTGGATTTGATTGACCAAGAACTCTTCAAACAGGGGGTCTATCAATCTTACTTTGAAAAGGAACTCTTTAGAAAAGAGGACAATGAAGATCAAAGCTTGTTTGTTAAGAACATTGAAAACGTTCAAGGGGATGAACGAGACATCATCATTTTCTCGATGGGGTATGCGAAAAATAGCCAAGGCGTGGTGGAAAGACGGTTTGGCTGGTTGAACCACGAAGGTGGACAAAACCGACTCAATGTCGCGATCACCAGATCCAAACAAAAGATTCATTTCGTGTCTTCGTTGATGCCGGAAGAATTCAAAGTCGAAGATTTATCTGGTTTAGGTCCAAGATACTTGAAATCCTTCATGCGTTATTGTTACGCCATCTCGAAAAAGGATTCAGAGGTTGCGAAACAAGTCCTCAGTGAATTACATGCGTTAGAAACCAAAACAATACCGTTAAACAAACTTGAACAAGATATTTATGACAAATTGACCAAAGCAGGATTCACGGTTGAACCGAAAGTGGGTATCGGTAATTATAAAGTGGATTTAGCCATCAAAGACCCAAATACAGCTAACTATGTGCTTGGTATCTTATGTACCATCCAAAGAGAAGATGTCAATTCCAGACGTGACCTCATCCACCAAGAACGATTCTTAATGGCCCGTGGTTGGACCCCTTATCGTATTTTTGAAGCGAATTGGTATAACCACCCACAAACCATCATCAAGGACATCAAAGAACAGTTGAAAGCGAAAGGAAGTGCCCTCTAATGGACTTACAACAAGCCTATACCGACATGCAAACACTCGTGCTAAGCATGAAATCCGTGGTCTTATCCACCATCGATGATGGAGGCAAACCCTATGCTTCCTACGCCCCATTTGGGATGTTTGATGGAGACTACTATATCATCATCTCGAACATGGCGAAACACACCAAATACTTAAGACAACGTCCTATTGCAGGGTTGTTGTGGATTGAAGATGAATCCAAAGCCCAAAGTGTCTTTTTCCGAAAAAGATTGTATCTAGAAACAGCGATTACCTTAGACATCACCAATCATGATGTGATCAGTATGATGACAGAACGCTTTGGTGACGCGGTGAAGTCCTTTTTATCGATGGATTTTACAATCGTAAAATGCACACCCATCCAAGGCCAATTGGTCTTAGGGGCAGGCAGTGCATTTGAGGTGAATGGTAAAGCATTAGAACCCATTCGTGGGTCTGGACATCGACCATCCAAATCTTAAATAGTCAAAGAAAGATGATATCTGCCCAGATGTCATCTTTTTCTTCGGTTTTATTTGACAAAACGAGGGATATCGTTTAAACTTGATAAGGCTATCAAGTGTTTATTATAAATAATAAAGGAGTACCCTATGATTACTGTATCGAATCTATCTTTAGTCTTCCCAGACAAAAAACTGTTTGAAGACGTTAATATCAAATTTACAGCAGGCAACTGTTATGGTGTGATCGGCGCGAATGGCGCTGGTAAATCCACCTTTTTAAAAATCTTATCCGGTGAAAAAGAGTCAACCAAAGGCGATGTCATCATCGAAAAAAACAAACGTCTCGCCACGTTAAAACAAAATCAAAATGC